>CAVFOF010000163.1:0-5459 GCA_963623895.1 bacterium
GTCCTAGACCATACTACGCCATTTCCAAGGTTTCTAAACATTAATGTCCATCAATCAGACATTAATGTTCAAAAAAAGCGAAACACAAGCATTCCCCTATGTCCAAGCTGAGGTTTCCTTTGTATTATTGGGATGTAGCTGACATTCGAGTAAAACTCAACTCAATACGAGAACAAAACTGAGTATGCTGAGAGCGGCACTTGCTAAGGAGATAATCACACTGCGCTTATAGAAACCCCGCCGCCAAGAGTCGAGGCTAAGAAAGAAGCCAGCAATGGGCAAAAGCCACAAAAGCTGAGTGGCGATATATAGAAGGAAGCGCACAAAGCTGTGGCTACTCGTGCCAAAGGGCTGGCCTCCGAAAAGGAACAAGGGGCAAGCTAGGAGGGGAAGAAGACTAATGCCTGCAAGGGCTAAGAGCCATTTGGGAAATTCTGACATAAAGGGTGATTAAGGGTTGGATGAGTGAAGAAGGAAGGATTGCAGAAACTATCGTTTGTTCTTTTGCAAAGGTACGAAAACTTTTAGCTTATAGTCACATCTCGTAATGCAGCACCTACGGCATAAAGCGGCACATTAGTAATCGACTCTTGCTTATCGTAGGGAAGCATAGAGAAACGTAGAGCTTGCAACTGTGGATTATTTGATAGAAACGTGCGCAGCGACTTCGCTTTCACATTTACTTCGGCTTTCACTTCTATAGGGATAACTTGATTATTGTGTTCCGTGAGAAAGTCAATTTCTATTGTAGAATTATTTACACTATGATAATAGAGTGGTAGCTCTAGCACTTTCAATTGGGTAAACACGTACAGTTCGGTAAAAGCCCCTTTATATTCCGAAAACACGCCGTTGCCTATGAGCATCAATTCGGCTGAGGTATTGGCCATGGCTCCCATCAGGCCTACATCGAGCATGAAAAGTTTAAAAGCGGTAAGATCTTCGTAAAATTTCAGTGGCATTCGAGCAGAATTGATTCGCTGCACTTTATACACCAATCCAGCGTCTATTAACCATTGTATAGCTATTTCAAATTCTGCGGCACGTGCGCTTTTCTTTAAAACTCCATAAACAAACTTCTTGTTCTCTTTTGCTAACTGCGCAGGCACGCTTTCCCACACCATATTGATGCGAGGCACTTCGTGCTTTGGGGCATGCTTAGAGAAATCACGCTTGTAATCGCTTATAATTTGTAGCTGAATGCGACGCACCTCGTTCAATCCTCTTCCCTCCGTAAAAGCTAGAACTGCTGCTGGCATTCCGCCCACATAATAATATTGTCGTAGAAGCGAGATGTACTCTTGATGTATCATGCCGATGGCTGCCCATCGCTTTTCTTCAAGCAGCGTCAACATCCGTTCGTGTCCCGTTGCGGCAAGAAATTCTGCAAACGTCATAGGATATAGTCGCAACTCATCTACCTTGCCCACAGGCCAAGAAATACCGCTGTGCATGGCAAGCCCTAATAGCGACCCCGCTACAACAATATGCACACTCGGTGAGTCTTCGCAGAAGTACTTCAGCGATTCTAGTGCTTTCGGGCATGCCTGTATTTCATCAAGCACCACGAGTGTTTCTTCTGGCTTTATATCTACACCACTTATGGCCGAAAGCGAAAGAAGCAAGTCGGAGGTAGAGCCTCCCGTTTCAAACAGTTCGATGGCCTTGCGGTCTCGATCTAAACTAAAGTAAACTATGCTTTGGTATTCGTTCTTACCAAATGCCTTTAGTATATATGTTTTACCAACTTGTCTTGCTCCGTTGATTATCAGTGGCTTATGAGATGGATTATTTTTCCATTCCAATAGTTTACTATAGATATGCCTTTTCATGCAATTACACTTTTTCTAATGAATATTCATCGCAAAGTTACACTTTTTCTGACGAATAATTACAGACATACTACACTTTATCTAACGAATAATCGCACAAAGACTACACTTTTTCTGACGAATAAGGTGTTTTGTTGCAAATTATGGGGAATGATGTGCTGATAAGAGAAGAAGGAGTTGTAGAATGAGTTAATTCATGAAGGTCCATTCCACGGTGAGCACGTTGTCGGCCACTTGCTTGCCAGCAGCAAGGAACGTGTAACGAGCTTGAAAACGTCCGCCAGTAGCATTGACGTGGAGCGTAACTTGATGAGTGTAGAGGCTAAAGTCGAGCGGACCATTGGGTGTGACGTAATGGCAAGGAAGGAGTTTGCCTTCCACGAAAGTCATGCGCGACTGCGTGCTGCCGTGGCGCTTCAAGTCGGCTAGGCCATCGGTTAAGAGCAGCGAGGCGGTGCCTTGATTGTCCTTTTCAGCATAGCGCAGCATGAGTCCGTTCTCCTCAATGAGGCAACCACCTTGCGCTTCAGAGCGAATGATATCCTCGCCATTGTCGGTGGTCGACACGAGGAGCGTTTGTATGTGTGATTTCTTTAGCATGCTTATCTTTTCAGTTTCTTTCGTATTTGTTGGCCTCGCTGCTCAATCACTACGCCCTGATGACGAGAGAGGGGTAAAGCCTTACCCTCGAGGTTGTAGTAGTGAGCAGAAGGTTTTTCGCTGTGTTGCTCAATCACCTCGACACCATCAACGCCAGGTAAGGTAAAGGTTGTTGATTGCAGCGTGTTTCCGCCGAGGCGGATGCGGCAAGTGTAGCTGCGGCCGGGTTGTAAGTGGCGGAACGAGGCCGTGAGTGTGGTGTCAGAGTGAGCCGTGAGGAAGAGTTCGAAGCTCTTCTCCACATCCTGATTGGTGGCGTTGTCGAGCAGATTAAACGTCACGATGTTGGCTGCACGCTCTGTGACTGAAGAGTTGCTCAATGGTTGAATGATGCTCACCCCGCAAGAATCAATAAAGGTAGTCTGCGGTTCATTGCAAACCATCTCGCTGCTGCCCTCGTTGCTTACGTTGATGGGTTGGGTGTAAATCAAACTCTCTTCGTCGGTAGGAGTGACAGCAAGACAAAGATTGCCGTTTTGGGTGAATTGCACTAGCAGTTGCAACGTGTCACACTGATAAGGCTCGAGGGTGCAGCCCGTGAGAGCCGCCACGGCATATTCCCTCTCGTCGGAGGAGATGGTATCGTTAGGCTCATAGGTGAGCAAGGCCAAGGGGGTGGTAATAGCCTTGTCGGTAGTGTTGCGCACAGCCATGCGTAGCGAGGTGTAACATTGCGACGAGGGTTCTTGTAAAGCCCAGATGCTATCCACGGCCACTTCCGCTCCCGTACGTTCCGTTGGTTCTATCCAAGCAGGGTTGGTGGCTTCGTCGGGGCAAACAGCAATGGCCTCGTAGTTGCAGTTGAAGCCATCGTCTACCCATTCGTTGCGCTCGTCGGCAGGTTGGCGCAATTGCAACACGTCGAGCCGGAAATAGCCATCGTAAGCATCATAGCCCCAGTTTACGTGGAATAGCCCATCGGCATCAATACCGTCGAGCACAAAGGCATGTCCCTCGAGTGTTTTGCTGCTTGCCGAGAGGTAGACGGGGCGTTGTGCCATGATTTCGTTGGCCAAGATGTTCCAAAAGTCGGCAGGCGTGTAGCAGTAGCTGTCGAGGTATTTAGCATACTTCAAGCCAAAAGCAGAAGGCAAGTTGGCAAAGAGTTTGGTGGTGCTTGTGCCGCTAGCACTCAATCCCCAATTCATGTGGGCTGCCACACCGAGGTAGTACATTAGTTGTGCCACGGCTTGTTCTTGTTCCTTGGTCTCGCTTCCCGTGTTGTACACCTCACAAATCTTAGAGGCATCCACCTGTGTGCCCTTCGGGATATGGTCAATTTTGTAATGGTCGGTAGTCCAGCCCTCTAGGGTTTGCTGCAAGGTGTAGGTGCGTTTGTAATAAGCCAGAATTTGTTCCATAGCAATGGCCACGCAGCCAGCCACGCAGCGAGCGGAGGAAGTGTTGCCCTCTGCATCAGTGTAATAAGGGCAAAGGTCGTTGTAGGGGCTCCAAAAGCCGTGGTGCGATTTGAGCAAAGGAGAAGTTACTTTCCAGTCCGCCCCTTTGGGGGGATAAGTGGCGATGTTTCTGCTCAATGTTGTTTGGTTGAGCAAAGCTTTGAGTGCCTCGGGCAGAGCCGCAGCCGAAGACGTGGGCGAGGCTCCGTAGCCAATGACTGCGGGGACTTTTTCATCTTTGCTTATCACCACAAACTGGTTGGCCGAGCGGTAGCACCAGGCCATGTTGAGAGTGTCGCATTGCAAGGCGGTGTCAACGCTTGCAACTTGACCGAGCGTTTGTGCGCGATGGTTTGCCAACCAAAGTTTGGCCGCAGTGCGTGCGGTGCTTTCAGAGCGCATGGTCTGTTGCGCTTGCAAATAGGGAAAAGAGCAGAGGCAAAGGAGGGGAAGGATAAGATACTTCTTCATTGTGTAAGTATATGTTCAGAAATAACTTTATAAATACTACAACAGTGTCAAACGACAAATACTACTCTTTAAGGACTTTCCTAGATGAAAGCCTTACTATTGCGAAGGAGAGTTTTTTTTACGACAATAGTTGACAATAGAAGACAATCTCTTGTCTTGACAAGACACACGAGGTTTCTTCAAGGGCGAAGCCTATTGTCCCCCGTTGTCAGTCATTGTCGTTAGATTTCACATTGCATTGTCGTTAGATTCCACATTGGGTGGTAAATATAAAGATTATTTTGACCCGTTACTTATGAGTAAAAAGCAAAAGCCACCTCTTCCGCCTATGCGCTTAGAAGCACACAAACGGAGGAAGTGGATGGTTGGTGGTTGGCAGGAGCATGCTACGATGCACTGCGCCAACCTTTTCGAAGGGGATTATAATTCGAGGTCACCGTCGAACTCTTCGTGCCAAGGCAGACCTTGCTTGTTGAGTTCGTCCATGAAGGGATCGGGGTCGAACTCTTCCACATTCCACACACCAGGCTTCTTCCATAGGCCAAGCATAAACATGCGAGCACCGATGCAAGCGGGAACACCAGTGGTGTAGCTCACGCCTTGCATGCCCGTTTCTTCATAAGCAGCTTGGTGGGAGCAGTTATTGTAGACGTAGTAGGTGTGTTCCTTACCATCTTTCAAACCACGGATGCGGCAACCGATGCTAGTTTCGCCTTCGTAGTTCTCACCCAAATCTTGCGGGTTGGGCAGCACGGCCTTGAGGAATTGCAAGGGCACAATCTCCATGCCCTGATAGTTGATGGGTTTGATGGAGTCCATACCGATGTTCTGAATTACGCGGAGGTGAGTGAGGTATTCCTGGCCGAAGGTCATCCAGAAGCGGGCACGCTTAATGGTGGGATAATTCTTCACGAGGCTCTCAATCTCTTCGTGGTGGAGCAAGTAGCTCTCTTTCGGGCCGATGTTGGGATAGTTGAGCGGTTGGTGAATTTCGAGCGGCTCGGTTTCCACCCATTGTCCGTTCTCCCAATAGAGACCCTTTTGAGTAATCTCGCGGATGTTGATTTCGGGGTTGAAGTTGGTGGCGAATGCCTTG
>CAVFOF010000164.1:0-5457 GCA_963623895.1 bacterium
ATCTTGTGTTCGAGTTCCTTGACGCCCGTGCTCAAGGAGCCGATGCCGAGATGCTCTTCACAGCCTCTTTCGATTGGATCACGCCCCTTCACATTAAATATTCGGTTGGTGTAGACGGCATTTCCGTAGCCATGTTGCTGCTTTCGGCAGTAATTGTGTTTACGGGTACGTTTGCCTCTTGGCAGCTCAAGCCCCTCACCAAGGAATACTTCCTATGGTTCACGCTGCTGAGCCTCGGTGTGTTCGGTTTCTTCATTTCGGTAGATATGTTCGCCATGTTCATGTTCTACGAAATAGCCCTCATCCCTATGTACCTCTTGATTGGTGTGTGGGGTAGCGGTAAGAAGGAATATGCTGCTATGAAGTTGACCCTCATGTTGATGGGTGGTTCAGCCTTCTTGATGTGCGGCATCTTCGGCATCTTCTATGGTGCAGGTGGTCAAACGATGAACATCGTTGAGATAGCCAACCACACCAATGGTGCCCACGCCATTCCCTTCGCACAGCAGTGCATTTGGTTTCCCCTGACGTTCATTGGCTTCGGTGTGTTAGGTGCTTTGTTTCCCTTCCACACATGGTCGCCCGATGGTCACGCTTCAGCCCCCACGGCCGTATCAATGCTCCACGCAGGTGTGTTGATGAAGTTGGGTGGTTACGGCTGCTTCCGCATTGCCATGTACCTCATGCCCGAGGCTGCCAACGAGCTTAGTTGGATTTTCCTCATCCTCACTGGCATCTCCGTGGTTTACGGTGCCTTCTCAGCTTGCGTACAGACCGACTTGAAGTATATCAACGCCTATAGCTCGGTGTCACACTGCGGCATGGTGCTTTTCGCCATCCTCATGCTCAACACCACGGCTTGCACCGGTGCAGTGCTTCAGATGTTGAGCCACGGTTTGATGACCGCCCTCTTCTTCGCTTTGATTGGTATGATTTATGGCCGCACTCACACCCGCGACATTCGCGAGCTCAATGGCCTTATGCGCATCATGCCCTTCCTTTCGGTAGGCTACATCATTGCTGGTTTGGCCAACTTAGGTTTGCCAGGTTTCTCAGGCTTCATTGCTGAAATGACTATCTTCGTAGGTTCATTCCAGAATGCCGACACCTTCCACCGCGTGCTCACCATCGCCGCTTGCTGCTCCATCGTTATCACCGCAGTCTACATTCTTCGTGTAGTAGGTAAAATTCTCTATGGCACTTGCACCAACGAGCATCACCTCAAGCTCACCGATGCCACTTGGGACGAGCGTTTTGCTGTAATCTGCCTTATCCTTGCCGTAGCAGGCCTTGGCCTCGCTCCGCTTTGGGTGAGCAACATGATTGAGACGGGCGTGGCTCCCATCGTAGACCACATCCACTCAGCAGCCGTCACCGTAAGCAGCAGCAATCCTTTCCTTTAATCACATTACAAACTCTATTAATCAATGGATTATTCTCAATTTCTCTATATGCACGAAGAGCTCTCGCTTTTGGCAGTGATTCTCATCCTGTTTATTGCCGACCTCTTTATGTGTCCTGATAAGAAGAGCGGGAAAGGAGTTTACAACACCTGCTTACCCGTAGTGTTGCTAGCGGTTCACACAGTGCTCAACCTGTTGCCTTGTTGCGGCAGCACTTCGTGCGAGGCCTTTGGTGGCATGTATCAGTACACTCCCATGATGACCATTATGAAGAGCGTGCTCAATGCTGGCACCATCATTGTGTTCCTAATGGCTCACAAATGGCTTTCTCGCGAGGAGAACCTTGTGAAGCAAGGTGAGTTTTACATGCTCACACTGTTCACCCTGCTAGGCATGTACTTCATGATTTCGAGCGGCCACTTCCTGATGTTCTTCATCGGTTTAGAGTTGGCTTCCGTGCCCGTTACGGCACTCGTAGCCTTCGACAAGAAGCGTTTCGAGAGCGCCGAAGCAGGTGCCAAGTTCATCTTGCTCGCCCTTTTCTCAAGTGCCCTCTTGCTCTATGGCGTTTCGCTCATCTACGGTGCCACTGGCACGCTCTACTTCAGCTCCATCGGTGCTCAGCTCGATGGTTCCTTGCTCAACATCCTTGGCTTGGTGCTCTTCCTCACTGGTATGGGCTTCAAGATTTCGCTCGTGCCCTTCCACCTTTGGACGGCCGACACTTACGAAGGTGCTCCCACCTCGGTAACGGCCTACCTCAGTGTCATCTCCAAAGGCTCAGCCGCCTTCGTGTTGATGACCGTGTTGATGAAGGCCTTTGCCCAGAGCGAGTTGTTCTATAGCTGGAACACAGGCATGTACTGGATTATCGTAGCCTCTATCACCATTGCCAACCTCTTCGCCATCCGTCAGAACAACTTGAAGCGCTTCATGGCCTTCTCCGCCATCTCTCAAGCCGGTTACCTCGTGCTTGCATTGATGGACGGCACGGCTCAAGGCATGTCGGCTTTGGTGTTCTACCTCTTGGTCTATATGGTGTCGAATCTCGGTGCATTTGCCGTGATGACAACGGTAGAGGAGAATAGTGGTAAAATCAACATTAGCGACTACAACGGCCTTTATCAGTCAAACCCCAAGCTTGCGTTCCTCATGACGCTCTGCTTGTTCTCTTTGGCAGGTATTCCTCCGTTTGCAGGTTTCTTCAGCAAGTTCTTCGTGTTCATGGCTGCCTTCAAGGCTGGCTATCCCTTGCTAGTGTTCATTGCATTGGCCAACACGGTGATCTCGCTCTACTACTATCTGCTCATTGTAAAAGCTATGTACATCAATGCTAACGAAAGCCCCATCGCCACGTTCAAGAGCGACGGCTACTCACGCCTTGCCTTGGCTCTCTGCACACTCGGTGTGTTAATCTTCGGCATCGGTGGTGTGTTCTACAACTACATCAGCAGCTTTGGATACGGCATGTAATAATTAAGAAAGCCGTTGTCTGAAACACCTACAGACAACACACGCTTACCCTCAAATAAAGCTACGCTTCGGTCAGCCTCTTACTGATTGGAGCGTAGCTCTTTTTTATGAGTTTCTGTGATGAACCATTCGATTAGTTCATTCATACGCGGTTCGACGAGAAGATGAACCATTCGATTAGCTCATTCATACGCAGTTCGACGAGAAAATAGGCTGAAAGTTTCGGTGAAATGATGGGGAAAAACTGCAAGGAAAAACGTAACTTTGCAAAAACGTAAGGGAATTGTCTTCCCCCCCCTCAAAAACTCACACCTATATACTAATTATGAAAAAGATATTGCTTCTTGGTTCAGGCGAACTAGGTAAGGAATTTACCATTGCCGCCCAACGTTTAGGTCAACACGTCATTGCTTGCGATGCTTACGCTGGTGCTCCAGCCATGCAAGTGGCCGACGAATGTGAAGTCTTCTCTATGCTTGATGGAGAGGCTTTGGAACGCGCCGTTGAAAAGCACCAGCCCGACCTCATCGTGCCAGAGATTGAAGCAATTCGCACCGAGCGGCTTTACCACTTTGAGCAAGAAGGCATACAAGTAGTTCCCTCGGCTCGTGCCGTCAACATCACGATGAACCGCAAGGCCATCCGCGACCTAGCAGCTAAAGAGCTCGGACTAAAAACCGCCAAATATTTCTATGCCACCTCCTACGACGAACTGAAAGCCCATTCTCTGGAAATAGGCTTCCCCTGCATAGTGAAACCCTTGATGTCCTCATCGGGCAAAGGCCAGTCGTTAGTACGCACCGCCGAAGAGTTGCAACACGCTTGGGAATATGCCATGGAAGGAAGCCGAGGCGATATCCAAGAAGTAATAATTGAGGAGTTTATCCATTTCGACAGTGAGATTACGCTACTCACTGTTACCCAAAAGGATGGCCCCACGCTATTCTGCCCGCCCATTGGCCACGTACAAAAAGGAGGCGACTATCGTGAAAGCTTCCAACCCGCTCACATTGCTCCCAAGCATTTGGCCGAGGCCGAGCGCATGGCCGAAAAAGTGACCGCAGCCCTCACTGGAGCAGGCATTTGGGGCGTAGAGTTCTTCCTAAGCCATAAGGATGGGGTCTACTTCTCCGAACTTTCGCCGCGTCCGCACGACACGGGAATGGTCACGCTGGCTGGCACGCAAAATTTCAACGAGTTTGAGTTGCATCTCCGTGCCGTACTGGGCCTGCCCATCCCCTGCATCAAGCAAATGCGCATTGGTGCTAGTGCAGTCATTCTTTCAGGCATTGAAACTAGCGAGCAACCTCAATACAAGGGTTTGGAGCAAACCTGCGAGGAAGATGCCGACATCCGCATCTTTGGCAAACCCACCGCACGAAAGAATCGCCGCATGGGCGTGGTGGTGTGCAATGCACCGCTTGATGCTGACCTCGACCAACTCCGTGACAAGGCTAAGCGTTTAGCCAACTACGTGGAAGTTTACTAGCTTTAGGGAGGGGGCTATAAAATACCTCCCTTAATAGAGTCTCGTTTGCGAGACAACCTTCTTCACCTATAGGATGGTTCTAAAATTACCAACGACTCATTTCGTGGGGCATTATTAGAGCCATCCTATAACGTTTTTATTCAATTCTTCGGATTGTTTGTAATTTTAAGCATTTGTTTGTGCCCATACCTTTAAAAAGTTATACCTTTGCCAACGTAAACCGATATTGTGTGGACACTCATCCACACAAGTAATACATTTTCTAATTAACCCTAACTACTTTAAAATGAAACTTAAAACTTTGCTTTTCGGTGCTGCACTTGCTTCTACCGCACTCACTGCTTCGGCTCAAGAGAAAGGTTTCCGCTTTGGCGTTACTGCTGGCATGAATTTGAGCAACGTAACTGATTTGAAGGCAGATAGCAAACTGGGCTTTAATGCGGGCATTCGTGGCGAATACAACTTTAGCAAGAATTTCTATGGCAACATTGGTCTTTTGTGGTCAATGCAAGGTTGCTCCTATGCCACTCAGATGCAAGGTATTGAGCTTACAGCTAAATGCAATCCTAGCTACTTGAAACTTCCTATCCACGTAGGTGGACGCTACTTCGTAGGCGACAATATTTCTCTCTTCGCCGAAACTGGTCCTTATGTTGCAGTAGGCATTTTGGGTAAGGTCAAAGCCTCAGCCAACGCTGGCATTATAGATATAGAACAAAGCAGCGACTACTTCGACAATGGCGAGGACGATCCTGGAATGAAACGCTTTGATGCAGGTTGGGGTGTACGCGCTGGTATCGAGTTTAGCCAGTTCCAAATCCACTTGGGCTACGACCACGGTTTTGTAAACATTTCAGACGACACTTCATCCAAGAACTGGAACTTTAACGTAGGCGTTAGCTACATGTTCTAAGCCATAAATTACAACCTCCTTACGAGGCAAAATATATTAGAGCGAGGCTTCCTTTAGGGAATCCTCGCTCTAATTCTTGTAATAAGACGGAGGATGAAGGGATATTGGTCAGAATAGTATTCTCTCGTCTATTTACTCAGGTTCTCTACAAAAATAACCCCAAAATTGGGGGCGACGCG
>CAVFOF010000165.1:0-5396 GCA_963623895.1 bacterium
TTGTTATCCAACGACTTGCATTTTAATAACACACTTGATTCTGCTAATTTAAGGCAACACTATAAAGGTACTAGTTTTTGCCTAGACGGCAAAGAAAAACGCTTCTTCTTTTTGTTTCTATAAATAATTCAGGCTAGGTTTTCTAGCTAAGTGGCGAAAGGGCTAAGTGCTATGCGCTAGCTCCCTTTGCGTTTTGTTCACGGTATCGTCCAGGGGTAATTCCTTCGTATCGTTTGAACACCTTTATTAAAGCGGAAGCATCGTTGAATCCCGCTTTGTAGGCGAGGTCCGAGATGTTTTGTTCTTCGTTGGTTAGCAATTCTTGTTTTACGTATTCAATGCGTAGCCCGTTGATGTAGCTATTGAAGCTTAGGTGAAGGTTGTGGTTTAAGAAGTCGGACAATGTGCGTTCGCTCACCTCGATGGTGTTGGCGAGATCTGTAAGGCACAATCCTTCTGATAGAAAAGGATAGGGACGAGTGTTTTGCCACTCCTCTAGCTTTTGTTTTACGTTCTCTTTGTCGGTCGTGTTGTCTTCGTTCTCCTCGTTTATATCCTCTTGTTTGTTGGGGCGCAAGTTTCCCATCAGAGAGGTGGCCACGTTCTCAATGAATGCTACTGGGCTTACGTCGCTGCTGTTGGGGTCGAAGGCGTTGGATGTCTTGTCGTAATAGTATTCGGTGTTGAACACGATGACCGAGTAAGCCATTAACATGGCGGTAGTGGCCACGGCTATCAGTAGATATCCGTTTTGAAAGTGGTTGGAGTGTTTAGCTATATGGTATTCGAATGCGGAGAGAAATAGGTTGAACACACTTGTGAGGCAGAGCACAATGTAGCCGCCCACTACGAGCCATCTGTATCTTGATTTCACGTTGTCCATCAGTGTGTTCTCTGCAAAGTAGTTGTCCAAGTTGATCTTGAAGCGTTGGCTATAAAGAAACACGCTTGTTGCTAGGTATATGTGTCCGATGAGAGCCAGTGCATAGATCACGAAACTCAGGTCTCTTGCAATGGCTGTTTGCACGTAGAGGAGGTAGCTCGATAAGGAAGCTTCCCTTTGATAGTAGGCGAAGAGGTAGACCAAGTAGCTACCTACTCCTACGCCAATTAGGGGAACGGAGAGCATGATTCGTTTCCACTCGGGCATGCGGGGGGCATGCAGCATCTTTCTCACGGCGCGTGTGAAGAGGTAATAGGCGAAATAGTAGTAGAATGGAGCTATGTAGCAGTTGACTACGAAGGTGTTGTTGTGTACTATACCGAAAAACAAGCATTCAATGAATACTAGGGCATAGAAAAAAAGGCTAGCAGCCAAATGCCTTTTCGTACTCTTATATTCATCGCCCTGCCCCTTGGACTTTAGAAATAGCAACATCATGCCGAGCAATACCATAATGGTAACGCAACAAGTGTAGATGGTATACTCAGTAATTGTCATAGAGTGTCAGTTGTTTGGTGTAATCGTAGATTTTTCTCGTAGGAAATTTTCTGCAAAGATAACGTAATATTCTAGAAATAGAAGTGGCTCTTCGTATTTTATTGTGGAATGTTCATGAAGTGCAGCATGCTTAATTGTGATGGGAAAAGAAATTTTCATTTATAGGTCGGGCATGGGACGCAATTGTGAGCGTTCAGACAGTTTGAGAATGAAGATATTCACTAACTTTGCATTATATTTTGAGGCTGCGTTACGGTAAGGCTCTTGAGTGAGCTTCTCGTTTGGTGACGTGGTTTATCAGTAATGTTTATTGAATTATGCAAGAAAGCAAGCAAGAGATAGAGGTAGTACTTTGTTCGCCAGTCCCATGTGCGAATAACGATGCCATCCGGTTGGAAAGGGCGGCATTGTTTATTGTGCATTCAGGCACTGCTCAGATTGAGATTGACTTTGTTCCTTATGATCTTTCGCCCAATCGCATGTTGTTTCTTGTTCCTTTAGGTAACTTGCGGCAGGTATGCTGCTCTGACGACTTTCGGGTGTCGTGTATTTTCTTCTCTCGTGAGGTCGCTGAGGAGTTGACCTCTCATCTTGAGCCTAGCTTTTTTTCTTTTCTTAAGGAGTTTCCCGTGGCCGAGGCTGAAGAGCGGGATATCGACTTTTTGTACCACCTGATGAAGGGGCTTCGCCACACGCTCTTAAATAGTGTGGGTGAGCATCGGTTGCAGATAGCGAAGAATATGGTGCAATGCTTTATAATGGAGCTTTACGACCGTACGAAGAAGAATTTTGAACAACTCAAACGACTGAATATAAGCAGTCAGGAGGAGCATTTTATGAAGTATATCTCGCTAGTCCATCAGTATGCAGCTACCCAACGTGAGGTGGGCTTCTATGCCGAGAAACTGTGTATCACCCCTCGCTATTTGCAGTCGATTGTGCGTAATCAGACGGGGCGTAATGCGAAGAGTTTTATCGACTGCCATTGCGTGCAAGAGATAAAGATAAGGCTCACCACTACTAACGATAGTTTGCAGCAGATAGCCGACCAACTTCGTTTTCCCGACCAATCTTTCTTCACTCGTTACTTTAAGAAGCTGACTGGGATGACTCCTAGCCAATTTCGTGTTTCTACCATCTGAGCTGTTTTATTTGATTAGACTTCCGACACAGGGTTATACATGTGTCCCAGACTTTGGCTTATTTGTTTTTTACACAATACGGCTTGTATGGGATGCTTACAAAGCACCCATCTTTAGGTTCGTCTGACTTAGAGATGGGTGCTTTATTATAGGTGTGTATGGTTTAGAAATCGAAGGAGATGCGAGCGTTCAGCTGTCGCCCTGTAAGATAGTTGGGCACGGCATATTGCGTGTTTGTGATGTCGGTCACCCAATAGTAGGAGTTGACGTTGTCGATGCCCAGTAGGTTGAAGCAGTCGATGCCCAACCAGATGTTCTTAAAGAAGCGTCCCATGCCTCGTTTAATGTGGCGATCATCGTTGTGTAGCAAGCGGTAGCTCATGCCAATGTCTACGCGTTTATAGGCTGGAGCTCGAAGTGTTTGTTTGGACTTTTCGCTTCGTGGCGGGCCGAAAGGTAAACCATCGGCAAAGGCTGCTTTGAGCGTAAATCGCCATCGGGTAGTGCCAGGGAAGTAGTCTGTGAAATAGAGTGATACGTTGTAGAGTTGGTCGGTGGGGCGGGGTATCCATATTCCTCCAATCTTCTCCTTTGTGCGCATCAGTGAGAAGGTGAGCCATGAGTCGGTTCCTGGCACGAATTCCCCGTAGAGCTTAAAGTCGATGCCTGCGGCATAGCCCGACGATTCGTTTCGGCCGTAATAGACTACGCGTACGTTGTCTACCGTGTAAGGGATGAGATGTGAAAGTGCTTTGTAGTAGGCTTCGGCGGTGAACTTGAACGGCCTGTCAGCAACCTTAAACGTGTAGTCAGCTCCTAGCACGAAGTGGATGGAGCGTTGCGACTTAATGTTTCGGTTCAGTTGCACGGTGGCCAATCCGTTGGTCAGAGTGGTATCTTTTAGCTCTTTGTAGAATGGTGGTTGGTAATAGAAGCCCGTGGCAAGGCGGAAGGTACAATGGTCGGAGAAGGAGGGGAGTAATCCCACGGATAAGCGTGGGGAAACTATGATCTCTTTGTTCCAGTTCCAATAGCTTAGGCGTAGGCCGTAGGTGAAGTTGATTAATCCCGCTTTTAAACGTTTGCGCCATGTATCCTGCGCAAAGAGCGAGTAGCGTGAGGTGGTGATGTCGGCCTTCGAGCGCAAACTATAGATGAGGCGCAACTCGGTGGGCGAATAGGGTAGAGAGTAGCCCATGGAGTCGCGCATTTCCCACTCGCGTGAGTTGTCGTGTATCAGCTCTTGCGTCCAATTAAATCCTGCTTGCAGGGTATGTCCAGTAAACTTTGTGCGGAAGCGTAGCCCTGTGTTCATCACTCTGGCTCTCAGTCGGTTGCGTGCATGTTCCAAATAGGTTCCAACGCCTAATTGCTCGGTGCTTGTGGCCTCATTGAGCCAATATTGTCCCTGTATGTCGTAGGTCTCGTGTTCTTGTGTGGAATAGGTAGAGAATTGCAGTGCCAAGTAGGTTTCGGAGCTGAAATTACGGGTGAGTGTGGCGGCTCCAAACAGTGTTTTGAAGAAGTCCTTCTCCTGTCCATCGAAGTACACCTTAAATGTCTTAGAGTCGTACATGGTGCCGAACTTTGTTTCTCGGTCGTGTGGAACGAAGTTGTAGTGATTGTTCGATATATTTCCTAGCATGTCGAACGACCAACGATTGTTTGGATGCCATGAAATGACGGCTTGATAGTCGAGGAAGTTGGGGCGATATTCGCCATTGGTGTCGGTTGAGCCTAGTAGGTAACTCGTGGTCTTATAGCGCACGGATGACATGAGGCTCACCTTCTTGTTGCCCCATCCTACGTAGGTGCCTGCACCGAGCATGGAGGCTTGGATCGAGGCTTCGAAGGCCTCAGGGCGTTTGTAGGTAATGTCGAGCACTGACGACATTTTGTCACCATAGCGGGCCTCAAAGCCGCCTGAGGAGAATGCGATGCTTTCCACCATGTCGGAGTTGATGATGGAAAGCCCCTCTTGTTGCCCCGAACGTACCAACAAGGGGCGATATACCTCGATGCCGTTAATGTACACGCAATTCTCATCGAACGATCCTCCGCGTACGTTGTATTGTGAGGAAAGTTCGTTGTGAGTCGATACACCAGCTTGTGTGGCAATGATTTCTTCTACCCCGTTTCCAGTGGTAGATGGGGTGAGTTTGGTGTCGGGTTTGGCTATGCGCTGGGTGGTCGTGGTTTGTCGGCCTTGCCCCGTCACAACTGCAGTTCCTAGCGAGGTGTTCTCGGGCGAGTAGGGGGGGAGCATCACGTCGAGTCGGATGGAATCGGCTGGTGTCCGCAACAAGCGTTTGCGGGTTTCGTAGCCAATCAAGGAGTAGACCACTCGCACGGTGTCGGCCGAGTTGCACCATAGGCTATACTCTCCTTTGAGGTTGGTCACGGTGAGGGTATTTTGCCCCATTGCTCTCACGGTGACAAGTTCAATGGGGCTTCCTTCTGCATCTTTCACAATGCCGTATATTCGTGTGCGTTTCTGCGCTTGGACTTGCAGCAGACTACACGTGCCTATGAGGAGTAGGGCGATTAGGTGAATTATTGCCTGTTGTGATTGTTTTATCTTCATATAGAGTATAACGTGTGTGGGTGCATTATATTGTAGGTCGTGTTTGTCTTTCCTTGGGTGTGGTTTGCAGTTGTTCTTTTTCTGTATATTATATGCTTTACTTTTCTTGCCAATGGATAATATTGATATTAACACACAACGGCGCAACTTTCTATGTTGAAAGCTGCGCCGTTGTGTGGGCAAAGATGGATTCGAACCACCGAAGGCATAAGCCAGCAGATTTACAGTC
>CAVFOF010000166.1:0-5383 GCA_963623895.1 bacterium
GTTTGAGGCCTCGTCATGCACCTACCGCTGAATAGTTACACAACCTCCATATCTTCTTGCTCAATTTGGCCTTTCTTTAACAATTACTTACTAACTTTGCAGTTGTAAATACAAAAAAGTTATGACAGAACTTAAAATCAGCCTTATCACCGCCACCTATAATAGTGCTCAAACGCTCCCCAACACTTTAGATAGTGTGTTGGCACAGACCTATTCGAATGTGGAGTATATTATTGTGGATGGCAATTCGAGTGATGCCACGCCTGAGATTGTAGAGCACTATCGTTCTCGTTTTGGTGATAAGTTGGTTTACATTCGTGAGGCAGACAGGGGATTGTATGATGCGATGAATAAAGGGTTTAAGAGAGCCACTGGTGATGTGGTTGGAATCCTCAATTCGGATGACTTTTTTACACGAGAAGATATACTGGAGAAGGTGGCTCTGACGTTCAATCGAGAGCCTTTGATAGATGCCTTGTATGGAGATGTTCACTACATTAATGATGATGACTTGACTAGGGGCGTGCGCTATTATTCATCGCGTTTCTTTCGTCGGCCGATGATGCGCTTAGGGTTTATGCCTGCCCATCCTTCGTTTTATTGTAAGAGGGTTATTTATGAGAAATATGGGTATTTCAGAACGGATTATAAAGTGGCGGCAGACTTTGAGTTGTTGCTCCGTCTACTCTATATTCAACGGATAAAGACGAAGTATTTGCCCCTTGATTTTGTTACGATGCGCACGGGTGGTGTTTCAAGTTCTGGATGGCAGAGCCACAAGAATATATTGCAGGATCATCGCCGTGCACTAAGGGAAAATCACGTGTCCTCGTCGTACGCTCTGATGAGCCTACGATACCTTTATAAGATTATGGAGATAGTCTATAGTAAGGTGAAATACAAGCAATGCTAGAAGTTGCGATATTTGGAATACTCTTTGAGTTTCATCTTTCTTTGTAATCAGACAAGTAGTATTGCATGAGTTCATGAAAGTGTTTGTTGTGGATTGCCTCTTCCAGATGACACAGCTCGTGCACCACCACCTCCTCAAGGCTTTCCTTCGGATAGAATGCCAGTTCAAAGTTGAATGTAATTATTCGAGGTCTTAAGTTTATACACCCCCACCTCGATTTGTATACTTTTAGTGCAATTGGAGGTGGGGGTATTTCTTTCATCCTAACACTACATTTATCCACGAATTCTCAAGCTACTTGTAGAAATTCAGCCGCATACCGTTTGTTCAATGCAGTACGACGTTTGTCAATGGTCAAACTCTTGTTTGATGAAAGTATGAGTTCGTCGATCTCAATTGTTACGCCCTCATTGCCTTCCTGTAGTCGTTGTTGAAGCGTTAGTTTCTTCCTCCACAAGTAGAAAACATCCCTAAACATCCCCATCTTCAAAATTGTGTTCGCATTTGGGACGATCCTCAGGAGCCTCTTCGCTTCTTTTTTTCCACTTCTTTAGAGAATCCTCTATCCACTCCTTTTGTTTCTCTAAGAATTTGTATACTTCTTCAGTTAGAGTGCCGTGGGGAATGGATAAATGCACGTTGTCAATGGGCTTTACGGAAAGCCGCAGATATTTAACGGACTTGTACTTGTATTCGATTTTTATTCCGTGAAATATAATAATCATGGGGCGAATTTCTTATTAGTAGTCAATTCGAACTGCAGCGGGATACAACCGCTCGGGATCGTAGAAAGTGGTTACGGATTGTAAGAGATTGTTAGTGTTCAACTTCAACTTTTTGTTGTACAACACTCGCCCATTTACCTTCACCGTCACTGGAGTTTTCAAATCTACAAGATGCTCATCGAGGAAGAGCAAAAAGGAACCTCCTGTAGTTTGATTGTAAGTGCGTTTAAATTTCATTTCAATTCCATAGACAACGTCCTTCTCCGTGGTGGTATAATTTACGCTACCGACCACGATATCCACCACGTTATTACTGATATTCACCTCGTAGCGGGCACGCTCCGATTGTGTGGGATGTTGCAGAACCTTTAGGTTGTAGAAGCCCTTTCTATGTGCACCATCCATCTCAAAGTCCTCCCATATATAGTGGTGAGGATGAGCGTTTCTGGTGAATTTTGACAACCACGGTGTGGTGGTCCGATAGTCAATTGCGTGCTGCTTATTGGGGATGAGTTCGATGCGATGTTGGTAGGCCGAGGGGTAGATGCGTTCTAGGCTATCGAGAGCCTCCTTGGTGTATTGCGTCAGCGTGTTTCGATAGAATCCGCGGTCGTTCGCCCCCGTCAAGAACGAAAACCCGATATTGTACAAGTTCTCTACGGGTGCGTTTTTAAGTGGTTCTCCTCCAGCCATTGGGCCAGCTGCTGCCCAGTAGTCGGCATAGTATGAGGCAAGGCGTTGGGAGCCATATCCTCCCTCGGAGATACCGAACACATAAAGCCGATTCGGATTGATTTCATCGGCCAAGAGTGCTAGCATCAATAAGCGTTCCCAAGCAAACTGTTTGCTCTTTTGCCACCATCTATACCACTCTCCCTCGTTGGGTATCTGTGGGATGAAGTAGGCAGAAGGACCGTCGTTGAACCATTTGGCCAAGGCCAATCCTGTGCTCCATTCGTACTGCTTTGATCCCGACCCGTGTAGGTAGAGAAAGAGAGGATAACCCTCGTCTGCTTTATTGCCCTTACAACCATAGTAGAAAGGTAGCGTGGCCGATGGCTCTAAGCTATCTGGCAAGACCCAACTGCTGGATGCCACGCCAAGGCTGTCGAGCTTGGGTAGCTTCCAATCGTTGCACTGCGCATTCGCTGCTTTCCATTCCGCCCACACTTGCTTACGCAGGTTCGATAGTTCTTTTGGTTTTATGGACTCGTTCTTTGGGAGAACCTCCTGTTGTTGTTTTAGGAATGATTCAAAGTAGGTCTTAAACTTCGCTTTATCGTCAGCCACGGCACGACTCGTGCTGAAGCTGAGGGTAGTTAATAGGAGTGGCCAATATGCTCTCATTGGTTTTGTTCTTTTTGTTCGATGTATACTAAGGTGTCGGCCATCATGGCGAGGTCATTGTCTGTCAATCCGTTATTGAGGAGTAGTTGTTTATCCTTTGCAAGCAAGTCTGCCCCCTAATCGTTATCCTCCTCGTTTGCCAGACTTTTAGCTCTTGAGTAGCGTTCCACGGCCAATGCTACGTTGCCGCTTAGCCAGGCGGTGTGCCCCGCATTAAGATAATCGGTTGCCATGCCCTCGTTGTCTTTCAGTAGGCCAGAATAATATTTCTCAGCTTGCTCCCACTTCTGAGTAAGTAGCGAACACCAGGCTAAGGCACGCTTCGCTTGTAGCGAGGTTGGGGCAAGATAAATAGCTTTAAATAAGTACTTGAAAGCACTCTCATACTGCTCCATTCGGATGTAGCATTCTGCTTGGTGAAGGGCTATATGCACGCTCTCTGAATCAATGCGTTCCAGCTCGTTGTAAAACGTTAATGCTCTTTGCGTATTTCCCTGAAACAAGCACGTATAGGCCAATCTACGAAGCGTCCACTTCGAGTTGCTTTGCAGCAGATTAGCTCGTTCATAACACTCCTGTGCTCGCTCGTATTGCCTTGCTTTCTCCTGGCAATAACCTAATTTTTGATTGAGGTCGGCCGTCATCTCTTCGGGACTGATTCGTTCGAGTAGGTTCTGAGCCATGGCTAGGTCGTTATCCTTGAATAGGAAGCCCGCCATCCTCTTTAGCATGGAGGAATCTTGCACCAAGACGTTGAGGGGTGGATAGTCGAGTAGAAGCACATTCTGTTGGAAAGGGTTGACGAACTGATTGTGGTGAGGATGGAGGTTGCTAAAGCGATAGAACCCCTGCACGTAAAAGCGCAGTTTCTCCTTGAAAAGTTTCTCTTTGTCCTTGACTACCTCTTCGAGATTGACCATTTCGGGCATCTTGCTAAGCATCTCTTTCTCCATTTGTTCAAAGTCGGAAACCTTGTTCAGTTGAGAGGTCATCAGGCAGAAGGAGTACTTATCTGAGTCGCAAAGGTTCACTTTTTTAAGCAAAATGGAAAGAAATCTGTTGTTGTGTGAGGAATTGGGAAGTTCCTTGTGATGCAAGGTGAAGGGGTAGAACCAGTTGCAGACGGAGTTGAAGAATGGGAAACGCTGCTTTAGTGTTCGGAAACTGTTTATGTACATGTCTGCTCGTCGGTGTTGCAGGTCTATCAGTTCACCTAGGTATTTCGACAAATCCTCCTCATTCTTGTTCCATTCGTCGTTTAGGTATACCACGTAAAGTGGGTTGTCCTTCCCTCATTTCTTTTTTAGGTGTTGCATCATATGCGGAAGAATCTGTTCTTGCAGTTTCTTCTCCATCTTTTTCGTTTCGATGCTTAGGAATAGCTGTAGTTGCAGTTGTTCTAATACTTTCAAAAAGGATTGAGAACCTGCGAATTGCTCTAGTTGCCACTCCAACTCGGGGTAAAGTGCTACTCTGTCGGAGTGGAGAATGTGGGTAAAAGCCCACCCCACTAAGGCTCTTACTCGTAGCTTTTCGCTTTGAGTTTGAATGTGGTTGAGCAACAAGTGATACTTGGCAACGTCGAAGAAGCGAATGGCCGACAAGGTGGTTGCACTTAGCAGTAGGCATTCCGTGTTTTCGTCCAATTGAACGCTTTTAAGTTGTTCACTAATGAATTTTTCCTCCTCGCTAGTTCATAAGGGCAAAGCCACACGGCATCGAACAAGTCTCGCATGGGAACTTCTTTCTGCAACAACTCTATTTAACCATAATGTTCCCCATAGAGATTTTGTAGGGTGCGCAAACTCGTGGTGTAAAAAGAGCTATCGTTGGAAAGTTCCCCTACCCGTTCCAAAATATCGGCTAGCTCGTAGGCTCGCCGGTAGAATCCCCTATACATACTGCTCCGTTGAGGGTCTTTGGCTCCTTTGGTCATATAGTTGAGCATCATCTGGTAGGAACTGAACAACGTTTCTACCTCCTCTTTTATTGCATACTGCTTAAGCGAAGCAGCCATGCCTTGCAACGACTGCAGAGCCGATAGTAATTGGCGTGAATCCAAGGAACTAAGGGCATCCTTGTGTAGATACTGATAGGTTTGTAGGTTCATCATCATGGGGTGTATGTACTAAAACCATTGGATGGTATCGGCCACTTCTTTAGGGAAACCATAGTCCTTTTGCAGCACGAGACCATAGGCTTTTGATCCTTTAATTTTGAACGAATCGAGAGCCATTTTCCTACCCTTTTCGAGTAACTTCCACTGTTCCTTTACCGACTGCTTCTTCAGACTTTTCGTTCTCATTACGAAGTAGCCCTGTGGGTCGGCATCGGGATGTGTGCAAATGCATTTGTGCTTGTTGGCTTGGGCTAGTGAGGTGTAGGGCCATGTCAGCAC
>CAVFOF010000167.1:0-5358 GCA_963623895.1 bacterium
CTCAGCCTCCTCGGTATAGTGCATTTGTTCCACCCAAAGGCTAGCCAGTACCTCGTCCATTCGCTCCTTTGGCATCAGCATGCCCGCCAAGAGTCGACATTCGCGAATGTCCTCTTTCCACAAGGCTGCGGCGAGTTCGTAGCTATGAGGCAAGGTGGAGGCAATCTCTTGCAGTCGGGGCAGTTCCACCCCAAATATCACCTTATAGCGAAGTCCCTTGTCGCGCATGGAGGCACTCACAGGCCCATTCATCACTCCTCGCAACGTGCGCTTTATCGAGCGAAGTTGTTCGAACAGATTGTCTATGTTTGGTTCGTTTACCATTGTCAAACTTGAAGTAGATTACTTAAGCTTCTCTATAAAATAGTTACTGATAGTGCGGAAAAGATGCAACCTGGTGTTGCCACCATAGATGCTGTGGTTGCGATTGGTGTAGACCTGTTGGCGATACATCTTGCCCGCTTGCACGTAAGCTTCACTCACCTCGGTAAAGTTACGGAAGTGTACGTTGTCATCGGCTGTGCCATGAATGAGTAGCAAGTCGCCGCTGAGGTTGTTGGCACGCTGAATGGGGTTGACGGCATAACCCGTAGGGTTCTCCTTGGGAGTGCGCATGTAGCGTTCGGTGTAGACGGTGTCGTAGTATTTCCAATTGCTCGGAGCAGCCACAGCCACGCCTGCTCGGAACACGGGGCGACCTTCGCTCATCGACATCAGCGTGTTGAAGCCACCGAAGCTCCATCCCCAAATGCCAATACGGTCTTTGTCTACGTAGGACAGAGAACCTAGATAGAGAGCAGCTTCCACTTGATCTTTCGACTCTTTGTCGCCCAAGTTAAGATAGGTGCATTTCTCAAAGTCGGCTCCGCGAGCTCCTGTGCCGCGTCCGTCCACACAAGCAAAGATGAAACCTTGGCTTGCCATGTAGCTTTCCCATACGCCTCCAGGATAGAATCCCATGTTCCACGAATCGGTTACCTCTTGCGAGCCAGGGCCTGAGTATTGGTACATAATGACGGGGTATTTCTTGCTTGCATCAAAGCCTTGGGGCTTAATCATCCAGCCGTTCAACTGCACACCCTCCGATGTGGTGAAGCTAAAGAATTCCTTTTGGCCTAACAAGGGGGTCACCTTGTTCTTAAGTTCTTGGTTGTCGAGCATGGTGGAGATAACCTTTCCGTTGCTTGCCTCGCGCAGGGTGGTGACGGGAGGCTGCTGAGCCGATGAGTAGATGTTGAGGAAATACTTCATCGTGCTACTAAATGTTGCCGAGTTCGTGCCCACCTCCGTAGAGAGTTTGCGCTGTTTTCCGCTCTTGTCGATGCTGTAGATAGCGGTACGCAAGGGACTTTCTTCGTGTGAAGCGTAGTAGAAGCGACCCGATGTGGCATCGTAGCCATAAAAGGCTGATACGTCGAAATTGCCCTTGGTAATCTGCTGCTCTAATTTGCCGTTGAGGTTGTACCAATAAAGATGCTTGTAGCCAGAGCGGTCGCTGATGTAGGCAAAATGGTCGCCATAGAACTTAAGGCTGCCGTAGGCCGATTCTGGCACGTACTTCGTGTTTTCCTCACGCACAGCGAGCTTACACTCCGTGCTGCGGGGGTTAGCCATGTAGATGTCCATGCGGTCTTGATGACGATTGAGGGTCACTACGGCCAACTTATCGGGGTCGGAAGTGAAGTGGATGCGAGGGATGTAGCCGTCGGCATCGAGGGGGAGCTTCAAGGTGCGAGTCACGCGATTCTTGATGTCAAAGGTCAACACACTCACGTCGCTATTCTTAGCCCCTGCTACGGGATACTTGTAGTTGTAGGCTCCTGGATATTCGTCATATTCCTCACGAGCGGGGTTGCTTCCCTTGAATTCTTGGATGCTATAGATGGGCACTTGGCTCTCATCGTAGCGCACCCAAGCCAGCATTTGACTGTCGGAGGAGAAGTCGAACGAGCAGTTAGTGCTGAATTCTTCTTCGTTCACCCAGTCGGGCAAACCATTGATTACCTCGTTAAATTTTCCATCCTTTGTAATTTGACTTTCGGCATTGCCGAAGAGCAGTTTCACGAGAAAGAGGTTATTGTCGCGCACGAAGGCGATGTTGTTGCCATCGGGCGAGAAGAGGGGCATTTGCTGCGGTCCTCCTTCACTAAGGGCTTCAAACTTTTTGTTCTGCACATCATAGATGTAGTAGACGGCGGTGTACGAACGGCGATAGATGGGCTTCGTCTCTGTGCGGAGCAAGATGCGACGCTCATCGGGCGAGAGGATGTAGCCATCGATGGTTTGCAGTTTCTTTGGGCCACGAGCAGCGTCCACGTCGAAAAGCACCTCTAGTTCCTTCCCAGTCTTAAACGAGCGACGGATGATTCGCTTAGCATCGCTTGAAAGTTGCGTATAACTCTCGCCATCCTTCATGGGGTTGACGCCATAGATGTATTGGGGGTTATAGCTTCCGCCAGCAATCTGCTCTAGCGTAAGTTTATCGTTTGTAGTCTGAGCCATCAACTGCGTGCTGCTATAACTCGTAGCCCCCAAGAAGAGGCTAGCCACAAGAAGTAAGAAACGTTTCATATTGTGTTGTTAGGAATAATTTCTGAATTAAGTAGTTTGCTCACTTTGCTCCATTCGCTCTCAAAGTTGGGCGTGAAGAAGTCGTGTCCCATGCGTTCGCTAAGTTCGCTGAGCGTAAAGAAGCGTCCGCCGTCGAGTTCGTCTGAGGGGCGAGGCTGAGTATCGGTTATAGTGTAGAACACGTAGACCAACTCTCGCTCCATCTCCGATTGGTGTTCGTACTTCATCAAGAAATGCGGCTCAAAGCATTCGAGGCCAATCTCCTCGCTCACCTCGCGGTGCAAGGCAGTTTCAATACGCTCGCCAAAGTCCACGTGGCCGCCCACGGCGGTGTCCCAGCGATTGGGCTGAATGTGTTTCCACCTAGGGCGATGCTGCAAGAAGAGTTCGCCCTTTGAGTTGAACACGTGTAAATGGACTACGGGGTGCAGCAGCATGCTCTCACCATTGTGACACACCGAGCGTGGGGCATCCCCCACGACGTTGCCCTTGCTATCTACTATTGGTAGGAGTTCTTCGTTCATTTTCTTCGAGAGTGAAGAGTGAGTGTTAGGGAATGAGTAGCGAGCTATCGCCGTAGCTCAAGAAGCGAAACTCATGGTCGAGAGCGTAGCGATACACCTCATGCCAGCGTTCGCCAATGAGGGCAGAGACGAGCAGCAATAGGGTCGATTGCGGCTGATGGAAGTTGGTCACCATGCCCTTCACCACGTGGTATTCGTAGCCTGGGGCGATGATGATTTGCGTGGAGGCATGAAGTACGGGTAGCTCGTTGCGCTCCATCCATTGGCGAATAGCCTGCAAGGCTTCGATGGTTGAAAGTTTAGCTTCGGGCGAAGCGGCATAGTCGTAGGGCATCCACTGCGGCACGTGTAGGTCGTCGGGATGCATATTGGGATTACGGTGCAACAACACACCTATATAATATAGACTCTCGAGCGTGCGCACGGAGGTAGTGCCCACGGCCAAGCAGCGGCCTTGGTGAGCAAGCAAGCGGTCGATGCTCTCACGCTTCACGGCAATCCACTCGGCATGCATGGCATGGCCGCCAATCTCCTCACTCTTTACGGGTTTAAACGTGCCCGCCCCTACATGTAGAGTAATTTCGTTGCGTTCCACTCCTTTTTCGTCGAGGGCTTGAAGCACGCGGTCAGTGAAGTGAAGGCCAGCCGTGGGAGCAGCCACCGACCCTTTGATTTTGCTATATACCGTTTGGTACGTGCTTAAATCGCTCGCTTCGGTGTCGCGGTTCAAGTAGGGCGGAATGGGCAGTTCACCAATGGCTTCGAGCACCTCCGAGAAGGCAATGTTCTCGTCGCCCCAATCGAACACCACCTCATGCCCCGTGCCGCAAATGCCCACACGCTCAGCGGTGAGTGTCACTTGCTTGCCGTTGACGTTGATTTCTCGTTCCAAGCGTCCTTCCTTCCACTTTTTCAAGTTGCCAATAAGGCAAGTCCACGTCACCCGTCGGGTGGTGGAAAAGTTCACTTGATAATCGTGGGGTGTATGAGGCTCTAAGCAGAACACCTCGATGAGTGCTCCCGTGGCTTTGTGAAAGTGTAGGCGAGCCTGTATAACTTTCGTGTTGTTAAACACCATCAACTCGCCCGAACTGATATATTGGGGCAAGTTATAGAACGTATCTTCCGTGATTTCACCGCTACGATAGAGCAGCAGTTTCGACTCGTCGCGCACTGGCTTTGGATATTTAGCGATACGCTCGTCGGGCAGTGGGTAGTTATAGTCGGCTATATGAATATGTTTCGGGTCAAGTGTATGCATTTCAGTATGTTACGTATTTTCGGTGTGGCTTATGCGTTGAGTTACCTAAACCTTTATTCTGCGAAGAATGTACAATTAAGCCAACCTTTTCAGTTTTCTTATTTCGTTTTCCATCCATCAATAGTCCCCGTCATTAAGGAAAAATTGCAACCTATTTGGTGAATAGTTCTCTCATCAGCAGCATATTCGCGAGCATAGCCTTTAGTCTCTATCTGAACAAGAGTTTCCTCAGCCAATCCGTTGCGTTTAGACTCGAAGATGTAAGCATATTTTTGGTTTTCAACTATGCAATCCACCCGTCCTTCGCTTTGCTCCTTTTCCGTGTTGACTGTAAAGCAGCTTATCATGCGCAGAATGAGGTAGAGGTGTATTGGAAATAGCGTTCCTTTTCTCGTTCATCCTTTTTGCGCCGTTGCGTATAGGGGATACTAGCAAAGAAAGACGTGAGTAACTTTTCAAACTGATTACAATCGCCTATCCCCATCGCATTCATCACTTGCAGAATAAATGTTTCTGTGGGTTCGCTAGGCTTCAGATAATTGGCGGCCGCTATAATAAGGAATCCGTTTCTCACCTCATCGTTAGGAAAATCTAGCAGATACGAATCAAGATTCATATTCCGACCCTTGATGGTGAGGTAGCCACTTTGGTAAATCATTCCATTGTGCACCAAATCGTAAACCAACTGCGTTTTATCAACGTAAACGTAGCCTCCTTTTACAATCAGCTCAAAATCTTTTACTCCGATAGGATATTTCATGCGAGTCTGCTTTTTCCTAAAAATGCAAAGCAAAGTTACAAAAGAAAATTGAGATACGCAAGTGACCTAAAAGCCCTAAACGCTACACTTGTCAACCTACTATACTCCCAACATCTACGGATATATAAAAAAATATCAATGTCAGATTAATGGTCACTAATGTTCAAAAAGGACTCACATCTTTTTTAGAGATGATGCGCTATGCGCTTGAGGACGTTAGTTTTCACAGTCCATTCCAATCT
>CAVFOF010000168.1:0-1876 GCA_963623895.1 bacterium
TGGAGGCAGGAAACCGCTGCAAGGACGAGTGCTTGCCCGAAGAGACCAACCGCCGCATCGTGGACATCATCAGCGATGTAAACATGGCCTACTCAGAGCACGCAAGAAGATACCTTGCCGACTGTGGATTGCCCAAAGAGCGCACCTACGTTACAGGTTCCCCCATGGCAGAAGTATTGCACAATAACCTTGCAGAGATAGAAGCCAGCGATGTGCACCAACGCCTTGGTTTAGAGAAAGGCAAATACATCCTCCTCTCCGCTCACCGCGAAGAGAATATTGACACAGAGAAGAACTTCCTCTCCCTCTTCAATGCCATCAACCACATGGCAGAGAAGTACGATATGCCTATTCTCTACTCATGCCACCCCAGAAGCCGCAACCACCTTGCGTCTTCAGGTTTTCAACTCGATCCACGAGTGATCCAGCATGAGCCACTAGGCTTTCACGACTACAACTGCCTTCAGATGAACGCCTTCGCCGTAGTGAGTGATAGCGGAACGCTTCCCGAAGAATCTTCATTCTTCACCAGCGTAGGCCATTCTTTCCCAGCCATCTGCATCCGCACAAGTACAGAGCGTCCCGAAGCCATTGATAAAGGCGACTTTATCATCGCAGGAATTGACGAGAAATCATTATTGCAAGCCGTAGACACAGCCGTTGAACTCTGCCGTGATGGTCAACATGGAATCCCTGTACCCGACTATGTGGATGAAAACGTCAGCACCAAAGTAGTGAAAATCATCCAAAGCTACGTGAGCATTGTCAACAAGATGGTTTGGCGGAAATCGTAGACTGCTATCTTTCAAAGGTTAGCACCACGAATAATTCGTGATTAAATTCATGGCCAATTCACGATAATTCGTGTTCATCCCTCCCCTTCTATTCAAGGTGGCAAAAGCATTAACGATAGATTAATGGACATTAATGTTCAATCCCCAAGCAAGTCAGAGCGCACGCTCCGAGCTGTAAAAAAGTCACCTCCTTTATTGAATCTGAAATAAAAGTTGTATTTTTGTGGAGCAAACTTTAGAGAATACGAACTCCTAGTGGAAAACAATTCATGAAAGTGTTCGTGTTCAGAATACAAGAACCACAATTCTTGTAGCCCAAAGCCATTCCTCCTCATGAAATATCTCGACCCAAAGAACGACCTCACCTTTAAAAAGGTATTCGGTAAGCACCCCGACTTGCTCATCAGCCTGCTTAATGCCCTGCTCCCTCTGAGCGACGACGAGCAGATAGAGAGCATAGAGTATCTGCCCAACGAACTCGCTCCCGAACTTTACAAGCACAAAAACTCCATAGTCGATGTGCTTTGTCAGGACGTGTGCGGCCGTAAGTTCTGTGTGGAGATGCAGATGGAATGGACCACAGCGTTTAAACAGCGTGTGCTCTTCAATGCTTCAAAACTCTATGTCACCCAAGCCAAGGAAAGCCAAACCTACGAACAACTCCAACCCGTCTACTCGCTCAACCTTGTCAACGACATCTTTGAACCAGGTATGCCCGAGTTCATCCACAACTATCAGATAGTTCACGACAAATATAGCGACAAAGTAATCAAGGGACTTCATTTCACCTTCATCGAACTTCCCAAGTTCACTCCCAAGTCAATCCTCGAGAAGCGTATGGCCGTGCTTTGGCTTCGTTTCCTCACGGAGATAGACCGTCATACCCCTGAAGCCCCTGAAGCATTACTCAGCAATCCACAAATAAACAAAGCACTCGAAGAAGTAATGATATCCGCCTTCTCCGAAGAAGAACTTCGTTACTACGACAAAATTTGGGACGTCATCCGCACAGAGAAAACCTTACAAGAGGGAAAATATGAGCAGGGCTTAGCCGAAGGCATAGAGAAAGGTATAGAGAAAGG
>CAVFOF010000168.1:1928-5329 GCA_963623895.1 bacterium
GACTCTGCCCGTTCCATGCTATCCGATGGCTTATCTCCCGAAAAAGTGGCACAATACACTCGCCTCACGCTCGAGCAAATCAGTCGACTTTAATCAGTCCCCTTCTACAAATCAGAGTAAGTGGTAAAAGCATTAACGAAGAATTAATGACAGATTAATGGTCATTAATGTTCAAAAACCAAGCGCAGCGCATAATCCCCTTGTATAGCAAGACCTTCAAGTACCCTTGAAAGTCAAAATAATCATTCTGTAGTTACAATTTCACAAGACAATCAAAGTAGGCACAAAAAGTGTCTACCCATTGGCTATGCCATAAATTGACTGCTAACTAATGACCAACAACAAGCACAAGGCTTTTCGCGAGGAGATGATAGCCCAGTTGGAAGAGATGTTGCCATCAAAGCAGAATCCCGAAGACGACCTTTTCTACTATCACCCCTCAGAAGAAAGAATTATCCTCTCTCATGCCATCTTTTGGGTAATGACAAGTTCTATAGGTGGAAAGATAGCCAAGCAAGAATCGCTCCTTCTTCTCCGTCTATATCAAGAGGAGATGCTAGAAGCCTGGCTAACGGAATCGCCCGAGTTCAAGGAGTTGCTTCATTATTGCCACGTGCTATACAATGGTCTCCCCATAATCGTCCGCGCCTTCTTCAGCGATCCCTGTCTAGCCAAAGAAGCTCACAAGCTAGCCTCCATCTGCATAGTAGCTGTAGGCTTCGGCGGTGACCTACCCGAAGACCTAGCCAACGATCTCCTCGACGACATCAACTTTTACCATAACAAAGTAAGATGTCGCAAGATAGGAAGTCTATTACCAATGTTGAACCAGTTGGTAATGGAGGAACAACAGAATTTTGGAAATTTATAAAATTGTCTACGAATTACCCCCAAAAAAATATTGTGGTATAATTTATGGTAAATTCACGGCTATTCGTGTTCCTTCTCCCCCTCGTCCCTTATGCTGCATATCAATTAGGTATGGAGCTATTAATATTTTGAGGGCTGTCGGGATTATTCCTCCCCTTCCTTTTCTAGTATCGGACTTATATAGTCCACCTCAAGTAATTATTAAGCATTTTATTACCAGTCTATAGTGGTAGACATTGAAAAGTGCCTACTCTTTAGGGTTTGTCCTAAATTGACTACTTACAAGTAGAACTTATAAATACCGTACCTCTCCGGAAATCTCCCCTCCGTGTGAGCAGAGAGGCTTTTTATGTTACAAGCAAACGTTAATCTTGAAGGAAAGACAATTTTAGTTACTGGTGCTGCAGGTTTCATTGGTAGCAACCTTGTAAAACGACTTTTTCACGATGTAGAAAACATTAGAGTTATCGGTATTGATAGTATCACAGACTACTACGATGTTAACATCAAGTATGAACGACTAAAAGAGATTGAGGCTTTAAATCGTGACTGGGCTTTCGTCCATGCTTCCATAGCTGATAAAGAAGCGGTTGAACATATTTTCAAGGAGAATGATATAGCACTGGTTGTCAACTTAGCCGCCCAAGCTGGAGTTCGTTATAGCATCACCAATCCCGATGCTTATATTCAGAGCAACCTCATCGGTTTTTATAATATCCTTGAAGTTTGTCGCCACCATAGAGTAGAGCATCTTGTTTACGCTTCCTCATCGTCCGTGTATGGCAGCAATAAAAAAGTTCCGTATTCAACCGATGACAAAGTGGACAATCCCGTAAGTCTCTACGCTGCAACTAAGAAAAGCAACGAACTCATGGCACATGCCTACTCCAAACTCTACAATATCCCCTCTACGGGGTTACGTTTCTTTACTGTTTATGGCCCTGCAGGTCGTCCAGATATGGCTTATTTTGGCTTCACCAATAAGTTGGTAAAGGGGGAGGACATCCAGATTTTCAATTACGGCAATTGCCAGCGAGATTTCACCTACATCGATGACATCGTGGAGGGAGTTGTTCGTATCATGCGACATGCTCCCGAGAAACAAATGGGCGAGGATGGACTTCCCATCCCTCCCTATAAGGTTTACAACATCGGTAATAGCCATCCTGAAAACCTGCTCGATTTTGTTACTATACTGCAAGAGGAACTCATTCGGGCTAAGGTTCTCCCTACCGCTTACGATTTTGAGGTTCACAAGCAGTTAGTCCCTATGCAGCCAGGCGATGTCCCTGTTACTTATGCTGACACCACTCCTCTAGAGTTGGATTTTGGTTTTAAGCCAAGCACTAGTTTGAGATTGGGGTTGAGAAACTTTGCAGAGTGGTATGCAAGATACTATCAAATTAGAGGATAAGTATATGTTTAGGAATAACTTTATAAATAGCTACAACAATGTCAAACGACAAATACAACTCTTTAAGGACTTCCCTAAATGAAATCTTTTCTATTGCGAAGGAGAGTTTTTTACGACAATAGAAGACAGTCTCTTTTCTTGTAGAAATCCACATAAGATTCCTACATGGCGAAGCCTATTGTCCCTCATTGTCAGCCATTGTCGTAAGATTCCACCAAAATAGCCCGCAGTGGGTAGTAAATTATAAAGATTATTTTGACTCGTTACTTAACGAATAAATGACAAGAGGCTGCATAATGCAGCGATATTTAATAATTGATAAATGACGGAAGTCTCATCGAACAATAAGCGAATAGCAAAGAACAGCTTGTTTCTTTATATTCGTATGATTTTAGTTCTTCTTGTTTCGTTGTATACTACAAGAGTAGTACTCAATGTGTTGGGTATTACAGATTATGGTATATATAATGTGGTTGCAGGATTTGTTTCAATGTTCGCCTTCTTGAATTCAAGTATGAGCATTGGAGTGCAACGTTTCTATAATTACGAAAAAGGAAAAGGAAACCGAGTCTCTCAAAATAGTGTATTTAATACAGCCATCATTATTCAGGGGCTTATAGGTTTGGTAACTTTCCTATTATTAGAAACATTTGGCTTATGGTATGTAAATAACATTATGATACTTCCGCCTGAACGTTTGTTTGCAACTAATGTTGTTTTTCAAATGTCTGTGCTTTCTTTGTTACTTGTTATTATGCAAGTACCATATAGTGCAGCTATCATGGCTTATGAGAAGATGAACTATTATGCGTTGATGAGTGTGATGGATGTGACCTTAAAATTGGGTATTGTGTTAATCCTTCCTCATCTGGCTACAGATAAGTTGATATTCTATGGAATAGCAATAGCTATTGTCAGTCTTGTGGACTTGTTGCTTTATTGGGGATACGTCAAATTTCATTGGCCTGAGTTGCATCTTAAAAGAGGATTGTCCAAAGAACTTTTCAAACCCATGCTGAGTTTTTCAGTGTGGAATTTGTTTGATATGTTTGCTTACACTCTGAAAGGGCAAGGATTGAATGTACTTTTGAATGGTTTCTTTGGCCCTGTAGTAAAC
>CAVFOF010000169.1:0-5303 GCA_963623895.1 bacterium
GGAAGAAGAGGGGGGGGCTAGGCCTCCTTGCGGTCGTTCTCTATCAGTTCGATCAGTTTTTCAACGGCTTGGTCGGTGGGGATGTTTTTTTCTACACACACCTTGCCACGATAGAGGCTCACCTTTCCGCGAGCTGCTCCCACATAGCCGTAGTCGGCATCGGCCATTTCGCCTGGGCCGTTCACAATGCAACCCATTACGCCAATCTTCAAACCCTTGAGGTGAGCCGTGGCGGCCTTGATGCGGGCAATCGTTCCAGGCAGGTCGTAGAGCGTACGGCCGCAGCCAGGGCAACTGATATACTCCGTCTTTGTGGTGCGCAAGCGGGCCGCTTGCAGCAGACCAAAGGCGGTGGCATCTTGATCCTTCACGGGTAGCGAGCGTTGACCTTCGGGCTTTTGGTTGAAAAGCATCACGCCATCGGTGAGTCCGTCGAAGAGCAACGCACCCATGTCGGCCGCTGCTTCAAGTTGGAAGTCCTCCTTCTGCTCAGCTCCTAGGCGGTAGTGTTGGAAGAATACGACGGGCGTGCGTAGCCCCTCGCGCCACAGTTCGTGGACCAAAGCACGCTGCTCGCCCAAGCGGTTTTGGTGATTGCTTTGGGCTATAATCACGATGCCCGGCACGGTGCGTAGCAAGGCTTTCACCTCGTCGGTGAGGTCGAGGTAGGTGAGGAAGAGGAACTTTATCGTGGCTTGGCAGAGGGGTATGCTCATCAGCACTTGCTTGGTGAACACGGGGAATGTGTCCGCCTCACCTTGCCACTTGTCGGCATCTACAAGGTAGCCCACGCCTTTCACACGCTTAGCAAGGCTAGGCAGGTTGCGCCCTACGTAGAAATAGTCGGGCTGTGGTTGTCCCTCTGGAGTAGTCTCCATCGCCTCGCCGTTGGCCAGTCGGGCAGAGATGACCACTGGCACGTTGTCGCCGCCAATGTTGCCCACGGCGGTGGTGGGGCGGCGTTGCGGATTTTCGTAGCAGAAGGTGGGAGCTAGCGTGCCAGGGATTTCGTTGTGGCCAGCACGCTGCACAATGTAGGAGGCCAGCTTGTAGGCCACGGGCACTTCGGCCTCGGGCGGTTCGCTTAGGCTCACGCGCAAGGTGTCGCCGATGCCGTCGCAGAGCAGGGCACCAATGCCCACGGCACTTTTGATGCGGCCGTCCTCGCCCTCGCCCGCTTCGGTCACACCGAGGTGTAGGGGAAAGTCCATCCCCTCCTCGCGCATCACTTTGCAGAGCAAACGCACGCTACGCACCATTACCTGCGTGTTGGAGGCTTTGATGGAGATGACCACATCCTTAAACTGCTGCTTCACGCAAATGCGCAAAAACTCCATGCAGCTCTCTACGATGCCCGCTGGCGTGTCGCCATAGCGACACATAATGCGGTCGGAGAGCGACCCGTGGTTCACGCCAATGCGTAAGGCCGTGTGGTGCTGCTTGCAGAGGTTGAGCAGCTGCGTGAAGCGTTGCTCCAAGCGTTGCAGTTCGGCGGCATACTCCTCGTCGGTGTACTCGAGGTGCTTGAATTGGCGGGCAGGGTCTACGTAGTTGCCTGGGTTGATGCGCACCTTCTCCACAATGCCAGCTGCCACGTCGGCCACCACGGGGTTGAAGTGTACGTCGGCTACAAGGGGTCGATCGTAGCCCAACTTGTGTAGTTCGGCACGAATGTTGCGCAGGTTCTCGGCCTCGCGAGTGCCTTGCGTGGTGAGACGCACATAGTCGGCTCCGGCATCGAAGATGGCGATGCACTGCTTCACGCAGGCTTCGGTGTCGGTGGTCACGGTGGTGGTCATGCTTTGAATGCGCAAGGGGTTGGAGCCGCCTAGTGCGCGGTTGCCCACATTCACCTCGTGGCTCTGACGAGGCACGTAGTTGAAGTAGGGGCGTGGAGTGTAGCGATTATTGTTCATGGCGATGAAGCAAAGGGAAGAAGGGAGAGGGGGGATTAGTTGGTCTTGAATTGGTAGCTTACCTCCTTGAGGTCGGCATTAGCCTTCACGATTTTCTGCTTCAAGCCTTCCTTGTAGGCAGCAAGGCGTTGAGCCAAGGCTTCGTCGCTTAGAGCGAGCATCTCTACGGCTAGGATGGCAGCGTTTTGTGCGCCATTCACGCCTACGGTGGCTACGGGGATGCCCGGCGGCATCTGAATGATGGAGAGCATGGCGTCGAGCCCATCGAGCATGCCCTTGATGGGCACGCCTATCACGGGTAGCGTGGTGCTAGCGGCTATCACGCCAGGCAGGGCTGCGGCCATACCAGCACCAGCAATGATTACGCGCAAACCGCGGCCTTGAGCTTGGTGGGCAAACTCTTCCACTTCGGCGGGAGTGCGGTGAGCCGAGAGGGCGTTCATTTCGAAGGGAATTTCCATTTCGTCTAAGAACTTGGCAGCTTTCTCCATTACGGGGAGGTCGCTTGTGCTGCCCATGATGATGCTTACAATGGGGGTCATATCTTTGAGAATATATTATTTATGGATTTATCAATAAGTTTTTTAGGCCAGCAACACGCTGACGAAGCCGCTCAACACGCCCACGCCTACGCCCCAGCCAATCTCGCCATAGGTGTGTTGGCGCAGAATGAGTCGAGCCGTACACACCATGCCACAGAGCAGGATGGTGAGGCAAAGCCACCACGTGGGATCGAAAGCGAAGATGAAGGAGTAGGCCATGAGAGCACCGACTACGCCGCCCGAGGCAGCTGCGTGTGTGCTTATTTTGATACGACTATTAACGAGGGCACACACAATCTGTATGGCTAATGCGCCCACAATCACGCCTATAGCAAAGCGGGGCATGTGTACGCGGAAAAACAGGTAGAGCAGCGCACTGTAGCTAATGATGCTTAGCACGTAGGGCACGAAGCGTCGCTCGCGTTTACTCATTTGGTGGCGCGTCCATCCGTTGATTTTTCGGTAGGCAAAGATAGCCAAGTGGGGTAAGAGGATGGTGAAGAAGTAGACCATCAGCGTCAGCGACAGCTTTGTGGAAATGGGCAGTAGGTTGAGGTAGCTAAACACGAACAACACCATAAAGGCCACCACGGGGAGGTAGAAGGGGGAGTAGATGCTCGACACCACTTGAGCCACCATCACCAGCAGCGTGCTGGTAAGGCCGCCATTGCGCGTCACGGTCTCGTGGGCTTGCGACTGTAGGTTGTGTGTGGTGTCGTTGATTTGCTGACGAAGGTTCATTATATATAATATATATAGGTGTGGGGGGGAAGGCTTGCTTCTCTCTTGTTCTAGAGTATGCGGTTTTTATTCTTTGCGTAGTCGGGCGGTGGGCAGTCCCAGTAGGTCGCGGTATTTTGCCACCGTGCGTCGAGCCACGTTGAAGCCCTGCTCCTTAAGTTTTGCTGCTAGCGCATCGTCCGACAAGGGGTGCTTCTTATCCTCGGCGGCAATCAAGTCCTTTAGCGCAGCTTTCACCTTTCGAGCCGATAGTTCGTCGCCATCGCTCGTGGTAAATTGCGACGAGAAGAAGAAGCGCAGCGGATAGGTGCCATAGAGCGTTTGCACATACTTGCTGCTCGTCACGCGCGACACGGTGGAGATGTTCACTCCTGCCATTTCGGCTATCTCCTTCAGCGTGAGCGGCACGAGAGCCTCCTCGTCGTCGTCGTTTTCGAAGAAGGCGTGTTGCTTGCTTACAATGGCACGCATCACGGAGAGCAACGTTTCCCGTCGACGGCTGAGCAGGTTGATAAACGAGGCTGCCGACTCCACCTTCTGTTTAGCGTAGGTGTAGGCATCTTGTTGCTCGCGGCTGAGGTTGGTCTTGCGTCGGCTATAAAGTTTTAGGCTATCGCGAAAGGCGGGGCTTACTCTCAGTTCGGGTACGTCGCCCGAGTTAAGGCTTATTTGCAGCGTGCCGTCGGGCAAAAGTTGCACGAAGAAGTCGGGCACTACGGTGGGGGCGGCCACTACGACCTCGTCGTTGAGCGCACTGCCTGGACGAGGGTTGAGGTGGGTGAGCACGTTGCGGGCTTGATTGAAATCCTCATCGCTTAGGTGCAGCCTTCTCTTCACAGCGTCCCAATGTTTGGCAGCAAAGTCGTTGAAGCAGCGATCCACAATGCTCAGAGCCAATTGTGTGTAGGGCGTGCGGTGCTCGGCATGCACTAGTTGCAGGCGTAGACACTCTTGCAGCGAACGAGCGCCAATGCCGCGAGGCTCAAATCCTTGAAGCACGTGGAGCACACGCTCTAGTTCGGCCTCCGAGGTGTTGATGCCGTGGTAAATGGCTAGCTCGTCGGCCAACGTGTAGAGCTCTTTCGGGAGAAAGCCGTTTTCGTCGAGCGAACCGATGAGGTATTTCATTAGTTCAAGCTCGTGCTCCGTGAGGTCGCTCTCGCCAGCTTGTGTGAGCAGTTCGTCGTAGAACGAGCGAGTGCTAGCATACTGGAAGTTACGCTCCTGACTTTCGGCCTCGGCTCGCTGCTGTAGATAGTCGGGCACGTCGTCGGCTCCTAGATAGTCGCCCATGGCGTCAGCCTCTTTTCCGTAGTCGGTGGGGGTGTCGTAGAGGGTGTCGTCGGCATCAGGCTCAGGGCGGTAGTCGTCGTCGCCGTAGTCGTCGGCTTCGGGGGCTTCGCCCTCAGGGTGGTCGGCATAGTCGGCATTAGACGTATCGGCTGCCGCATCAAAGGGGTCGGCCTCTTCGAGCGCTGCATTGTCGAGCATTTCGTCGCGCACACGGGTGGCAAGCTCAGTGATAGGCAGCTCCACCAGTTTTGCCACTGCCACTTGCAGCGTTGCCAACTGTTGCGTCTGCACAGCCTCTTGTGTCTGTTCTAAACGTTGTGCCATATCCTGAGTTATTATACGTGTGAAGGCTCTGGGCGGGTGGGGCTTGCTGTGCCCACTGCTCGGCCGTTTCAAAAGCAAAGTTACTGTTTTATGACCAAACCTAGGCAAATTGAGTGCCAATTTAAGCACTAGCCCACTTAAAGCTACAAAAAAGCCCACTTCAAACAGACTCTTGTCTGCGTGAAGTGGGATAATCCTTTTTCCGAAAGGCGGAGTTTCGTTAAGCTCTCGTGATTACTTACGCAAGCCGAGGTTCTTAACAATTGCACGGTAACGCTCGATGTCCTTGCGCTTGAGGTAATTGAGAAGCGCACGGCGCTTACCTACCATCTTAACAAGTGAACGTTCAGTCGTATGATCTTTACGGTTCTTCTTCATGTGCTCCGTCAAGTGGGCAATACGGTAAGAAAACAAGGCCACTTGGCTCTCTGCTGAACCCGTGTCCGAATTAGACTGTCCGTACTTGCCAAAGATCTCTTTCTTCTTT
>CAVFOF010000170.1:0-5294 GCA_963623895.1 bacterium
AATTAGTAAAAACTAGCCCCCTAATAGTGCTTTACTAGTGGCCTAATAGTTTTTCCTAGCGGCCTAACAGTTTCCGCACACTTTATAGCCAATTGTTAGTTTCTCACCCAACACATTATCCGTCCCCCGTCAACTATGTTTTGCCATCCACTCCAACATTTGCTGAGCCGCTCGTTCGGGCGCACCAGGCCTCCCAAGACGGTTGACCATGCGCTCATAAGCTTCGAGCTGAAGCCGACGAGTGGGGCTGTCGAGGGGAAGTAGTTGACGAATATGAGAAGAGAGCGTGCGCACGTTCATTTCGGAGGCGACCAATTCGGGCACTACTAGTTCGTTAGCAATAAGGTTAACGAGCGAGATGTAGGGCACTTTCAAAAAATAAGGGCGCACAAGTTTGATAAACCAGCCCGCCCGCATGTAGTAGCACACCACCTGTGGCACGCGGAACAAGGCCGTTTCGAGCGTGGCCGTGCCGCTCGTCACCAAAGCCAAAGTGGCGTGCGAGAGCAAGCGGTATGTGGCATTGCTCACCAGCTGAATGCGTTCGCGGGGAACACCCGAGCGGCTGATGATGCGCTCGTAGAAGGGAAGAGGAATGGCGGGGGCTTGGGCTATGACCAAGCGATACTGAGCGAAAGGGGCAGCCGCTTGCAGCATGCGGCTCAAATTGTCGTTAATCTCCTGCTTACGTGAGCCAGGCAGCAAGGCAATGGTTTCGCCATCGGCTTCGGGGAGGTCGTGTTCATCCATATAGGCCGCCACTTCGTCGACACTAGGGTTGCCCACATAAGATATGGGGTAATGATGTTTCCCTTCGAAAAAGTCCACCTCGAAGGGGAGAATTGAGAAAAGGCGATCTACGTTTTGGCGGATGGCTTGGATGCGATGCTCCTTCCAAGCCCAGATTTTAGGCGAAATGTAGTAGAACACGGGGCAAAGCTGCTGCTGCTTCACAAACTCGGCTATCTTCAGGTTGAAGCCAGGATAGTCCACCAGCACCACGGCATCGGGTTGCCACTCGGCAATCTGCTCTTTGCAGCGCTTCATGCCGCGGAGGATGGTGCGCAAGTGGAGAGCCACTTGCACGAAACCCATGTAGGCCAAATCACGATAGTGGCAGAGCAGCGTGCCGCCCTCGGCTTGCATCTTGTCGCCCCCGTAATAGCGAAACTCGGCCTCGGGGCACTGTTGCTTCAAGGCTCTCATGAGGTGGGCAGCATGGAGGTCGCCGCTCGCCTCGCCGGCTATTATGAAAAACTTCATAACACGGTGCGCAGTACGTTCAACAATTCCGTGGCCGTCACGTCGAGTTGCACGGGGGTCACGGCCACATATTCGTGAGCCAAAGCCCAGCGGTCGGTGTCGGTGGCCTCGGGCTCTAGTTCGGTGCATTCGCCCACGAGCCAATAGTAGTGGCCGCCACGGGGGTGCTCCCGTTCCACAAGTTCGTTTTGCCAACGGGAATGCGCCATGCGACACACCTTTACGCCCTTAAACTTGGGGCAACGGGGAAAATTGATGTTTAGGCAAGTGAAGGGGGGGAGGGCCAAACTGATGGCTTTGAACATAAAGTCGACCAAATAGGGGCGCAAGGGGGTGAAGTCGGCCTCGTGTCGCTCATCACACAAGGAAAAGGCCACAGCGGGGTAGCCCTGCAACGCACCCTCAGTGGCCACGCCCATCGTACCCGAATAGTGGGTGTTGACCGAGGAGTTGTCGCCATGATTGATACCACCTATCACGAGGTCGAAGCGTCGCTCTTTGGCAAAGAGGTTGATGGCCATCTTCACGCAGTCGGTGGGAGTGCCCGAACAAGCGCACACGGTGAGTCCCTCTTCCCTCCGCAGCACCTTATAGGTGAGTGGCTGTTTCGAGGTGATGGAGCAGCTAAAGCCTGAGCGGGCAGAGTCGGGAGCCATCACTAGGATGTCGGCATAGGAGCGCAACGTATCGATGAGGAAGTTGATGCCGGGAGCATCCACGCCATCGTCGTTCGAAATGAGTATGTAGGGGCGCATGGGCTAGGTGGGGTTTATTTGTAAGTAAAAAAAGGAAAGACAAGGAGCAGGCCTTTGCTTTCGCCATGCAAACTTACTAATTTTTTGGCTGAAACGCTCTATATACAATTAGGTATATAAACAAACTGCCGCCTTAGCATTGCCAAGAGCAAGCTAAAGCGGGCAGTTTTGAGTTAAGTTGACGTGTAACGACGAATTATTCACCAGGAGCGATGGCGCCAGAGGGGCAAACATCTGCGCAAGTGCCGCAGTCAACACAAACGTTAGGGTCGATACAATACTTTTCGCCCTCAGAGATTGCACCTGAGGGGCATTCGTCGATGCAAGTGCCACAGGCAATGCAGTCGTCACCAATTACGTAAGCCATAATAGTAGAATTAAAAAAATAGATTGTTGTGAGTTGAGTTGTCCTGCATTCCCCACCTGCCCACCCACTGCGGAAAGCCCGTCGGGGCGAGGGAGCGGCAAAGAATGCGTGGCAAAGTTACATATTTCTTTCGTACAAGGAAGAAAAGGGCGAAAACTTTTATTACTTTTGCATTGCCTTACTACGTTCTGCACAATAAATCGGACAAAAGCGAGTTTTTTATCACATGAAGCAACTTTTATCTATCCTACTCCTCTTTTTGAGCATCGCCGCCACGAGCCTTGCTCAAGAGCGACGTGTGCAGAACAAGCCCTTCATCGACGAACGAAAGTTTCACTATGGTTTCTTCGTGGGGGCTCACGACCAGTCGTTCAAGCTGAAGAACAATGGCTACATTGCTCCCACGGGGCAGACCAATGCGGGAGAGCAATGGGTGGCTCAAAGCGACCAAGCCAACATCGGCTTCTCGGTGGGCGTGCTAGGCGAATGGCGCATGAGTCGCTACGTGGCCTTGCGCGTGTTGCCCTCGCTACATTTCGGCTCGCGCCACATCACTTTCCGTGAGCTAGCGTCGGATCGCACGGAATCGCAAGACATGAAGTCGTGCTACGTGGGCGTGCCCATCGACTTTAAGTTTTCCGCCCCTCGCTTCAACAACTACCGCCCCTATGTGGTGGCGGGTGTGGCCCCAATGTACGACCTCATCTCCTCGAAACAAGGAAAACTCAAAACGAAGCCTTTCAACCTCATGATTGAGGCGGGCATGGGCTGCGACCTCTACATGCCTTTCTTTAAGTTCATCCCCGAGCTGAAATTTTGCTTCGGCCTGAACAACTTGCTGCAAAAAACGCGTCGCGACATCACCGAACCCTCTCAACTCATCTACACCGAAAGCACCGACCGCATCACAGCGGGCATGATGGTGCTCACCTTCTATTTTGAATAAGAAAAAGAGAAGCGTGCGCTTGAGCTTGGTGCAGATGATGAGAAAGGTAAGAGCAACTCTGAATTAACCCTTAACACATAAGCAATCATGATGACAGACATTGAAATTGCGCACAGCACAGAGCTCAAACGCATCGACCTAGTGGCTCAACAACTCGGCATCGACCCCGAAGAGATTGAGCACTACGGCAAACACATTGCCAAACTCCCCCTTTCGCTTATCAACGACGAAAAGAAGGGCAAACTCATCTTGGTGACCGCCATCACTGCCACCCGTGCCGGTATTGGCAAAACCACGGTGAGCATCGGTTTAGCCTTAGGTCTCAACGCCATCGGCAAAAAGGCCTGTGTGGCACTGCGTGAGCCCTCGCTCGGGCCTTGCTTCGGCATGAAGGGCGGTGCTGCCGGCGGTGGCTATGCCCAAGTGTTGCCTATGGAGCGCATCAACCTGCACTTCACTGGCGACTTCCACGCTATCACCTCTGCCCACAACATGATTGCCGCCTTGCTCGACAACTACCTCTATCAGCATCAGAAGGAGGGCTTCGGCCTGAAGGAAATCCTATGGCGCCGCGTGCTCGACGTAAACGACCGCTCACTCCGCTCCATCGTCACGGGCATCGGCCCTGCCACCAACGGCATCGTGCAGCAAGCGGGCTTCGACATCACCCCCGCTTCCGAACTCATGGCCATCCTTTGCCTAGCTAGCGACGAGGCCGACCTTCGCCGCCGCATTGAGAACATCTTGCTAGGCTACACCTACGAGGGCAAGCCCTTCACGGTGAAAGACCTTGGCGTGGCTGGCTCTATCATGGTGTTGCTCAAAGATGCCATCCAGCCCAACCTCGTGCAAACCACCGAAAACACGCCAGCCATTGTACACGGTGGTCCCTTTGCCAACATTGCCCACGGCTGCAACTCACTCGTAGCCACAAAGATGTCGCTCAGCCATGCCGACTACACCATCACGGAGGCTGGCTTCGGTGCCGACCTCGGTGCGGAAAAGTTCTACAACATTCTCTGTCGCAAGAGTGGCCTCGAGCCCGACCTCACCATTATCGTAGCCACCGCTCAAGGCTTGAAGATGCACGGCGGTGTGGATCTCGACAAAATTAAAGAGCCTAACGAAGAGGGCTTGCGCCAAGGCTTAGCCAACCTCGACCGCCACGTCCACAACTTGCAAGGCTTTGGCCAAAGCGTGGTAGTGGTGTTCAACCGCTTCGTGAGCGACACCGAGGAGGAGATGGCTCTGCTTCGCGAACACTGCGAAAAAGAACTAGGCGTACCCTTCGTTATCAACTACGCCTACACCGAAGGCGGCGAGGGAGCGAAAGAGATGGCACAACTCGTAGTAGACACCATCGAGAACCACCCCTCACAAAAGCCACTCCACTTCACCTATGCCGACGACGACTCCATCAAGACGAAGATTGAGAAGGTGGCCAAAACCATCTACGGCGCAGCTAGCGTAACCTTCGCTAAACCCGCTCTCAACCGCATCAAGCTAGCCGAAGACCACGGCATGGCTCACTTCCCCGTGTGCATTGCCAAGACGCAGTTCTCCTTCTCGGCCGATGCCAAGCAGTATGGTGCCGCTAGCGGTTTCAACATCCTCATCAAGGACGTAGTGCTCAACGCTGGTGCTGAAATGATTGTAGCCATTGCGGGCGACATTCTCCGCATGCCCGGCTTGCCCAAAGACCCTCAAGCCAACCACATCGACTTCGTCGACGGCGAAATCGTAGGCTTGAGCTAATAAAAATTGAGCAACAAGTTGGGGGCGACGCGTCCCCGCATCGGCGCAAGTAGAAACGCTAGAAAAAAATCTTCAGAGAAATTATTAGTAGTTTTAGCTAATTATCTTTCTCTTGAGTTTCAGACGTTTCTTCTTGTGCCGACGCGGGGACGCATCGCCCCCAACTTTTAGCTCATTTTTTTCAACTTTATTTAGAGCTACTTACCCC
>CAVFOF010000171.1:0-5276 GCA_963623895.1 bacterium
TCTCTTTACTCTGCAATCGGGGCTGCATCATGGGGTCGTCCTTGAATTTTCTGAATTTCGGACGGGAGGAGTTTCCTTCCTCGTTAGCTTCCTCTTTAAAATAACTTTCCTCTTCTTGGGCGAAGTAATCGCTTTGGGGCACATTGAGTTCTGTGCCTTCAAACAATACGGGGATGTCTTTCACGATGAGCAAACCCTCTTCATTATTTGGGTTTTGCTCCATCCTTGCTGGACTTTTTGCTGGAGTAGCGGGTGCTTGAATGCCCATTGATTGCGGTTGAAGCTTATTGTTAAGACTATTTAAGGTGCGCTTCACCTCCTCCATGTCTAGCACATCGGCATTTTCCTTAATTTCGTTGGCTGGATTTTCACGAAGTTCACGCATTTGTTCGGCGATGAAGTCGGGAACGTCCGTTAAGTCCTCCTCCATCGTGCTTGTAGTGTTTTTTTGTTCTTTCTCTTCTTCCTTCGTTTCAGCAGCGGCAAGTTTCTCTTCTGCGAGTCGGCGAGCTTCGAGTTCAGCCTTTGATGGACGGCCGCGTTTACGCTTAGGAGGAGTCAGTGTAGCCTCTTCCTTTATTGGTGTTTCTTCTGCGGCTTTCGTCTCGTTGGCGGTAGTTGTTAGGCTAGTTGTCTCCTCGGCTGAGGCCACTTGTTCGGCGGTGTTTTTCCGAACTATTCGTGTGCGCTTTTTGGGCGTAGTGCTTGCGTTAGCTTCTTTCGATGAGAGAATGGCTTGTGCGTCAAGAATGTCGTAGATGAGCACCTCTCTCGTCTTGCTGTTTGCGTCAGTCACGTTCATCTGTTCCGCTAGAGCTAGTAGTTCTGCGTCATTCTTTTCCTGCAATTGTTCTTTGGTTAAGTTTGCCATTATACGATATCTTATGGTGTATTGAGGTGCATCCAAAAAATGCACTAATCCATGCACTATAGGCATAGAAAAGTCCATGCTCACACACAATGCGAGTGAAGGGACGATGCAATTGCGTTATTACCTTTAATAAAGATAAAACGAAATTGTTGGATAACCTCGTTGGATAATTCTGAATGGGATTGTTGACGAAAATTCTCTATTAACGAGAATTATGAAAAGGATGAAAGGTTCCTGTTTTTTTAGGGAGGAGCATTGCAAAGGTCTATCTCTTTATTGCAATCTTTCTTAACTCCTTTACTAATCTGATGCAAAAGTAGCAATAAAACGCATATTGGCCAACATCTTTAGTGGAAAAATATTTTTATTCGTCTGCGATGAATGGTGATGAGGAGCAATGAAGGTTGTTAGTTACCCCCCCCCCCCAAGTAGGGGGTTAGATGATTAATTATTTTTTGCTTTCTGCTTGTTTTTTCTTCTGAATAGTTCCCGCAGGTTGTTGAACTCGTGTTGCAGCATGAGCCCCACCCCTTGTGTGTTGAGCGATGATTTGGTAAAATAGCGATCGTTGGTCTCGTTGTAAGCTCGTAGGCTGATGCTGCCTCGGGGGGTGAGTAGATAGCGAATGTCGAAATCGCCTACAAAGTTCGAAGTGTAAGTGGGCTTGTTGCGATAGCCAAAGTTACCGTTTATTAATAGGCGGTCGTTGAATAGACGACCTTGCAGCAGACCGTCCACCTCAAGGTTGTTCCAACTCTCGTCACCAGGGTTAAAGTTCGTGCCGAAGTTCCATTTTGATTGAGTTCCTAGGATGGACGAGATGGCGGTGTTAAGTTGTCCCGTCAGTGTGGTCGACACGAGCGAGCGCATGGCTGCTGTTGACTGCTGTTGACCTGTATTATTCCCGCCAGCGGCATTGCTAGAAGTTGAGGTGAGAAAACGCCCCATGCCGAGCAGACACACCACTTGTTTGCTCATGTCCTCCTCGGTCGATATCAGTTGTCTTACCATTTGCTTCTCGTCCTCCGAAATGTTGTGGAGGTCGAAGTCGAAGTTTACTTGCGGATTGTTTGCTTTACCATCAATGTTGAGTATGCAGTCAGCTCTTACCGTCTTGTTGCTGAAGCCAGCGGTGTAGTTTAAATCGTTGAGTGAAACACCATTCACGGTGTATAGGGCCTTGAGATCGAGACTTGCGTTGAGTGGCTCGCCAGTGAAGGTGATGCTGCTTCCTTGTTGCAAGGTAAGGTTCTTGCGGATGATGTCTTGCAAACTGATTTTATATTCTCCGTGGTCGATGGTGTAGGTGCCATATATATCGAAGTTTCCCTTGTTGTGCCAAGAGGCTCGAAGAGCTCCGTTGCCGTACACGGTGATGGCATCTCCCGCTCTGCTATCGGTGATGATGCGTAGCTGTGCTGCGGGGTTTACGTTGAGGAAGAAGTTAAGCACGATATCCGTGCTGCTCTCCCCTTCTTTCGTAGTCTTTTCCTTTTGGCTTTCGACAAGTGCTTCCTTCTTCTTTAAGGAGTGGAGTCGTAGTAGGGTAGAGTCGGTTTCGTTGATGGCATGAAAGCGTATCATGTCATCGTCCTTCGATAGGGTAGACTGCGTGCCAAGATCGTAGGTAAAGGTAGTCTTGGCATCGGGCGATAGCATGATGTCGGTGGTGAAATGCTCGGGCCACCCCTTAAGGCTTACGCTTCCAGTGCCAATGGTGTGGCTGTAGAAGGGCATGTCTGTGCTTTGTTGCAGGTCGTAACAGAGCAGTTTGTTTGCCTTCAAATCGAAGTGGTAATTCAGATTCTTTAGGTGAGTGTGGTTGAGAACACCTTCTGCATTTCCTGTTCCTCCGAGTTTGTCGGTTATTTTGAAATTATGAAAGGCAAACTCTCCTTGTGACATGACCACTTCTCCCTCGCTCACTCTGTAGTCCACACCAGTCGACAACACCTTTGCTTGGCAGTCGGCTGTTACCTTTCCATCAAAGTCGAGAGCCTTGAATGGGCCATAGAGTCGCACCTTTCCCGTGGCCTCACCGTTGAAGTTCCCAAAGATACCATCGATGTACCTGCGTAGAAATTTAAGTTGAGTGTGCTTGGCCTCGATGTCAAGCAGCAATCCTTTTTCCTCAAGCAATACGTAACCCTTCACGTTGGTGTCATGATTATTGCCTTCGGCTAGGTGCATTTTGGCATCCAAATTGATGCGGTTCTCCTTCTTGTTCCAGCTGGCAAGTATCTCTGTGTCGCCCATTTCTCCGTTGTTAAACGTAAAGTCGGGGATGCGTAGCTTGGCGTGGAGTTGAGGTGTTTGGCTCTGTTGCGTAAACACGGCCGTTCCCGTGGCTTGTCCGCCAAAGGCTACCGCATCAAAGTTTATCAATCCTAGCACATAGTCAATGTCAATGTGGTTGAGTTCGGCTACGATTGAGTCGTTTTTGTGAGGCGCAACGTGCCCATTTATTTGAAGTGATTGGTTAAGATGACTTAGTTTAACCCCTGAGAATGATAGTTCTTTGTTGATGTATGAAAGGCTTCCTGAAGCAATGTTCCACAAGGTGTCAGCAAGGGCAAATTGAGTGGGGAGAATGTGCATCTTAAAGTTCGTACTATTTCCGTTGTTGGGTAGGAAATACGTTAGGCTTTTAAACTCTCCGTTGTAGCGGCTATAGTTGTTGGCCCTCCAGCCCACGTGGGTGAGCAAAGTGCCCTCTTGAGTGCTGAGATCGGCCGATATGCTATAGTCTCGATCGGCTATTCTTTTGTGTGCTTGCACCAAGCACTGGTAGGTTGAGTCCTGTCCGTTGATGTAGATGCTAGGGTGGTCAATCACTTGCGAACCGAAACTCATTTGGTCGGTGTAGGCCGTGAGGTAGGTGCGGCCACTTCCCGTGCAGAGGATGCCTTTTAGGTCGAGGGGCGACGTTAAGCCTATCTTCACACCTAGTAGTTTATACAAGATGTCGGTGCTCTTTACTTGCGCATTGATTTGCCACTCCTTGTTCGAACTATAGTTCTGCTTATCACGAATCAAACCAGGCAAGTTCTTCTGTAGAATTGATTTTACCCCCTCCGTTATTTTCTCCACCGAAAGGTCGCCCAAGAGGCTGAGGCTGGCGAAGTCGCTTTGCAGCGATAACTGCTGATTATCCTTGTCAACGTCGTGTAGGGTGGCGCAAAGTTCCTCTAGTTGGTAGTCGCCATATTTCCCATTGGTCAGTTCGAGATGGTTTACTTTTACTTTACCCTTTGGCAAACTTCCTGCTTGGGGGGTGAGGTTCGCTTGTATATGTCCACTGAGTTGCGCCTTGTCGATGAATGAGTGAATGCCTAGGTTTTGGGGTGCTAAATGCTTTATGAAAGCCTCTGCTTTTAGTTTTGCTATCTTCTTGTTATTGAGCGCGATGTTGGCCGTTGCTGAAAGTAAAGCATTAGGGTCGTTCGAATGAACCTCTACTCCCAATGCTTGGGGATTATAATCAGCGTTTAGATGAATGTTACGATAGGCATAGTCCTTCCACTGGATGGTCTCGATATCGCTTTTCGACTGCACCTCCAGCTGCTTCTTGTTTTGCAAGTTAGCTTGTAAATGTGTGCGTAAAGTAATGTGTGTAGGTAGGTTTTTGTTGTTAAGCAACACGTCGGGTTGAGCATCAGTTAGTTGCACGTTGGCCGTTACTTGCTTTTGGCGGATTTTTCCATCGGTAGCCACCTTTCCTATAGCCGTTTCAAGAACGAGCGAGGTGTGGCCTTCTCCGCTTTCAGAGTAGGAAAACTGCCCCGAGCAGTGAATGTCACCCAGTTGGCTGAGCAGCAGTTGCGTGGAGGGGGAGATGGTCTTAACCCATGCTGGCAATTGGTTGATAAGTGGCTGTTTCACGCTGAGCTGCTTCAGCGTAAGTGCATACTGTGTATGCCCCGATTGGTCTCTCTTTGTGACTTTGGCATTGGCTAGTAATGACAGGTAGTGTTGCGCTCCATCAATGGCTAGTGACTGCACTTGTAGGTAGTGGGGAGTTTTCCTAAACTTGCCCGATAGGGTGAGTGTTTCGTTAAGTTTGTTGGGAAACTTCTTTATTAGTGGTCGGATGTCGGCCGTGTTGAGTATGGCTTTGTTAAGTGTAGCATCGAGGGTAAGCGTTTTTCCCAAGTTGCCAAGTCCTTTACTGAGGTCGTAGTGAGCCGTGACGTAGCTTTGAGTCAGTTTCGAATGGGGCAGTTTAAGGTAAAAGTCTTTCAGTTCTGCGTGTTTCTTATCGGCCTTCAGTTTCAGCGTAAGTTGGTCTAGTTTTAGCCCGCTTTCCTCCGCAAAAGAGAGGGAACGTATGCGTAAATCAATGGCTTCGTTGGTGATGCTTTTTAGGCTGATATTGGCATTTAGTCGTTGAAGGTTGAGGTGAGAG
>CAVFOF010000172.1:0-5251 GCA_963623895.1 bacterium
GTACTCAGGTGAGGTTGAAAGGGAAGATGCAAATTTGGGGTCATTGTTTTATTGGATATTAGCATATACAATAGCTGTATACGTTTCTTTTGCTTCAGCAAATTTTGATAGTTCCAAGAGTGCTATATCCAATATTTTAAAACTAAACAAGTTGTTTCTTATAAACTGTGCGACTATAATGGGATTTTTATTTATATCAGGTTATCGTTCGCAGTTAATGCAAATAATATTTCCATTTATAATTTGTTATAGTGAATTTGTTAAGAAGGTTCCTGCTAAAGTATTTTTCACTGTGCTAATAGTTGGCGTAATACTGATGATTGGCGTAGGACAAACACGTTCAGGCGATGAGATAGTAAACGATGCTTCGATTATATTTTATTTGAGAGATTTTGATGCATCGAATGCAGCTCTTGGCTTTTTTGTAGATGAGGTAAATCAGCATGGAATTACGGGGGGAACAAATTATGTTATGCAGACGCTTTCTGTGGTACCTTTCTTGCAGTCTGTTTTGGCTAGTTTCGTAGATATAAATAGTTTTGCTTCCTCGTCGAGTAGTTTCTTTACTAATTCTTTTGACACAAACGGAACTGGATTAGGAACAAATTTGATTGGGGATATCTATTATACATTTGGTTTGTTTGGGGTAATGGGTATCATGTATGTGATTGGAGTGCTTTGTTCTTCTTTATCAGCATTCAAAAACAAATATTACTTTTTGATGTATATGATATTTATTGGAAACTCAGTCTTTTTTACTCGTGTGGAACTTCTATATATAGTGCGGATGTTGTCATTTGGATGTATTATATTCTTCTTGCTAAATCTGTTACCCAAGAAGTTAAGTCAGTCCCACCTACGCTGACATGTCCCTCATCACTTTAGCGCAGTAATAATCCAATGCTCTTCAAGTGTTTTTTTGAACATTAATGGTCATTAATGTTCAGAAACCCAGCGCAGCGCAACTTGTATTTCATAGGAACACGAATGTCCACGAATTATCCACGAATTACCCATAAAATAAATTCGTGATAAAATTCATTGCCAATTCATGGTAATTCGTGTTTTCCCCCTCTCCCTCTCCTTCTTCTTAAAATCCCAATTATCTGTAGTGGCATTCCCTTAAAAGGAATGTCACATTCCTTTTCGTTTCTTCCAATCAATCTTCCCCCCCCCATGAGAACGTTAGACCATCAACTGTTGGCCTTGATACGCTGTGCTGTCGGCAAGGAGTGTCCAAAGTCGTTAGAGTTGGAAACCTATGCTTGGAGCGAGCTGAGTAAATTGGCTCAAGCGCAGGGCGTGTCGGTGCTGGTAATCGATGGGCTGCAACGCTATCTAGCGGCGCATCCCGAGTGCCGACCTTTTGCTAAGGAGACGCTGAAGGAGAAAATGCAGCGCATGCAGTGGTTTGGCCAGGTGTTGGGCTATGAACAGATGTATGCCAAGCACGAACGGAGCATGGCGGAGTTGGCGCAGTTTTATGCTCAGCACGGCATCAGTATGATGGTGCTGAAAGGCTATGGTCTTTCGCTTGATTGGCCCGTGCCCAACCACCGCCCCGTGGGCGACTTGGATATTTATAATTTCGGTAAATGGCGGGAGGCCGATACGCTATTGACGAAGGAACTAGGCTCAAAGGTGGACGATGGGCATGAGCATCATACGGTGTTTACGTTCAAGGGCGTACCCGTGGAGAACCACTACGATTTCATCAATACCAAGGCACACCGTGATGCCCCAAATATAGAGGCTCGACTGAAGCAATTGGCAGAAAAGGGTGGCAAGGAGGTAGAGGTGCAAGGCGCAACGATCTGTTTACCTTCAGCCAACTTCAATGCCATCTTCTTAATGCGTCACATGGGGCAGCACTTTGCTGGGGAGCATTTGAACTTGCGTCAAGTGTTGGATTGGGGATTCTTCATTCGTGCCCACTATGAAGAGGTGGATTGGCCATCAACCATCGCTTTTTTAAAAGAAATAGGTCTCTACACGTTTTTCAACCAAATCAATGCTATTTGTGTGAACATCCTCGGTTTTGCGGAAGATTGTTTCCCCGCACTCGGACGGGACGAAATGTTGGGAACTCGCATTTTACAAGACATATTGCACCCTGAATTCGACGAGGAGAAACCTTCAAAGGGGCTGCTCGCCATCCTCGGTTTTAAGTTACGCCGTTGGTGGCACAACCGATGGAAGCATCCCTTAGTCTATAAGGAATGGCTACTCCCCATGTTTCTCACTTTGCTTTGGAGTCATTTGAGAAGGTACAAAACGATTAAGGATTAGAACCAAAAAAGGAAGATGAAGAAAAAGAAGAAAATACTTTATGTGTGCCAATACTTTTATCCCGAAACTTTTCGAGGCAATGATATAGCTTTTCATTGGGCGGAGGAAGGACATGAGGTGCATGTGGTGGCTGGCATACCCAATTATCCGAAGGGCAAGTTCTACCCTGGCTATGGTTTGTTTCGCAAACGCAAGGAAGTGATTAATGGAGTAAAAGTAACCCATTTGCCCATAATCCCCCGTGGAAACGATAACAAAATCATGCTTTTGCTTAACTATTTAAGCTATTGGATAGTGGGGTGGGTGTGGATGTTTTTTCATGCTTTAGGCCATTCCTACGATGTGGTGTTTTGCCAGCAGCTATCGCCTGTCACGATGTCGAGCCTAGCCGTGCTATATAAAAAGATGAGGCACAAACCACTCTATACTTGGGTGCTTGATCTTTGGCCAGAAAGTTTGACTGCGGCAGGCGGAGTAAACAATAAGCACATACTGAACTTCTTTGACCATTTCGTTAAGAACGAGTATGAGTATTCTGACAAGATACTCACCTCTTCAAAGAGTTTCGATCAAAGCATATTGAAGTATGGCGATTATCAAGATAAAATCGTTTATTATCCTCAGTGGAGTGATGGACAATCTCGTTCCTCTCTTTCAGACACTGCTCTGCCTAAAGAATTAGTCACACTGGCTGATGGAAATAACTTTATCGTAATGTTTGCAGGGTCGGTGGGCGAAGCGCATGGCATGGAATGTAACATGAAGGCTGCGCTCAAGACAAGGGAACACTCGAATATAAAGTGGGTCATTGTGGGAGACGGACGCCGACTAGATTGGGTTCGTAGTTTCGTTAAGGAACATTCTCTAGAAAACACCGTGTATACCCTAGGTCGTTTCCCATCGGAAACCATGCCTTTGTTCTTTGAAAAGGGAGATGCAATGCTCGTTTCTTTAACCGATTCTCCTTTGTTCAATTTATATTCTCCAGCAAAAATTGCTTCATACATGGCAGCCGAGCGGCCTATCATTGCCGTCCTCAATGGCGAGGGGGGGGAGGTTGTCAAATCGGCAGAATGCGGTTGGACTATAAAGGCTGGTGATGCTGATGGATTGGCAGAATTGGTAATTTCTTTGTCAAAAAAGGACAAACAAGACTTGAATGAGAAGGGGAAGAATGGTAGGGCATATTACGACAAATATTTTACGAAGCAGGAATGCCTGAATAAGTTGGATTGTTTAATGAACTTATAGCTCTAGTGGAGCAAATGTTTTACACTAAAACCTACTTCGACTAATAGGGGTTGCGCAAAAGCAATGTCTTTATAGGGTGGTTCTATAAATTAGCTTTGTCATATTTTGGTGCTATTTTTCGTTCACAAACAAAAAGAACGAAAAATAGTGCCGAAAGATGATAAAACGTCAAAGAACCCAATTTGAATATTATACGGTGGTAATTTATAGAACCACCCTATAGATTAAAAAGAACATTATGAAGACTTATATTCTGATATTAGTTCTGCTCCTAGCGGCAGAACTTTTTTATTTCCGCATTGCCGACAAGTTCAATATCATCGACAAGCCCAATGAGCGGTCTTCTCACTCTACGATTGTGCTTCGTGGAGGAGGCATTATCTTCCTCGTGGGAGTTTGGGTGTGGAGTGCTTTCTTCGGCTTCAACTATCCTTGGTTTTTGGCGGGGCTTACGCTCGTAGCGGGCGTGAGTTTCGTGGATGATATTCATTCTTTGCCCGACTCCGTGAGGCTCGTGGCTCAGTTTGCTGCGGCGGCTATGGCCTTCTATCAGTTGGGGATGCTGCATTGGTCGATGTGGTGGATTGTGCTGATTGCGCTGATTGTCTATGTGGGAGCTACCAATGTGATTAATTTCATGGATGGGATTAATGGCATTACGGCTGGGTATGCTTTGGCCGTGCTGGTGCCGTTAGCACTTGTGAATATGAAAGATTCTTTTGTTGAGTCCTCATTGATTATTACCACCATCATTGCAGCTATCGTATTCTGCATTTTCAATTTCCGTCCGAAGGGCAAGGCTAAGTGCTTTGCAGGAGATGTAGGGTCGATTGGCATTGCCTTTATCATGTTGTTTTTGTTGGGCAATGTGATAATGAAAACGGCGGATATCACTTGGTTGATATTCTTGCTCGTGTATGGTGTGGATGGTTGCTTCACCATTGCCCATCGCATTATGCTGCATGAGAACCTTGGAGAGGCACACCGCAAGCATGCTTACCAGATTATGGCCAACGAATTGAATATTGGGCATGTGAAGGTTACCTTATTATATATGGCTATGCAGTTGGCCGTGTCGTTGGGCTTTGTCTATTTGTGTCCCAACACGGTGATGAGTCATTGGATTTATTTGGTAGCTTCCTTCGTCGTTTTGGGCATAATCTACGTTGGCTTTATGAAAAAATACTATCATTTGCACGAGGAGTATTTAAGGTCTCTCGGGAGATTATAGCCCAAACCTTTGACTTACATTTATAATCAGATATCTTTATGGAAAAAGTATTAGTGACAGGTGCTACGGGGAAGAGTGGATCGTTCTTCTACCAAGAACTTGCGAAGCATGCTGAGGAATTGGCCGACTATGAGTTTTTCTTCGCTGTGCGCAATCGAGCTAAGGCGGAGGCTTTGCTTAATTGTAAGCAGCTGAATCAGCACTTGCTGGTCGGCTCGTTGGCTGATAGCCAGTTCGTAGAAACTATTTATAGGGGGGGGGTAAAAACGCTGCTCCATATTGCTAGCATTAGCCTATCGGAGAGATTGGTAGAAGCTGCGGTGCGCTCGGGAGTGAAGCGTGTGATTTTAGTGCATACTACGGGGATTTACTCCAAATATAAAGCTGCGGGAGAGGGATACCGACAAATAGAGGCGAGGATAGAGAAGATGATAGAGGGGAAGGGAATCCAACTGACTTACTTGCGTCCCACGATGATTT
>CAVFOF010000173.1:0-5221 GCA_963623895.1 bacterium
CTATCCTTAACTCAAAAAGCCCGTCGCGTATCGCCTTTATAAACTTGGTAGGTAGGCGATCTTGTGTGCGTAGCAGCATAAGAACGTATAACACTTTGTCTTGTGTCCCCTTGTCAAGTTCGGCAAAAAAAGTATTAAAATAGTCCTTATAAGCTACTATTTTCCGATTCATAGATCTTATTCTTTTATTATTGCAAAGATAGCAGATGTTGTAATTCTATACAACAAAATAAGCATTTATTTTTGTTTAAATAGTTCTAGTTGGTTACACTTTCCGCTCTCACTTAGGTTTTTACTTGTGTCCGCATGGTTATGATGGATGATGTTTGTATGACTCACGATGCTACAAGGTTTTACCTAATTGTTTGAAAATGAAAGCACGTTTAAAATTGCACATATGTTGCAAAAAATAGCACAAATGTTGCATTCTCCCTACCAGAGAGTTTACAAGCACCATTTACTGTTGCTTGCACAAACTGCTTGCACTGCACTGATTATCAATACATTCAGCAGTGCAAGCAGCAAAAAACGTTGCTTACACTCACTTACATTTGCTTGCACTAGCCAAATGCCTAAAACTAGTGGCTTAATAGGAAGAACTAGCCGCCTAAGAGTGTTTCACTAGTGGCCTAATCGTGAAAACTAGCGGCCTAATCGTTTCGCCTATATTTGAGGCGTTGCACCACCTGCTGGCGCAAAGTTATCATTGACGTCAGTGTAAGCAACTGATTTTGCTGCTTACACTAACGAAACCATTAATATTCAGCGCAGTGCGAGCAACTAGTGCAAGCAACAGCATTTCGTATTAGTAAACTTACAGGGGTAGGTAAATGCGATACGTATACTTACATTTTAGCCCTAAAACGAGAGAGAATCGTTTTAGGGCTATTTCATTTTTTTCGAGGGTGCTAAATAACAAATATGCACTCGTAAAAATTCTTTTTACCAATTTACCTAAAGCGCAATTCCTAAGAATTGTAACAAAGAGCGCACGGCGAAGAAGAGCATGGGCATGAGCAAGGCAGGCAAGAGATTGATGGTTTTACAATCCTTAATGTGCAACACACCCAAACCAGCAGCGGCAATCAAGATGCCACCCACGAGCGACACCTCGGCAATGAGTTCTTCGCTAATGAACGATCGCGACAACAGAGCAATGCAATAGATAAGCGACATCCAAGCGAACACGGCCACCGATGTGACGGCTACGCCGAAGCCATAGGAGGAGGCCACCACCACCATCGTGACAAGGTTGAGCGTGGCGGCCGTCATGAGGTAGGTGTTGTCGCCATAGAGCGCACTCATCACAGGGCCCATCATAGCTAGTGTGCCCACGCAGCAAAGCAAGATGCCCGTGGTGATGCCTTCAGCAAGATTGCTCGTAGAGATTTTCTTCGTGGCTCGCTCCATGCGTTGATCCATACGCAGCACGGTGCCTACTAGACCGCCTATCGAGAGGCAAAAGATGAAAAGGGCGGGATATTGCGTTTTCTGCATGCTCTCTATGGCCACTTTAATGCCTAGGGCTATGGCACAAAGTCCCATAGCGGTGTTTAAAACGTTGATGTACTTTTCGCGAATTCCACGCTTGAATAGTGCGCCAATAGCACTGCCTAAAATCACGGCTATGGCGTTGATGACGATGGCTATCATTGTAATTACTTGTTATTTTGGATTACAAAGTTAACACTTCTTGGCTAGTTGACAGCACTGGGTTACGAGAAAAAGCGAGAGCAACACTCGGAAGCATTGCCCTCGCCTTGATTAAGTATGAGAATAATGAGTATTCTTCAGATAGCGATGCGATTAGTAGTTTTCAGCACGCAGTTCGAAGTAGCTTTGGGGATGGTTGCACACGGGGCATACCTCGGGAGCGGCCTTGCCGATAACGATGTGGCCGCAGTTGGAGCACTGCCATACGCTGTCGCCTTCGCGGCTGAACACTACAGCATCCTGAATGTTCTTAAGCAATTTGCGATAGCGTTCTTCGTGCGCACGCTCAATGGCGCCTACCATTTCGAATTTCGCAGCAATCTCGTCGAAGCCTTCCTCACGAGCCTCCTTTGCAAAGGTGTCGTACATGTCTGTCCATTCGTAGTTTTCGCCCTCAGCAGCGTCGGCCAAGTTGTCGGTGGTTGAGGGGATAGTGCCGCCATGTAGGTATTTGTACCAAATTTTAGCGTGCTCCTTTTCGTTGCGAGAGGTTTCCTCGAAGATGTTGGCCATCTGCACGTAGCCATCCTTCTTGGCCTTCGATGCGAAATACTGATATTTGGTGTGAGCTTGCGATTCGCCAGCAAAAGCAGCCTGCAAGTTTTTCTCGGTGCGAGTTCCTTTAAGATCTTTCATTTGGAGTTAAGAGTTGAGGGGTGATGCAGTGGAAAGCGGAGGCGACTTGGTCGTTTCTCCAGAAGAAATAGAACTAGCCGTTCCCCATTTTTCCACTGTTTGTAGTTTTATTGTTAATTGCGAGAGGCAATCTGAGATTACTTCTTGAAATAACGATTGTAGAGTCCTTCGAAGCCACGTCCGTGACGAGCCTCATCGCGTGCCATTTCGTGTACGGTGTCGTGAATAGCGTCGAGGTTGAGTTCCTTTGCGCGCTTAGCGATGCGAGCCTTGTCCTCACAAGCTCCCGACTCTGCGTTCATACGCTTTTCGAGGTTGGTCTTGGTGTCCCACACCATGTCGCCAAGTAGTTCGGCAAACTTGGCAGCATGCTCGGCTTCTTCCCAAGCGAAACGCTTGAAAGCCTCAGCCACTTCGGGGTAGCCCTCACGGTCGGCTTGACGGCTCATGGCTAAGTACATACCCACCTCGGTGCATTCACCGTTGAAGTGAGCGTTGAGATCCTTGAGCATTTCCTCGTCGCAACCTTTGGCCACACCAAGTTCGTGTTCGGCCACGAATTGCAACTTTTGACCTTCCTCTAATTCCTTAAACTTGGAGGCGGGAACGCCACACATGGGGCACTTTTCGGGTGCATGTTCGCCTTCATAAACGTAGCCACATACGGTGCAAATAAATTTCTTTTTCATAATGAGTCAAGTGGGTTAGGTGAGTTGTTATGTTCGGTTTGTCGACTGGCAATGTCCAGTTGCTCAGTCGGTTGTTTGTTCTTGTTTTTGCTTTTCGACGCAATCATGACACATTCCCTTGAAATAGAGCTGCACCTCGTCGGTGACGAATCCTGTGGGCAGTGCGGCATCGGCTTCAAGGTGCGTTTTGCGCAACTTCACATCGTAGACTTTTCCACACGCTCGGCAAAGGAAGTGAGCATGGGGGGCGGTGTCGGCATCGAAGCAGCAGTTGCGCTCGTCGATAGTGAGTTGCAGCGCAGCCCCTTTGTCGGTAAGCAATTTCAGCGTGTTGTAAACGGTGGTTTTCGACAACGTGGGCATTTCGGGATGCAGGGCCAAGTAGATTTCGTCGGCCGTAGGGTGCGTGCGATGGGTAAGCAGGTATTCCATCACTGCCATTCGCTGCACCGAGGGCTTTATGCCGTGCTGCATCAAGGTATGTAGTGTTGCGTTATCCTCCATTTATTTCATTTTTGTAACGATTACAATTTTGATTACACTGCAAAAGTAAGGCATTATTTCTTACGTTGCAAATTTTTAGACCATTATTTTCAAAAAAAATGCGGAAAGTTAGTAAATCAAGCGTTTCGCTAAATTTGTTTACCCGAAAAAGAAGTCGTAATTTTGCACTACTTTTTCAACGAAAGTTTTCTCATTTTCGTTTATTACGAAACATTATGTCACAAAAAGATCTTACTGAGGGCAGCATTATGCGCAACATCGCCACGTTTGCTTTGCCCTACATGCTAGCCTACTTTCTGCAAATACTTTATGGCCTTGCCGACCTCTTCGTAATAGGCCAATATTGTGGGGTAGACAGCACGACGGCCGTGTCGAACGGAGCACAAGTGATGTATTTCGTCACCGTGGTGCTGATAGGCTTGGCCATGGGCACTACCGTGCGGCTCGGCCATGCCGTGGGGGCGAAAGACGGGGCTTGGGCCGCTCGCGTGATGGGCAATTCGGTCACACTGTTTGCAGCCATTGCCCTTTTGCTGTCGGTAGCGCTGCTAGGCCTAACCGACCCCATTGTGGCCATGATGAAAACGCCGGCCGAATCCGTGGCGGGCATGAGGAGCTATCTCATCGTCTGCTTCATTGGGATTCCCTTTATTATTGCCTACAACCTCATCGCCTCTATTTATCGCGGACTGGGCGACACGAAAACGCCAATGTACTTTGTGGCCGTGGCTTGCGTGGTGAACATCGTGCTCGACTACCTATTTATTGGCTACTTCCACCTCGGAGCGATGGGTGCAGCCCTCGGCACTACGCTTTCGCAAACGGCTAGTGTGGCATTTTCCGCCTTAGCCATCAGGAAGCATTGGGCTAGTTTCCAAGTAAAAGCGAGCGATTTGCGCCCCGACCGCAAGGTGCTCGGCAATTTGCTGAAGATTGGCCTACCCGTAGCCTTGCAAGATGGCTTCATCCAGGTGTCGTTTCTCATCATCGCCATCATTGCCAACTCTCGTGGACTGACCGATGCTGCAGCCGTGGGCATTGTGGAAAAGTTTATCGGCCTGCTTTTCATCATCCCCTCAGCCATGCTTTCCACCGTGTCGGCCATCTCTGCGCAAAACCTTGGAGCGGGAAAGGCCGAACGAGCTCGTCAAACCATGTGGCGAGCCATGGCTATCACCTTTGGCTTTGGTCTGATTGCCTCCGTGGTGGTGGAGATTTGTCCCGAGGCTGCCGTCCGCATCTTTACGGACGATGCACACGTGGTGGCGCAAGGGGCCGACTATCTGCGCAGCTACGTGTTCGATTGCGCCCTGGCGGGTGTGCACTTCTGCTTTAGCGGTTTCTTCACGGCCTATGGCTACTCCATCGTGTCGTTCACGCACAACGTCATCAGCATCATCGTGGCACGCGTGCCGCTTTCCTATCTGTTCTCAATCAGCTACCCCACCCGACTGCTCCCCATGGGCACGGCAGCTCCTATCGGGTCAACCGTATCCGTTGTCGTGTGTCTCGTTGCTTACTGGTGGCTGATGAAGAAAGGAAAATTGAGCGGAAGCAAAGTGGCCTAATGCGAAATACGCACTCCTATATAACTAAAGTTTCCCACCCCTATTAATAGGGGTGGAAAGAACAATAAGTCAAGAAAAAGTTGTAACTTAGCGAGTGCTAACAAACTGAGT
>CAVFOF010000174.1:0-5212 GCA_963623895.1 bacterium
GATATATTATACTCTTTCTACTAGCGTTTCAACTAGTTTTTCTACTAGCTTTTTAACTAGTTTTTCTACTAGCGTTTCTACTTACGCCGACGCGGGGACGCGTCGCCCCCAATTTTTTGGCCCCCCAATTTTTGGGGCAATTTAAAAAAAGAAAGAGGAGTTGCCCCATTGTTTGGAGCAACTCCTCTTATATTAATAAGGTGTATTCAGCTTCTTATTTCAAAATCTTGTGTACACGTTTGGCGTTACCGCTTTGAATCTGCACGAGGTAAGAACCTACGGGCTGACCTTCGAGCGAGAGGGTGAGCTGCGAGGTCGTAGCGTTGGCTTTGGCCGTGCCGAGGCAAACGCCGCCTACGTTGTAGAGGGCAATGGTGGTGCCAGCCTCGATGTTTCCGCAGACCACTACTTGGTGGTCGTTGTGCGTAATCTTCAGGTCGTTCACCGTGGTTTCGGTGTTGCAAATGCCTTCGATTACCTGATTGTAAGTGGTGAAGCGGAGCTTGTAACCATAGGTGCCCGAGGTGGGAACGTAGTAGTCGCTCTTCGTGGTAGGACCGCAACTACCCGAACCTACACCGCGTTGCGTGTAGTCGAAGTGGGTGTAGATGCTGCGCTTAGCTGGATCGTCGTTGACGGTGAGTTCCCAATTGTGCATCTTCTGCTTCAGTTGTTGGTCAGACCAGTAGAGGGTAGAGAAGGCCACTTGTCCTTCGCTCTCCACCTTAATCTTGTTGCCTTCCTCATCGGCAAGAATCAGTTCGCGCATGTCGAGACGGTTACCCATTGACTGCGGACGCAAGTACTTCTCGTTCATATCCCAAACGGTGCTGGTGTAGCGGCCGAGGTAAGAACCCGTGTAGCGGTCGTTGTAGTTTTCGAGCGGACCGCGAGCGTAGTAGCTTACGTTGCTAAATTCGCCAGGGAATTGCATCTGCATGCCGAGGCGACGGATGCACTTGTCGTAGTCGGTGTTGGTGATTTGAGGAGTGAAGGCCGTGTTCAGGTCTACCGTGCCGTTGGCGTTGATAGTGTAGGTGAACACATAGTTGGCTTTCGAACCTGTACCCTTCACAACCACGGTAGCGGTTAGGCCGTCGTTGGCAAGCGAGAAGGTGGCAGAGTGACTCTCCATGCCGTTGCCATTGTCGTAGGTGGGGTCGCCGTTGTAGGGCGCATCGTTCTCAATCCAACGGTAGTTCTCGTATTCAGGGTAGGTGCCGTCTGCAACCACCTTGATGCCGTTTTGCGTCCAACTAGCAATAACACCTGAGTTGTAGAACTTGATGTTTACCTTATTGTTAGAGATGGTTTTGGTGTTAGCCTCGTTGACGATGGTCAGTTTCTCAGCTCCAGTGTTGTCGGCCTTAGCTAGTGCGTCACGGTCGTTGATGGTGAACTGAGCAGAGGCGATGCAGTAACTAGCGTCAGAGTAGCTAGTGGCAAAGTTGCGTACCACACTGAAGTTGATGACTACGTCGCTATCGGTGAGATCCTCTTTGCTGAAGTTGGTGGGAAGGTCGATGGTGACGCTTTCGCCAGGAGCAAGAGTAGGCATAGGTTGCGAGAGAGCCATGGTCTCGTTGCCATTGACAAGAACGATGGCTTCGATGGAGTATTCGTCGTTGAGGGTGGTGAAGTCGTAGGCGTTCTTAAGCGTAACTTGAGCCTTGGCGGCATCGTAGTTAGTGAACTTAATGTATTGGTACACCTTCTTTACTTCAGTGAGTTTGCCGTTCCAAGCGCGGTCGGCAGTGATGATACCGTTGTTCACAAAGTTGCCTTGGTGAGGAGCATCGTTCCAGTCGTAGCCAGTGCGGTACTTGTTGAAACCATTTTCCGTGAGGTTGCCAGCTTTTTGGTCGGCAGCGGAAACGATGGATTGGTCAACCCAGTCCCAAATGCAACCCCCAATGCCGTAGGTGCTACCCTCGATAATGTCCCAATAGTCCTGAAGGCTTCCCAGAGAATTGCCCATAGCGTGGTCGTACTCGCACATGAAGTAGGGCTGGCCAGCCCAGTTGCTGTTGGCTTGTTGCGATACGTTCTTCGTGTTGCCTTCGAAGTAGGGGTACATCACGCTCCAGAGGTCGGTGCAGTCGGTACGGCCCTCGTTGGTCGCTCCTTCGTAGTGAACGGGACGGCTGTTGTCCATGTTCTTCACAAGGTTGTAGTTCGACACGTGGTTGATGCCGTAGCCACTCTCGTTACCCAAACTCCAGAAGATGATGCTGGGGTGGTTGCGGTCGCGTTGCACCATGCGGCGTACGCGGTCGTTGTAGGCGGGAGTCCAGTCGGCCGATTTGGTCATCGTGGCATTATTACCCGTCCAGTCAGCATGGCATTCGAGGTCGGCTTCGTCCATTACGTAGAGTCCGTAGTAGTCGAACATAGCGTTCATCTTGGCCTGACGGGGGTAGTGGCTCGTGCGCACGGTGTTCACGTTGGCCTGCTTCATCATGGTGATGTCCTTCAGCATGGTTTCTACATCGATAGAACGTCCGCGGAGGGGGTGCGTGTCTTGGGTGTCGACACCCTTGAAGTAGATTTGCTTGCCGTTGACATAGACGCGGTGGTCGTTGCTTGGGATTTCGATGTGGCGGAAGCCATATTTCGTGGCGAAAGCTTCTTCCTCTTGGCCCTCGGCATTGAGCTGGGCAATTTCCACGGTGTAGAGGTTGGGGTGCTCAGCGTTCCACAATTCAAGGTTGCTCAAGTTGTCGAAAGTGAGCGTCTGGGTTTGTTCTTGGTCGCCATCGGTGGTGAAGTTGAATTGAGCAGTTTGTTCAGCCAATTGAGTGCCATCGGGAGAGATGAGTCGGACACGTACTGACTTGCTCACAGCACCGCCGTCTTTGTTCGTCTCGGTGAGAGCAACACTCATGCTACCGCTTTGGTAGTTATTGTCGGCAGAGAGACTGCTGGTGATGACGTGGTCGCGAAGGTAGGTCTTCGGAGTGGCGAAGAGGTAAACATCGCGATGAATGCCACTCATGTGCCACATGTCCTGGCCTTCGAGGTAGGAACCATCGGTGAAGCGGAACACTTGCACGCTGACGTTGTTCTCCCCACTGCGCACATAGCTCGTGATATCGAACTCGGCATCGTTGTTGGCTCCTTGAGTGTAGCCCACCTTTTCGCCATTTACCCACACGTAGGCACCGCTATAGATACCATCGAAGTGGAGGAAGATGCGTTCGCTCTCCCAAGCAGAGGGGAGGGTGAAGTTGCGGCGGAAGGAACTAACCGAGTTGTAGAGGTTGCCCTTCATGCTGATGTAGGGAGGATTGTCGTAGAAGGGGTAGTCTACGTTGACATACCAGGGGTCGCCGTAGCCTTTCATTTCTACGCAAGAGGGCACTTCGATGTCGTCCCAAGAAGAAACGTCTACATCGTTTCCGTAGAAATCCGTTTCGCCTGGACGTTGATCGGGGGATTTTACAAAATTGATTTTCCACGTACCGTTGAGCGTCATCCAGCGGTCGCTAGCGGGATCGAGCCAGGGCTTTGCGTAGCGCTCGGCGTCGGCACGCAAGCTTTCGGTGTTGGCATAGGGCATGTAGGTGGCGTGGCCAGTCTCTTTGTTCACGGCAAAAACCTTCTCGTTTTCCCAGTCATTCTTCCATACCACGGGAGCATCGGTGGGCTCGAGTGTGAAATAGGTGTTCTCGTCCGTAGCATCAGAGGTCATCGATGTGTTGCCCTCTTCGTCAGCGGTGATGTAGTAGGTGACGTTTTGGAAAACGTAGCTAATTTGATAAACTCCCTCTTCACCGCTTACGGCTGAGATCGTGACTTGCTGGTTGTAGTTTGAAGCATCGAGGCCATACTGCAAGGGAATCTTTTGTCCGTTCAAACCTGCATCAACGGCAAAACCATACTTCTCATTATAGAGCACGGTGCTTGTGAGCGTTTGGTTCTTCGACTTATATGTTACGGGGCGATATTGCCAGTGTTGACCATAGGCTCCTTCCTTATAAGCCGTTGTTCTCAAAACCTCACCTTGCACCTCGCTCTCGTTGTTGGTGAGCAATCGTCCCGTGCTTTTTTGACGGAAAAGGTAGGTGATGCCTTTCACAGGGTAGTTAATCACCTTGCTCGTGGCTTGCAGCATGAAGTGGCTGCTAACGGCTGAGAGATTTTCGTCCATGTAGATGGTGCCATCTTCGCGCAAGGTCATTACGCGGCTAGCATCAGCGTTAAAGAATTGGTAGACGTCGGCCTCTGTTTGGACGGCTTTTACCAAAAATTGCTGATTGGAATTGTTGATTTCGGAAGTCCATTGCAACAATTTCCATTGAGGGTTGGCAGAGGAAGCCATGTCGATACCTTTGTCGTAGTTGGGGTTGACAAAGGCGTAGATGTTGTTGGCAGCGTCCACTGGAACAATCATCCAATCCTGACCAGCAGAATTCTCATCTAACGTGGCGGTAGAAAGATAGGTGTCGTTATCGCCATTATTGCCGTTGGTCAGGGCTAGACCATTCGACTTGTTGACAATGCGATACACCGTACCTGTTTGCTGAAAGTCTACCGTAGCGTGCAAAGCACCCGAAAGCAAACTAAACAAACATACCAACCATGCTAGACGCAAGGAATGTAAGTGTGTCATGTAGTAATTTTATAGATTAATAATTGAATTTGTTTTGATTTATGGTAACGCTTGCAAAGATACGTATATATATAATAGGTGTAAAGTTCGCTTCTTCTTTTCTTTTTGTCTTTTCTGATAAATTAACGTCTTTTCCGTTGCGACGCTTTCTTTATGCTTTATTTCTTCCTAATTTTGCTACTTTCGTTTCGATTTCTAGCTTGATGATTATTATTTAGGTGTAGGGCAGAAAATGAAATGATATCTCCTGATGAAGTACACTTTGGCTTTCATTTCTGATGCTGAACCTCATCCATTGCGAACCTATTCGGGATAAAATTCGCCTTTTAGTTTTCCAATCCTAATAATTTGGCTGATTTTCAGAAAAAAAAGAAGAAAATATTTGTAGTGTGAAATAAAAGTCGTACTTTTGCATCCCGAAAGTAGGAAACATTAGAAAACTGCTTTGTTTTGAGAGAGTTAATACTCTCAGGTTAGCAATAACCATCCGACCCATCTCTTAAAGAAGAATTGGGCGACGGAACAAAAAACAATTTTCACATCATTTTCATAATACTGAAATGCCAGGATTATTAGGAAAAAAAATCGGAATGACATCCG
>CAVFOF010000175.1:0-5195 GCA_963623895.1 bacterium
AACGATGGATAACCTCCACTTGGGTGGGCGCATTCACATTGTAGGGATATTTCACTCGGGAAAAGAGTTCGGCTATTTCGGGCGATGCAAAAGCGAGTCCTAAGCGCAATCCCGCCATGCCCCAGGCCTTCGAGAGCGTTTGCAGCACCACCACGTTGGGATGCTTCTGCAACACGGCTAGCATCGAAGGCTGCGAGGAGAAGTCGGCATAAGCCTCGTCCACCACCAGCACACCGCTGAAATGAGTGGCTAAAGCCTCAAGCTGTGCCAAGGGGAAGGCATTGCCCGTAGGGTTGTTTGGCGAACACACCCACATCAGACGCGTATGTTCATCGGCTGCCGCCAATAAGCCCGCCACGTCGAGTTGATAACCCTCGGGAGTGAGCGACACTTCGCGCACCTCTACATTATTAATGGCTGCTGCCACTGCATACATGCCATAGGTGGGAGCTATGGCCACCACGTTGTCCTGACCAGGCTCGCAGAAGATGCGGAAGCAGAGGTCGATAGCCTCGTCGCTGCCGTTCCCCACAAAGATGCGGTCAGCCTCCACGCCCTTCAAGGTGGCCAAAGCGGCCTTCAATGCCTTTTGGTGAGGGTCGGGGTAGCGGTTTACGCCGTTGTCGTAAGGACTTTCGTTGGCATCGAGCCACACGGAGATATCGCCGCCCTGATACTCATCGCGAGCGGTGGAATAGGGTTGCAGGTCGAGTATGTTTTTACGTATATAAGGCATAAGGTAAGAATCATTTGGAACGAACTATCACGGCTTGGGCGTGTGCTTGCAGCCCTTCGGCCTCGGCCATCGTGACGATGGTGGACGAGAGCGAACGCAATCCCTCTTGCGTGAGTTCTTGGAAAGTGATTTTGCGCATATAGCTGTCGATGTTCACTCCGCTATACGAGCGTGCCCAGCCGCTCGTGGGCAAGGTGTGGTTCGTGCCCGAAGCATAGTCGCCAGCCGACTCGGGCGAGTAGTTACCGATGAACACGCTGCCAGCCGCCGTGATTTCATCGGCAATATTCCAAGGCTCTTCCATCGAAATGATGAGGTGTTCGGGAGCATAAGCGTTAGCAAACTGCGTCATCTCCTTGCGCGTGGGCAACACGATGATGCGGCTGTGGCTTAGGGAGTGTTCCACGAGTTCGCGACGCGGCAACAAGGCCGTTTGTCGCTCCACCTCTTGAGCCACCTGAGCGGCTAGTTCGTCGGAGTGGCACACGAGGATGGCTTGACTGTCGGGGCCATGTTCGGCTTGCGAGAGCATATCGGCGGCCACATAGTCGGGGCGTGCCGTGTGGTCGGCCATCACGAGCACTTCGGAGGGGCCAGCGGGCATGTCGATGGCCGTGTCGATGCTAACGAGCTGCTTGGCGTGAGTAACGAAGCGATTGCCTGGGCCAAAGATTTTGTCGACCCGTGGAATGCTCTCTGTGCCATAGGCCATTGCGGCAATGGCTTGCGCTCCGCCCACACGGTAAATGTGGTGTACGCCGCAAACATTGGCGGCATAAATTATTTCGGGAGCAATGTGGCCGTCGGCTCCTTGGGGCGTGCAGAGCACCACCTCCTTGCAGCCAGCAATGCGAGCGGGAGCGGCCAACATCAACACGGTGGAGAACAAGGGGGCACGGCCTCCGGGAATGTAGAGTCCTATGCGCTGAATGGGGACGGGCTTTTGCACACAGCGCACACCGTGCTGCGTTTCCACCGTCACAGGGTTGGGCATCTGCGCCTCATGAAAAGCAGAGATGTTGCGCAGTGCCTGCTCGATGGCTTGCTTCACCTCTGGCGACACTTGGGCAGCGAGTTGCGTGCGCTCCTCGTCGCTGAGTGCGATGTCGTGAATGGTGGCATGGTCAAAGCATTCGGCATAATGTCGTAAAGCATGGTCGCCCTCCGCGCGCACGGTGGCGATGATTTGCTTCACGCTTTCTACTACTTTGTCGTCGCTCGGCGCATTGCGTTCACAAAGCGAGGCCCATTCTTGGGGCGATGGATGATGTAGGATGTTCATTGTGTCGAATGATGTTTTTTAGAAAATATACCTTATTATATATAGGTGTGAGAGAACTAAGGAATCATGTTCTCGAGATTAAGCACTAGTATGCCTTCTGCACCGAGTTGCTTGAGTTGTTCCACCTTTTCCCACAACACGTCCTCGGCTATGACTACGTGCATGGAGCACCAACCCTCGGCAGCGAGCGGAAGGATGGTGGGTGAACGCATGGCGGGGAGCAGCTGCACGGCTTCGTCAACTAACGACGTGGGGAGATTCATCAGCACGTATTTGTAGCCTCGGCTATTGGCTATGGACGAGAAGCGGAATTTGAGTTTCTCTATATCTTGCATTTTTTCCGTTTCTAGTCCCTTTCGGGCAATGAGTGCGGCTTCGCTATAGAACACCTCTTCCACCTCGCGCAGACCATTTTGCACCAAAGTGCCGCCCGACGACACAATGTCGAAGATGGCATCGGCCATGCCCACAGCGGGGGCTATCTCTACAGAACCAGCAATCTCGTGAATGTCGGCATGAATGCCTTTGGATTGGAAGAATTGGCGCAGCACGTTGGGATAGGAGGTGGCCACTTTTTTGCCCTCAAACCATTGCAATCCGGGGTAGTCGACCTCACGAGGAAGAGCCAACGAAATGCGACAAGCACCAAAGCCTAGGCGCATCACTTCGTCGACCTCCATGCCACGTTCGGCCACTTCGTTAAGTCCCACAATGCCCACATCGGCCACACCCATGTTGACGGCTTGCGGTATGTCGTCGTCGCGCAGGTAGAGCACTTCGATGGGGAAACCTTTGGCGCGTGCCACCAGTTTGCGCTTGCTCTGCGCCACATTGATGCCAGCATCTGCCAGCAGGGCCATAGTGTCTTCATTGAGCCGGCCTTTAGCTTGTATAGCAATTCGTAGCATAGATATAGTCCTTTCTTGCGTTTTTATACTAAACGGGTTGTTCTCTTAATAATTTGCGTGCAATATTCGGCATTTTGTTTTACATGAGCAAGCAAATAGACCGTTTTCTTTACTTAGTGACAATGCGATAGAAAGCCAAAACTCATCAAATTAGCTTTATTTCGCCCAAGGCGAAGCGTCAGTATGCCTTTTTTCCACTATATTTGCTCAACTGAAACTCCATGAATAACTCATAACCAACGCACAACCATGAGTAAAACAATCAACATACGCTGTCTCAACACGGGACGCACACACAAGGTGCCCGCAGGCTTCAATCTTGAGGAAGTTTACGAAATGCTCGACCTCCACATGCCCTACGGCCCCACAAGTGCCAAGGTCAACAATAAGGCAGAGGGACTACACTACACGCTCTATGGCGATAAAGATGTGGAATTTCTCGACATCACCTCGCCTTCGGGCTTGCGCACCTACACACGCTCACTCTTCTTCGTGCTTTATAAGGCCGTGCGCGACGTGTATGGCACCACCGCTCGCCTTCGCATCGACACTCCCGTCTCCAACGGCTACTACTGTCGCATATCCCTGCCCGCAGGCGAAGCCATCGACCAGTCCGTTGTCGACCATTTGAAGCGACGCATGCAGCAAATCGTTAAGGAAAACCTCCCCTTCCATCGCATTACCTGTCCCACCGACGAGGCTATCGCCCTCTTCCGTCAGGCAGGACTTGAGAGCAAGGCCAAACTGCTTGAAGGGTTGGGAAAGCTCTACACCACCTACTACACGCTCGACGACACCATCGACTATTTCTACGGCTCCCTGCTCATCCATACTTCGCAAATCCACCTCTTCGATCTTCAGCTTTATGCCGAAGGGGTGTTGCTGCGCATTCCCTCCTCGGTCAATCCCAAAGAACTGCGCCCCTTCACCGAGCAGCCCAAAATGTTTGAGGTGTTCAACGAGCAGCACCGCTGGAATCGCATCTTGGGCGTGAGCACCGTTGGCGAGTTTAATGCAGCTTGCAAGGCGGGCTACACCAACGACCTAATCAACGTGAGCGAAGCTTTGCAGGAGAAGAAAATTTCGCATTTGGCCGACCGCATCGCCGCTAATCCAAGTTTGCGAGTAATTCTTATCGCAGGTCCCTCATCAAGCGGAAAGACCACTTTCAGCAAGCGGCTCAGCGTGCAACTCATGGCCTGTGGCATCAAGCCTGTGCCCATTTCCACCGACGACTACTTTGTGGACCGAGTCAACACGCCACGCGATGCCGACGGTAACTACGACTTTGAGCACATCGATGCCATGAACATCCCCTTGCTCACTCAGCAAATCAACGCCCTAATTCACGGCGAGGAGGTGGAAACACCACGCTACGACTTCCTCACGGGGAAAAGTGTGCCGAGCGGCCATCGCTATCAGTTAAAGCCCAACGACATCCTCGTGCTCGAGGGCATTCATGCGCTCAACCCTCGCCTCACGGAGGGAGTCGACGAACAGTGTAAGTTCAAAATCTACGCTTCGGCTCTCACCACCATCCTCCTCGACGACCACAACTACATCCCCACCACCGACAATCGCTTATTGCGACGCATCGTGCGCGACCACAGCCACCGCGGTCGCACGGCACAAGAAACGATTGCCCAATGGCCCTCCGTGCGTCGGGGTGAGGAACGCTGGATTTTCCCATTCCAAGAGAATGCTGACGAGATGGTCAACACGGCTCTCCTCTTCGAACTGGCCGCTCTGCGCGACCAAGCTCTTCCGCTGCTCGAGGAAGTGCCCGAAACGGCTCCCGAATATTCCGAAGCTTATCGCTTGCGAAAGTTTCTCACCTACATCAACCCCATTTCCATCACGGGGTTGCCCCCAACCTCCTTGCTCCGCGAGTTTTTGGGAGGAAGCACTTTTAAATACTAGTAAGTAAGAAAGTAAGTAACGAGTCAAAATAATCTTTATATTAACTACCCCAATGCGAGTTAATATAAAGATTATTTTGACTCGTTACTTATATATTAAGGAACGCGCGCGCGTAGAGTAAAAAAGTAATGGAATATGCTGATTTGGCCTTACATTGAAGCTTTCGCACTGAATTTTAATGGAAAGTGTTGGTAATTAGAATAAAAGTTGCTACCTTTGCAGTCGCTATGCCCCTAGAAGTTTCGCTTCGATGGGAGCGTGGCACACTTATCATTATCCAATTTTATTTCCAATTACACACAATGTACTTAGATTCTGAAAAGAAGAAAGAGATCTTTGGCAAGTACGG
>CAVFOF010000176.1:0-5120 GCA_963623895.1 bacterium
TATGATGTGATGCACACACAATCAATGGATGACATGATACAAAGTATGTTGAGCTATTGTAAAAGGAAAGGAGGAACATTATGATACATTTATATCATGGTTCGACCATCTGTATACAATATTTCTTTGGGACGGAGCGTGCCATTTTAAAACTGAAAAAATATGAAAGGGCTTAATGTGTCGCTGCAAGAGTTCAAGTATTTGAAGGAGCATATACAGCTCACATGATACGAATACTTGTGGAAGAACAGGGGTATACTATGGAAGAAGCCTTTGAGCGAGTTTATACTTCGCCAATTTATGACAAACTGACTGATGCCCAAACGGAACTCTTCTATCAGTCGCCTCGTTACGTATTGTCCTATATTTAAATTAGCCACACAAAAATTCAAACATGACAAATCCCAACACCTCCGACATAGCTCCTTCAGCCTCGCCCGAGAAAGGCACGCAATTCTCATTCGAAGTGCTGCCCCCCGTGCGCGGCAAAGGCATGGAGAGCGTCTATCGCACCATCGACCGTTTGATGCCCTACCACCCCGTGAGCATCAATATTACTACCCATCGCGCTGAGACCATCTATAGCGATCTAGGCAATGGCACCTACCAACGCCTCAGTGTGAGCAATCGGCCTGGCACAGTGGCCATTGCCGTAGCTATAAAAGAACGCTATGACGTGAACACCGTGCCCCACTTGATTTGTAGCGGGTTCTCGGCCGCAGAAATTGAAAGCGAACTTATCGACCTCTCTTACCTTGGCATCACCGACCTGCTCGTGTTGCGAGGCGACCGTGCCAGGGACGAGAACCGCTTTATTCCCACGCCTGGTGGTCATAGTCATGCCATTGAGCTTTGTCAGCAAGTAAACGATTTTAATGAGGGTCGCTTGTTGGGCGGATTGCAGATGGAGCCTCTAGCTTCGCCCTTCACCTTTGGCGTGGCAGGTTATCCCGAAAAACACGATGAGGCCATGAATCTCGACGTCGATATTGAGCATCTCAAGCAAAAGGTGGCAATGGGAGCCAAGCGCATCGTGACGCAAATGTTTTTCGATAATCAGAAATATTTTGCCTTTGTGGAGCGTTTGCGTAAGGAGGGCATCCACGTGCCCGTAATTCCTGGCATAAAGCCCCTTACTACGCTCAACCATTGCACCATGTTGCCTCGCACCTTCCACATCGACTTTCCCCAAGAGTTGGCCAAAGAGTTTAGCCTATGCCAGAGCAACGACGATGTGAAGGCATTGGGCGTGGAGTGGGGCATACAGCAAGTGCGCGAACTCAAAGCGGCTGGTGTACCCGTAATCCACTTCTACACCATGAATGCCTCCTTCTCCACCGAGCGCATAGCGCAAGCTACTTTTTAAGAAAAAATCATAGAAACCCCCACCGAGCGTGTTCTGAAAACCGAAAGCAGAACACGCTTTTTCACAGAAAGCACCTATGGCGAACCCCGATTTCCATTATTTCGAAAACCTGCTCGCTCAGCGCATCCTCATTCTCGATGGCGCAATGGGCACGATGATACAAACCTTCCACCTAGGCGAAGAGGACTTTAACGGCGAAAGCAGCCTCACTCCCGCTGAGGCAAAAGGTCTATTTTCCAATTGGCCAGTGAAGCTGCAAGGCAACAACGACCTTATCGCCCTGACACGTCCCGACGTGTTGCGAAGCATTCATCGCCAATACCTTGAGGCAGGAACCGACATCATTGAGTGTAACACGTTCAACGCTCAGCGCATCTCCCAAGCCGACTACCACACAGAGCACTACGTAGTGCAGATGAATCAAGCCGCTGTGCGCATTGCTCGCGAAGAGGCCGACCGCATGACACAACTCACGCCCGAGAAACCTCGCTTTGTGGCCGCCTCCATTGGACCAACGAACCGCACCTTGTCGATGTCGCCCGATGTGGAGAACCCCGCCTATCGTGCCGTGAGTTTCGACGAGCTCTGTGCTGCTTACGAGGAGCAGATGCTCGTGTTGAGCCAGGGTGGGGTAGACTTATTCTTACTCGAAACCATCTTCGACACGCTCAACACTAAGGCCGCCCTTGTGGCCGCTCGCAAGGTGAAGCAGCAAACGGGGCGACGCATTCCCATTATGCTGAGTGTGACTATTGCCGATGCTTCAGGTCGCACGCTCTCGGGACAAACGCTCGAGGCCTTCCTCGCCTCCGTGCAACACGATGAGGACATCTTGAGTGTGGGGCTGAACTGCTCTTTCGGTGCCGAGGATATGCGCCCCTATCTGCGTACCCTCTCCGAGAAAGCCCCCTATTTCGTAAGTTCGCACCCCAACGCCGGACTGCCCGACGAGGAGGGATGCTACAACGAAACGCCTGCCATGATGGCCGAGGCCATTAGCCACTTTATCGACGATGGATGTGTGAACATTGTGGGTGGTTGCTGCGGTTCTACCCCCGACCACATCCGTGCCATCGCTCAGATAGCGGAGGGACGCACCCCTCGTGAGCGACACCGCGAAAAGCGGGTGGATTGGCTTTCGGGATTAGAAGGCTTTAGCCCAGTAAAGGGCGCATTTATGAACGTGGGTGAGCGTTGCAACGTGGCTGGTAGCCGCAAATTTCTTCGACTCATCAACGAGAAACAATACGATGAGGCCTTGGGCATAGCCCGCAAGCAAGTGCGCGATGGGGCTACGCTGCTCGACGTAAACATGGACGATGGCATGCTCGATGCTTCGGCCGAGATGACTCACTTTCTCAACCTCATGGCCTCCGACCCCGAGGTGGCTCGCATTCCTTGGATGATCGACTCCTCCAACTTCAGTGTCATTGAGGCCGCCTTGAAGTGTGTGCAGGGCAAATGTGTGGTCAACTCTATTTCGCTCAAAGAGGGCGAAGAGAAGTTTTTGGCACACGCCCGTGTTATTAAGGAATATGGGGCCGCTATGGTGGTGATGGCTTTCGACGAACAGGGCCAGGCTGCTACCTACGAACATAAAATCAAAGTGTGCGAACGAGCCTACAAACTCCTCACCGAGCAAGTGGGCATTGCTCCTTGCGACATCATCTTCGACCCTAACGTGTTGACCATTGCCACGGGCATGAGCGAGCACAATGCTTACGGACTCAACTTTATTCGTGCCACCGAATGGATTATAAAAAACTTGCCCGAGGCGCACGTGAGCGGTGGTGTGAGCAACCTCTCGTTCTCCTTCCGTGGCAACAACTACCTACGCGAAGCCATGCACGCCGTGTTCCTTTATCAAGGTATGCAGCGTGGCATGGACATGGGTATTGTCAATCCCGCCTCGAAGGTGATGTATGGCGACATCCCTGCTCCCTTGTTGCAAGTGATTGAAGAGGCTATTCTCGACAAGGACGAGGCAGCCTCCGAACGGCTTATTGAACAGGCCGAAAAACTTTTGGCAGAAAAGAAGAATGCTCCCGTCTCCCCCGTGGCCGCCCCTAGCGTTGACCGTTCTACCATTCCCCTCGCCGAGCGACTCATGACGGCTCTCCGAACGGGTGACGATGAATACCTAGAGCCCGACTTGGCCGAAGCCTTGCAGCATTATCCCGTCCCAGGAGCGATTATCGAGGGACCCTTAATGCAGGGTATGCAGCGTGTGGGCGACCTCTTTGGCGAGGGCAAAATGTTCTTGCCACAGGTGGTGAAGTCGGCTCGCACCATGAAGAAGGCAGTAGCCATATTGCAGCCCTATCTAGAGCAAAGCAAGCAATCTGCTGAGCGAAGCAACGGTCGCTACCTTGTGGCCACGGTGAAGGGCGACGTCCACGACATTGGCAAAAACATAGTAGCTGTGGTGTTGGGGTGTAACAACTTTGACGTGGTGGATCTTGGGGTAATGGTGCCAGCTGAGCAAGTGGTGCAAACCGTTCTTGAGCAGCACGTCGACTTCGTAGCCCTGAGCGGATTGATTACGCCCTCGCTCGATGAAATGTGCCACACGGCGGAGGCTATGGCTAAAGCGGGCATCACCGTACCCTTGTTTATTGGCGGAGCCACCACTAGCGAACTCCACACGGCACTCAAAATTGCTCCTTTATATAATGGTCCCGTGTTTCACGTGAAGGATGCTTCGCAAAACCCTGTGCTAGCTATTCAGTTGCAGGGTGCTCAGCGTGAGCAACTCATTCGCGAGAATGCTGCGCATCAAGCCGAACTCGTGCGACAGTATGAGGCGAAAAAGAAGGCCAAGCAATTGCTCGAGCAAGCCGCAGCCCCTGCGCAGAAGAACACTGTGAAGGGCTGTCCTTGTGGCTGCGACAATCCCGAACATCATCATGCCCCCCACCGCTTCGTTATCGATTGGGAAAAGGAAGTGCTGCCCCAACCCACGTTTGTTGGCTATAAGAGCATTCCTCACATTTCGATAGCTGAGGTGCGCCCCTATATCAATTGGATTTATTTCTACAACTTGTGGCGTGTACGCAGTGGCACGGAGGAAGCTCGTCGCATTCAGACCGAAGCTGAAGCCCTGCTCGACGAAATAGAGCAGCGTCACTCCATGCAGGCACAAGTGGGCTTCTATCCTGCTTATGGCACGCCTTCAAGCATCGTTCTTCCTGGTGCTGTGAACGGGACCGACCTAGAGTTGCCCACTCCTCGCAAAAAGCATCCAGCGCAGCAGGGCAACCCTTGTCTTTCGCTATGCGATTTCGTAGCTCCTCGCCCCTACGAGGACTATGTGGGTGTGTTTGCCGTAACCGTTTCTGCCTCATTTGTGGAAGAGTTGGAGTCGTTGAAGAAGGCAAAGGACGAATATGCCTCCTTACTCTTGCAAAGTGTGGGCGACCGCTTAGCTGAAGCCACTAGCGAGTGGCTCCATCGCGAGGTGCGCACTCGCTTGTGGGGATATGCTCCCGATGAGCAACTTTCGCTTCCCGACTTGGCTAGAGCAGCCTACCAAGGCATCCGTCCAGCCATCGGCTATCCTTCGCTTCCCAATCAACAACTCATTTTCCCCGTCAGCCGTTTGCTCAATTTTAAAGCCTTAGGCATTACTCTCACGGAGAACGGAGCTATGTATCCGCAAAGTTCCACTTGTGGCCTTTATCTAAGCAGTCCGCATGCCCGCTATTTTGTGGTGAGCAATGCAGAGGAAAAGTTGGGGTAGGGGTGGTTCTTAGTC
>CAVFOF010000177.1:0-5074 GCA_963623895.1 bacterium
ACGCTAGTAGAAAGAGTATAATATATCTTCTTGAGTTTCTTCTTTCGCCGACGCGGGGACGCGTCGCCCCCAATTTTTTGGGTGGTTTCTGTTGGAAATGGGGGTAAAATAAAGCACATTAACATATTTTACCCCCCCCAACTTGCCTTATTAACGTTTTTACTCTACTTTTGCAGCGTAAGATATAGGGATGTTTCGGTTTGAGAGATGGAGAAAAGAGTTGAAAGAGAACTTCCTATGTCGTTATTAAGACTATTACCCCCGAAGAAAGAATAAATACCAATCATCAAAAACTTTCATAAAAATGAAGAAATTTACTCTATTTCTCACCCTGCTTCTTGCCTTAGTGGGAAGCAAGGCGCAAGCCGACACCGACGACGGCTTGCTCGATCGTTCGACCTGGTCGATTACCACCTCTAGTGAATGTACGGATGGCAACTACGGTCACGCTAGCAGCATTATCGATGGAAACACCACCTCTTATTGGCATACCTATTGGAGTGGAGCATCTGACGCCTCAGGAGACAAAAGCGAAAAACTACCTCAGTTCTTCATTGTAGACCTCGGTGAAGTGAAGGAATTTAATAGTTTTGCCTATCTTCCTCGCGGCACTTCTGGTGGTGCTGCCAATGGTACGGCCACACACATCAAGATGTTTGTCAGCACCGACGCTTTCAATTTCGATGCCTCTACCACCTCTGCCTCCGACTTTGTCAGCGCACAAACGAGCACTCCCGCTTTCGACATGGACCTGAGCTATAGCAGCGATGTGTTCACGCAGTATAAGGTGGGCACTTCCGAAACTACGCTTTCGGGACGCTACGTTATGTTCGTCATTACAGCTGCCAACGTTGGCGCAGTGCAAAACCAATACGCTTCATGCAGCGAATTTTACTTAGGTTCTAACGGCGATGCTAGCTACTATAGCTTGATTGACGAAAGCAAGATTACTGCATTGGAAAACAATATCGGTGATGGTTTTGGACAGTATAATTGTGCTTCGATGGTAAATGAATTAAGGACGAAATACACCAACAAGACTCTTACCATTACCGAGTTTAATGAGGCAATCAACTCCGCCACCATGAAAATGCCCGAAGCAGATAACTACTATCGTATTGTTTCAAAGAAAGGCTATGATAGCAGCGTGCTAGGCATAAATGGTTCTAACGTGAACGTCACAGCCAATTCGAAACTTAATAGCGATGTCAACAACATTTGGAAACTAGTGGCTATAAGTGGCGAAGAAGGCGTGAAGTTTGAAAACCCCAACACGGGTAAATATATTGGTTCAGTTGCTGCTGCAGCAACAACTCCCACCACCTCCCCCACCCTCACCGACTACACTAATGGCTACAAATTTACGTTGCAGCCCACAGGCGATGGTTCGTTCTACCTAATCGATGGCAATGGCCATAAACTGAATTGCGAAGAAACTGGCGCTATCGACTATTGGGACACGACATGGGCCTGGGGATCGACCGTGCTTAGCAACCGCTGGATTATCACGGAAGCCACAAGCATCGAGGTAGCTTTGGCTGAGGTTTCGGGCAAGACGTATGCCTCGGCTTACCTTCCTTTCAACATATCGGGCGTAGAAAACGCAAAGGCATACTTTGGTGCTTTGAATAGCGATAAGACCTATTTGCAAATGACCGAAACGGAGAGCATCCCCGCCTACACAGGCTTTGTATTGGTGAGCGACGATGCTGCCACTTCGGCTACGCTTACTTTCGGCCAAGATGCTGCCGAGACTGACAACAACGCACTCACTGGTACTAACGAAGCCATCACCTTCAGCGACGACGACGACACACGCAGCAACTACTTGGTATTTGGCGTGAACGACGGCAACGTAGGTTTCTACACTCCTTCATCGAACGTCTCTGCTATTCCTGCCAACAAGGCTTACCTCAATGCGAGCTTACTCAACCAAAGTGCCATTGTAATGAACTTTGGCGGTGGCGACGTAACGGGCATTGCATCGGCACAAACTGAAGAGGTCGCTGTTCAGGCTCCTCTCTTCGACCTCAGCGGTCGCCGTGTGATGAAAACTAGCAAGGGCGGTGTTTACATTCAGAACGGCAAGAAGTTTGTGAAGTAAACCTCAAAATCCCCTCTTTATTAACTACGCTTAATCTCAAAAAAATGAAACATACATATATCACTCCTACTAGCCAAAGCGTGAAGTTCCAAGTGGAGGCTCCCCTCTTGTCGAATAGCAGCTACGAAGTAAGCAGCCCAAAACAATCCGACGTTGTATTGAGCAACGAAAAGCAATGGAACGGCGGCGGCATTTGGTCGAACAACGCTGACGAATAAGCTCTAATTATAAATAACAATAAAGTAGGAGGTAAACACAGTGTTTACCTCCTACTTTATTGTTTATAAATGTCCAACAAATGAGCAACAAATTGGGGCGATGCGTCGCCCCCCAATTTGTTGCTCATTTTTAATCAATTAATACTGCATAGAGAACGTGATGCCGCGGCGCATCATGTCCTTCAACACGGGCGAGAGGCGACGCACGAAATCGTCGTAAGAACGCTTCGAGGCGGGACTCCATCCCACTTCGCTCAAGGCGATGGCACGCGGATAAGCCTGATAGTAGATGCGCTCGGGCGTGTTGATACACTCACTCCACAGCGTGCCAGCCACACCAAAGAGGTTGTTGCGCTCAAACTCCTCACCCATGCCCCAAGCAGGGTCGAGCGCATAAGTTTGCTTAAGAGAAATGAGCGGCATGCCCCAGTTGATTTCGGGCATATCTCCAGCGGCCATGGGATAGTCGAGATAGCAGTGCTCACCTGGGCAGAGCATGATTTTGGCATTGTTCTGCACGGCGGCCTCAAGCGCACGCTTCGTCAGACCGTGACGCCAAGAGAAGGTGACGCAACCGGGCTGAATCTTCTTGAAGTCGGTTTCATACCAAAACATAGGCGTCTTGTTGTACTTCGTGCGCAGCGTGTCAATCACGCGGTTGAAGAGGTACTCCTGCAATCGCCAGTTTTCGGAGCGGTCGGTAGTAGTGATACCGAGTTGAGCTTTCAAGGCCTTACACTTCTCGCAGTTGGTCCAGCAGTCGAGGGCGGGATTGCCCGCTTCGTCACCACCTAGGTGGATGTAGGGCGAAGGGAAAATGTCGGCCAATTCCTTAAAGACGTTGCCTAGGAACTCAAAGGTGAACTCGTTGCCTGGGCAGAGCAAGTTGTCGCTCACGCCACAGGTAGTGCGGATGGGCACTTGTTTCGCCCCGCAAGTGAGTTCGGGATAAGCGTGGATAGCGGCTACTTCGTGACCCGGCATTTCCACCTCGGGCACCACTTGCACGTGGTACTGAGCAGCATAAGCCACTAGCTCGCGCATCTGCTCCTGCGTGTAGTAGCCCGAAATAGGCACGAGCATATCGTCCATACCCACACGTGCGCTCGACTCGGAGGTGAGGCGCGGATACTTCTTTATCTCGATGCGCCAAGCTTGGTCGTCGGTGAGGTGAAGGTGTACGGTGTTATACTTGTAACGAGCCATCTCGGGGATGAAAGCCTTGAGTTCGTTGAAGGGGATGAACGTGCGGCAAGGGTCGAGCATGAGCTCGCGGATGTGGGTGCGGGGCGAATCGTTGATGCTGAGTTGCGGAATTTGCTCACAGCAGTTGCTCGTGCCGTCGCCACGGAGCAATTGGTCGAGCGTCATTAGGCCGTAGAACACGCCCGTGGCGGTTTTGCCGTGAATGTCCACACCCTTCTCCGTCACTTCGAGCGTGTAAGCTTCGTCGTCAGCGAGCGTGGGGTCGAGGCCTAAGGAGAGCACCACCTTGCCCACGAGTTTGGGATTTTTCAGCTTCGGCAAACGAGCCTTCAGCACGGCCTCAGCTTGGGTGCATTCGTTGGCGAGACTCTCGGCAGCCATCACTTCCCATTTGCTATTCACGTTGAGTGCATCGCCTTGCTTCACGCTGAGCTGCATGGGCACGGGGATGAGCACCTGCTCGGGATTGCAAAGCTTATTCTCATTGTCGGGGGTAGTGAAGAATCGGCTCCAGCCCGCTGCCTTGCGATAGCGCATTTCGCTGCCTTTCGGCACGATGAGTTTCACCTTCTTGCGATCGATGCCTTCGAAGGTGGAGGCTACGGCCACGGGGGGCGTAGCAGAGGTGACACGCAGTGTGCGCAAGCCACTCAATCGGGCAAAGGCGAACTCGCCCAGCGAAGGTGTGCCGTTGATGGTGATTTCTTTGAGCGACGTGCAACTAGAGAAGGCTGCATTGTCCACCCGAGTCAGCGAGGAAGGGAGGGTGAGCTGCGTGAGTGAGTTGCAAGCGAAGAAAGCTTGCGACCCGATGGTTTTGAGGTTCGTAGGCAAGAGGATGCTCTTCAGCGCATGGCGCGAGTGGAAAGCGTTATTGGGGATGGCTTCGCAGTCGGCGGCACTGAGGTCGGCCGTTTCGAGCTGATAGCAAAGGTCGCGCATTTGGCGGAAGTCGGAGTTGCCCGAGGTGGAGAGTTTTCCGAGCAACTTGAGCTGCTTTGCAGCGGCTTTCTGTTCGGGTTGCAGTTCGTCCATGCGGTTTACCGTCTGAGCCGACAGGCCAAGGGCGAAAAACGAGAAAGCTAAGGTGAGTAGGGTTTTCATTTTTCTGTAAATAGATTATAAGTAACAAGTCAAAATAATCTTGTATAAACGATAATAAGTAACCAATAATAAGAGTCTTCAGTTGGAATTTAGCGACAATGAGGGACAATAGGCTTCGCCTTGCGAAAACAGAACGGCTCTCGCTAAGAAAAAGATTGTCTACGATTGTCTCTTATTGTCGTTAAAAATTAACTTAGAACGTCTTAAGGTCCATCATTACCATTTCAGCAAGCGTTCGCCGCTTTCGAGTTCTTCGATGGTCACTTTCACCGCATCGCCAGGCAAGACGTCCTCAATGAGTTCGGGCCACTCGATGAAGCAGAGTGCTCCCGAGAAGAAGTAGTCCTCGTAACCCATGTCGTAGACCTCCTCCAGCTTTTTGATGCGATAGAAGTCGAAATGGTAGATGAGTTCGCCCGTGGTGTCGGAGCGGTATTCGTTG
>CAVFOF010000178.1:0-5000 GCA_963623895.1 bacterium
AGGCTACCCACCGTCGTCAATCGGCTCGAAGCCGCATCCGTATTGTAGTCGTACCAGCGAAAATAGCCACGCGGTTCTGAATCATTACCACCACTATTGTAGTCATCAAGCGGAAGTTCGGGCGAGTAGCTATCGGTACTATTCAAATAGACATAATAATGCACCTCGGCCACACGCTGCATGCCGTTGGCCGCGAGCCCAATTCCGTTTTGCTTATTGCCGTAGCCCACATAATGGGCAAAGATTTGTGCCTGCGTCGCCAAGGGGGCGATGGGCAGGACTAGGGAGAGAAATATGCGGGAGAGAAATATGCGGGAAAGAACATTGCGCTTCATCATAAGGGAAAGATTTTAAGGTAACGACGCTTCACTTCTGTGGGGAAGAGAGTGTGCTGCGAATAGTAACCGGTGTAGAGCGAATTGTCCATATTAAACTCTAATCGGGTGGCCAAAGTGAGCGGTTCGCTGCCGCCTGTCACTGCTGTGGGGATGGTGAGGTTGAGTTCGTAGATGGCGTAGCCTTTGCGCAACCCCATCATGCCGCTAAGCAAGTTGAGGGTTGCGTTGTATGTGGGCGCAACGTCGAAAATGTTAACGCCTTCTCCGCCCTCGGGGTTAGCCTCAATGAGTTTAAAGGAGTTGAGCGTATAGCCAGTGGCCGAACCCTGCACGAGTTCGCTGTTGTCTTTCAGATTTGTCACGATGGGACGGATGTGGAACTCGCCATAGGTTTGGAAGTTCATCAAGAGTTTGCCTTCAGAATAGGTCACTTGCGGAATGACGCCGATGGGCGAATAAGCCTCCACCTCGTAGCTCACCTTAAAGGCGCAGAGCGTGACGGGAATAGTGCGGCTGTCGTTGCGCGAGATTGATTTCCACTTCAGCATAGCCATGCGCTGCGTGTCAGTCGCACCAGTAGCCGAGGTGGTGTTGAGCGTAAGGGTGAAATAGTCGGGCTTCTGAGCCTGGCTTTCGTTTACGTAGAAGGTGAAAGTTTTGGTTTCGCCATTGCTGAGCGTGTTGTCGGCAGTGAGTGTGTAGGTGTAGCTGTCTCGGTCGGCGTCGGTAAGGCGGTTGAGGTTGGGGGCGATGGTGTCGGCTTGCTCTAAGGGGAAGAGGCCGATGAGAGCGGAGTTTTTCGTGATGTCGCTCAGGGTGATGGAGTTGAGCGTGAGGTCAGAACCCGTGTCGTTGGTCAACTTCACGCTCACCTTCGACACCATGCGCACCACTTCGAGCGACACCTCAGTGGTGGTGGTGGTGAGGTCGACCGTCTTTCGACCGGACATGGGGATGCCGTTGGCCAGTTCGCTCAAACTGCTCACGTTGCCCACTGCGCTGAGCGTGCTGTTTTCGAAATCGGTGGGTAAGGCACTGCCCTTGGTTAGGCCAACCTCTGCGGGAGTGAGGTTGGCAAAGGCGTAGAATTGCGTTTCGCCAGGAGTGAAAGCGTATTTGTCGGCCACCACATCTTCGGCCTTTTCCTCGGTGAGGGTTTTCTGTATGATGTCGATCACCTTGCCGCCTTGCACCACGGCTACAAACCAACTCTGCATAAACTCGCCCGCCGTGGCTTCGTCGTCGCTAAAGGCGGCACGTAGTGAGGAAGAAGGGGCATTGTCGGCTGCTGCGATGCGAAAACTTACGTGCGCCAAACCATCAGTGGGCAAGCCATCGTCGAACGGTTCCACACTGGTGGAACAGGAGGCGATGCCTAACACGAGGAGCAATATGTAGAGTAGGTTTCGCATAAGGTGTTTTTTAGGACTTGCTATATATAATAAGGTATAGAGGCTAAGTGAGAGGCTACATCACCACGTTGTCGTGAGTGAACTTTCGCCATTGTCGCACGCTGAGGTTCACTTTCACGTTGTTGGTGTTTTTGTAGATGCTGAAGAGGTAGAAGTGGTTGCGCACGATGTCTACGGGCTTGGCGGTTTGTGCTTTGCCATCGTCGGAATATTCGTAGAAGCCGAAGGTGTATGTGCCGTCAACGGTGCCGTTGCGAGCTAGCGTCACGGTGATGGTGGCGGGAGTGGCGGTGGCGGCAGAGTTTTCATACTCTGGCAAGTAGAGGTTTTGGCTACACTGCTTCGACGTGGCCGCTTCGGGGAGAGCGAAACTGAGTGCTGCGGTGCTGAGCGAACTGAGATAGCGGGGCGTATTGCTAAAGGTGAGTTCTCTCGTGTTGCTCACGTTGGCATAGCCTTGGGGCAACACGTAGCCCTGCTCGTTGTGGTTGTTGAGTTGCACGCTCTCGATGGTGTAGCCCTGCTCCACCATTTCGTCGGTGAGCTGCACGAGCACCTTCGCCATGGAGCGCAGCATGCTTATCTCGCCGAGGTCGGTGCTTGTGCCCAGTTCGAGGGCAGCACTGATTGGAGCCACGCCCCACATGGGAATGTAGCCAAGGTTGGCGGTGGTCGTGCCGCTCTCGGTGGTGGTGAATTGCAGCGAACCGAGGTCGGCGGTGGTGGCGGTGGCGTTGGCCACAATCATCAGTTTCTTTGCCGCAGCTAGTTGCTCAGCGTCGGTAGGAGTCCATCCTCCTTGCACACGATAGTAAGCGGTGGTGCCGTCAGCGTTGCGCACCCGTTGAGCGGCTAGTTTCTCCACAGTGCCAATGCGCCTGTTGTTTTCGTCGTAAATGCCTACTTGCAGCGTTTCGAGGTCGATGTTGCTTTCTTGCTCAAGACCTACGTCGGTGGGGTCGTAGTCGCCCCAGTCCACGTTGGTGGCTCGGGTCAGGGTGGTGCTTTCTTGCAGAACGATGCTAAACACTACGCTCACCTTCGTGCGCTCGGCCTCGTCGGCTCGCTGAGCGTCGTCGGTGGCCGTGCAAGCCTGAAGCCCTGCTAGGAGAGGGAGAGCGCAGAGGCAGACAAGCATCATATGTTGCATGTAGCGTAGCATTCGGCAAGTAGTGTCTGGTTAATATTAGGTGGGTAAAATGAGAGGCGGGGGGGATCTAATAGGTCGTTGGCTAGAAGTCGGCTTGTTGCAGCACCACTCGCCAGGAGTTGATGTAGATGCAAGCCGAGAGCCAATTGCGGTTGTTGTCGAGGAAGAAGGTCATGTTGTACTCATCCTCGCGGTCGAGGTATTCTTGGTCGGACATCGACCGATGGTAGTTGCCTTTCACGAGCAGCAAGTAGTCGATGAGTGGCAGGCGGAACACGGCTTGGCCGTCGCTCGTGCGGCGCACGGTGAGAATGGGTCGTTTGTTGGTGAACAGGCGGTTGAGGGTGAACTCGGCCACCACGGCTGAGAGCGACTCGCTGCGTTGGCGGTGAGGCATGGCCTGCTGGTTGATGTCGGTGCTGCCGGCATACTTCGACCAAGGGGTGTATTCGATGGAGTCGGCTTCGAGGGCGAGGTTGTCGTAGCCAAGAAGGCGATTGTCGTCGTCGATAGTGAGGTTGAACTCGTCGGCTTTGAGCTGTGCTCCCGAGGTGTTTTGCAGCACGATGCGCACCACGTTGGTGTTCTTCGTGAGGGGGAGCGTCACGAGTTTGGTGTCGTCGGTGGAAAGGCCGTATTCTAGCTTCACGCTGTCCATCTTTCCGTGGAAGAGGGGCGTGAGGTCGTGCGTTAGTCGGCGGTTTCCGAGGTTATTGATTTCGCAGGTGAGCTGCGTGGGGTCGGTTGGGGCGGCCTGGCCGTAGAGGTAGGAGTTGTTGCAGCGGTTTTCGCCCTCGGCCCAAGCGATGAGGTGGTAGGTGCCAGGCTTCATGTCGGTGACGTCAAGGTAGCCCTTGGCCAAGATGTTGGCCGCAGTCTCGGTGCGGGTATAGGCTAGCTGCCCCGTTTGGGCGTTGTAGGCGTAGAGCGTGACTTGCTTCACCTCGTTAGCGAAGGCATCGGCAAACTTGAGGTTGTGGTCGTAGCGAAAAGCCACACGCAGCACGCAAGGGGGGAGGTCTTCCCTCATCTGCTGACAGCCGCTTATAGCTACACAAAAAGCTGCGAGCGCAAGCAGCAGTGGGGAAACACTGCGAACAATATGTTGTTTTAGCAAATGCTTCATAGGGGGAGGGAGGAGGAAAAGGAAGGAGTGATAGGTAATTCAGGCACAGCTCTCTCAGCAGAGAGGAGCGAGCAGATGAAGGGTGGATAAAAACGGTAAAAAGATAGAGCGCAACCTTGTATTTTCTACAAAAGCCTCCAGTATAAATAATTGCAATGCGATAAAAAAAGAACTGTTATGGGTGTGCATTGCGTCAAGGCCGCGACTCTATCTTCTACCTATCGAGATTTACAAACTATTTTCAGTGAATGTGAATGTGTGAGTGGTTTAGTTGTAAGAAAAGCTAAGGGCGAACGGGCTTCACGGGCTTGTGCTGCCCATTCACCGTATGAAGGAGATAGAGGGGGATATGTATCCCCTCTATTCTATCTAGATCTAGGGATTACTTGCCCAAATCAACCGAGCTACTTACCACGCGCCAAGAGAGTACGTTAATCTTAGCGGCCAAGTAGGTATCGGCGTCAGCGGGAACAACGGGGTCGATTACGCGATTAACGTCGAACACGGGGGTACCGAAACCACTGATTTTGTTGATGTCAATCTTGTAAGAGTGGTTACGCACTACGCCGTAGTAGCCCAATTTTCCAACATTAGTAGCCAAGTGTTGGATTGCGGTGTAGTAGTAAGTGTTACCTTCAGTGCGGCATTCGGCCAATTCCTTTTTCAACTTATTAGTCAGTTCGGTTGTAGCGTCTTCGTAACCGCCAGTGGATGTTTGCTTATATACCGTCACACTAGTCTTCAATTTGCAAACTACTTGGTAGTCCTTACCACCTGCTTCGGTCAAACCATCGAGAGTGAACTCAATGTTGTCACCAATGAGGCTAGTGTAAACATAGCCACCAGTAGTAGCATCAGTGCTTCTAGTAAAATATTGGGCGTAGTTAGAAGCAATGGCACTGAGCGCAGCTTCCTTCGTGATGTACGTATTGCCGCGATAAGAGCAGATTTCTGCATCTTTCTCAGTAGTACCA
>CAVFOF010000179.1:0-4944 GCA_963623895.1 bacterium
TAGCAATGAAGCGAGGTGTCGACAGTTGGAGCAGACGGCACGGCCGTGGCATCGGCATAGTAGGTGAGGAAGTAGCGGCCGTAGGCATTGCTCTGCACGGGGAAGGTGCTATTATCAGCGAGGAGCGTGAAGCTCGACTGCTGAGCGTCGTAGAGGTAGAGGTTGCGACGAACATGCGCCACCCCACTCACGAAGAGTTGCACCTGTTGGTCGGTGGGAGTGATTACGCCCACGGGAAGCCATTGCAATGCACTTCGGGGCAACTGATTGAGAGCTACTAGCTGGTCGGAGGCGACGGTGTAGACCATGGGGCGGGTGACAAGGTCGGAACGGAGCAACTCTACGTCCTCGCTCTCCTCATAGGCCGAACTAGCGGAGTCGTTGAAGAGGATGCGAGTGGCACCGGATTGAGCGTTGTCGCTGCATTGCAGTTTTTGCTGCGAAGCGGAGAGCGCATCGCTGCTGAGCGAGGCCGTGAGCGGCGACTGCATGGGGGTGGCAGAGATGATGAAGGAATTGTCCGTCACCTCGTCGACACTCGTGGTGTAGCCACCGATGAGGTAGCGGTCGACGGTCATGACCGAGGTGAACTCTACGTATTTCTTCGAGGTGTCATTGAGTTTTACGAAGAAAGCTTGAGTGGGCGAAATGAGCACGTCGTTCTTCTTGTCGTAAACGTCGGTGGCAGTGATGTCGAAACTCTTCATCGCTCCGTTTTCTACGTACCATACCTTGCGCTCGAGCTGCGGATTGGCCTTGAGCAAGTAGTAGGCACTGAGTGTGGCAGCATAGGGATTGCCCACTAGATAGTAAGGATTGCTAGCCGTGGCATTCTCTAGCTCCACTTTAATGGTGGAGGTAGCACTAGCGGAGTTGTCGTAGTCAATAATGAAGCGATAATTGTTCGTGCGGTCAATGGTCGCCTTCTTCGAGGTGTTCGAGAGGGCATAGGCATACTCCGTGTCGGCCTTAGGGAAGCGCAGCAAGGTGTGGTGCGAAGCGTCGGTGGGCAAGTAGTTGTCGCCAGCGCAGATGGCGAAGCCCTGACCTGGGCGGCCAGTAGTGGTGCTCACCGCATAAGGCACGCTCACATCATTGTAGCTGTGGCTCCAATAGAGGGTGGCGAGGTCGATGTCAGTGGGCGTGGGGATTGTCCCGTTGAGGTAGTCGTAAGCCTCATACTGCGTGTTGTCGAGCACCTCCGTGCCGCTCTTGTCCCAATTCTTCTGATAGAAGGGATAGCGCAGGCGGTCGTACTTCACCTTGGTGTCACTGGTAAAAGTGATCGGTTCGAAAGCGGGCGTAGTCTGCTGGCCGTTGGTGTTGTAAGGCACGTAGAAATCGCCAGCGTAGACCGTGCGGAGGGGCGAGGAGAAGGCGTACCAATTATTGGGCAGCATTTCCTTTTCTATCCATGCCTTATTATAAAGGAGGAAGCACTGGTCGCGAAGTTCGGCCCCAGGCTTGAGATAGATTTGGTCGCAAGCGTTGGCGTAGTAGTTAACGCACGAAAAATTGCCCTCTCCGTCGTCGGAACCGTCGGCATTGCTTGGCGTCCAAGTGACGGCCATGTCGTAGATCACGTCCTCATCGGCATCCTCGCCCTTCGAGTTGGTGAGGTCGGTGATGATGTTGTTGCTTCTCGTCACGATATTTCCCAAGTCAGGGTAGACCTTACCAATTTGGGAGGGGATGGTGACCTTGGAAAACTTCATGGGCGAGTAGGCCATGGAGCGTGAGAAGCCCGCTGAGAGGTCGTAGTCGGTGTAGCTGCCATCGGTGCGATAGAGTTCGCTAGCCGAGGAGCGCAACCAGTTGGTGTCTTTATTCCAATTGGAATTGAGGCGGTCGCTGAGGAGGGAATTCCACGTGAGATACTCTGGCACGATTTTGAACGTGAGGAAGACTGCGCCAGGGCAGCTAACGGTGGTGCTGCTTGTGGGAAGTTCGCATTGGAAGTAGATTTCATACCAATAGCCTTCGTGCAAGAGGGCGGCTGTGGCAGCGTTAAACCTCATGCTCAAATGGGTGTCGGTTCCGCTCACGCTACTTTCGACCAATGTGCCTAGAACGGGCGTCTCGCTGAGGTCGAAAGAGGGGTCGTTCGTATCGGAGATGTAGATATTCGTATCGGTGAAATTCACCTTCGAAACCGACGTGCTCGAAGTGGTGCTTGAGCTCAAACTGTAGATAGGCAATGTGAGCGCACCATTCTTGGCTAGCATTGCCTTGATTTGCGGCAGGCCGATGCGGAGGTTTCGGCTGTCAGTGGGATAGACCACCTTGGTGTTGCCCATCACGAGTTTCGGGCCATCCTCTACCACACGCAGCGTAACATAGAGCGGGTCGGAGCAGATTTCGTACGACAAGTCGCCGTCCGTGATGGTGTTGCCGATAGGGATTGCGGCGATGACGTACTTACCAGCAGTGAGCTTGACGCTGCTCAACGAGGAATTGGCTGAGAGAATAAGTCGTCCATTGTCTACGTATTCTTTCAACACCGCATAATAAGTGGAGTTCTTAGATTTATAAGCCGTATTCAGACTTGTTGCCGTGGGGTAATTGTCACGATAGTCGTGGATAGCTTCGAGCAAGTTGCTGATGGTGAGCAAATCGTTGTCCTGATCTTTTTCGCTGATGAACCAATCAAAGGGCACGTTCTCGATGGAAGTAGAACCGCCCACCACTTGGTCTACGGTTTGAAGCTTTGCCACGAGGTCGACGGACGGCGTATAGTTGCCATCACACGACACACGAAGCGTGGTCTGAATGTTTCCTGTGGCGTCGGAAATGATCACGTTTTGCTGCACCACGCTAAAGTTTTCGCTATAAGTGGAGCAAACGTCGGTTTGGCGCCCCCAATCTCCAGGTTTCGAAGCATCGCTAGCCAAAGGATAGGCTACGGACACGTAGAAACTCTTTCCCATTGGCAGATTGTAGTGACGATTAGCCAAAACGAGGTAGATGTCGCCATTTTTGTCCTTATTAAACATCTTCACGCTCTTGTCGGCCGCAGTGAGGGTGAGCGAAGCGTCGTAGCTGGCGGGGATGACGGCCGTGCCGTAGTCGTCTGGATAGCCATCGCCGTCGTAGTCGAGACTAATGGGCTTGCCGTCGTCGCTCGAGCAGAAGCGGTAGAAGAGTTTGCCGTCGCCCGTGGTGCTATTCACACCCGAGAGGGCTTGGATGCTTTCGTAGTCGGAACGGATTTGGTAGATGAGGTCGGTGGGGCTGTCTGTGTCAGAAGCTTGGTCGGGGCAGACGGCCTTGTTTTGCAACACGTCGATTTGTGCTAGGCGAGCGTAGAGGTGGATGTCGTCGACGGCGTAGTCGGCACCGTCGGTATTACCGCACATATTATCAATAGACATGCGGAAATCGGTAAAGTTTTCTGCACTATCGTCTGGGCGCAGCACAAACTTACCATACACTTGATACCACTGGCCATTGCGGTAGTTGGATTGAACCGTATTGGTGGCGAAGTCGCCCGAAGCGAAAGTTTGCAGCAGTTGCTGCCGGGTGACGTTGCCTTCAACATCCTTTTCTAGGCCATAAAGTTTGAAGGCGATGCGCGGCTTGGTATTACCATTCGTGCCATCGGCCACGGCGGCCGAGAAGAAGATGCGAGAGCCCACGCAGAAGGAGGCTTCGAAATCGGAGGCAACTACTTGACGACTCTCGTCGGAAGCATCGAAATAGAGGAAGTAGCCCGCCTGCTTGCCACCTGTGCGCTCATACGTCTTGTCGTAAAGCGGAAGAGAAGCGTTGCCATTTATAGTTTTCCAATCGTCATACTTATTGCTAACATCCGACAAATCGTCCACGTTCAACGACTTATAGAAGCAAAATTCACCGTGGAGCGGCATGTAGGACCAATTACTGAGCGTGCCATCTTTATAACGCCCCGAGCGTCCGTACTTATTATCGAGCAAATAGCGGTAGAGATAAGCGTAGTTAGCTTTTCCCCAATCGGTGGGCGGCAGTTGCGCCATGTTGTTGGTCGAAGTGGGAGCTTCAAGCGTTTGTTCGGGGTTCTCCGCATCGAAAGAGATCGGCTTCATCATCTGCTTATAGTGCTCATTCATATAAGAGATTTTGCGGTCGGTTCGCATCTCGCTCAAGGTTTGCGGATAGTCGGTGTTCATCACCACTTCGGCGTTGAGTATGGGACAAGAATAGCTGCTATACTTAGCCAAAGCTACAATATAGAATTTCTCGCCCAACGAGATGTCGGCGGGGGCGGAAGTGCTAGAGTTTGAAAGATTCTTCCAATCGGTCTTACCGTTCACATCGGAAAGGCTCACCTCTTGGAATTTAGAAGTAGAACTGCTACTCAGCACGCGATATTTCGACTTACTCTGATCGTAGATGCGCCATTCCACCGACGTGGCGTTGTAGAGATTGGTGTCGAAGTCGGCCGAGGTGATTTTGTTGCTCTCGTTGTTGTAGTAGACGTGGTGTGTGCTCTGCGTCATGGGGTAGAACCAGTATTTACTTGGAACACCGAGATTTAGGCGCAGAGCTAGCGCAGAAGTAGTGTTAAGGTAGCCGAACACCACGCGGCGGTGGTCTTCGTAGGTGACGTTGATGGTTTTATTGATGTCGGTGGCCACAGCCTCCTTCATTTCCTGAGCCAACTGCTTGGCAGAACGAATGTGGAAGATGTAGCGCACGGAGAGCGTGGGCTCGTGGGTAAAGGTCGAAGTGTTGCTCGCACTACCCGTGTCGTTGTAGTCAGTATAAGAACTTACGTCGCAGGCAATGTCGTCGCCCTCCCACGTAGCATTCGTGACTTCGGTGGGAGGTTTGTAGGTAACGCCCACAGTGCTTTGTGTGGGATTATTTGAGGAGCCGAGATAATAATAGTAATTTCTTTTATTTCCATTTCTGACAAACACCCCACGCGATGTGCCAGATGCATCATTAATTGTCACTAGGCTACCC
>CAVFOF010000180.1:0-4925 GCA_963623895.1 bacterium
TACTCTTCGCAGAATGATAGAGTTGATTCGCAGATTAAGGGCTGAGACCTCTTTGTTGTCCTTCGTTGAGAAAGCATCGATAAGAAATTGGTAGTTGGCGGCACTGTCGGCTTTTTCCTTGTAAAGTTCAATGTGAGTGTCGAGCAGAGATACGGTGCGCAAGGCGAGCTGCGACTTCAATAGCGAACGAAGTTCTATTTTGGCCGACACATGTTGGGCTTTCAGTAGGTTCTTGGCCTTTTTATCTTTTATCTCTACTCCGTTGAGTGTGAGTCGGTTGAATAGTCCTACTTCAATATTCTCTATAACCACCTCAGTGCCCAATTTTCGACTAAGCTCTTGAGCAATGTAGTGGGTGAGGGCTTGTTCTGTGGGGCTGAAGTTGAGTATGCCTAACAACAAAGTGTATGCCCCGATGATGGTGCATACAACAGTGCGTAGAGTATTTCGTAATATTCTTTCCTTCAAACCAAAAACAAAGTTACCACTTATTTAGCAAAGTAGCAAATGTTTGGTCAATTACCTATCGCTCGTGAGTGTGTATGTAATAGGTGTGGTAGGTTGAAACGAAGTTAGTTCCTCTGCCTTATTCTGTTATATCTCGCTCGTGGGTTAGCTTTGTTTCTAATAATTGCCTAGCCAAGGAGGAATGTAGAAAAAGGCTGAGAAACTAATCTCATTAGGAGGATGGGTGCTCGCTTGGAGGGGCTTATCTTCCAAAGGTGCGACCGCTATTGTTGCGTCCAGCGTTTGAAGTGCTGCTCGCGTTGGTGTCTCGGGTGGAGCGGCCAGTGGTGCTCGTGTTGTTGTTTGTTGCCCCGCTTGCTCCGTTACGGTTCACAGTGGCTGAACCCGTGCTAAAGGTTCTGCCGCTCGTAGGGGTGCTATTTCCCGTTTGGCGATAGTTGGTGTAAGCGTCTCTATAGGGGGAACTATTGTTGCCGTTGTTCTTATTATTATTTCTTTGACCGTCAGCACGATTGACACCGTTAGGTGAAGCGTTGCTTGAACCAAGGCGTGCGCCTCTATTGTCGTTGTAGTTAAAGGGACGATTGCCGTTGCCCTGCCCGTGGTTGTTTCTGCCATTAGGCTGTGGGTGGTTGGCGAGGGGGGGATTGTTGGGACGGTCGCTTCCTCCATACCATCCGCGGTTGCCATATTGGTCGCGCATTCCCACTCCTCGATGAGGGCGAAGAGCAATGTAGGGACTAGGGTCGTTGTGGCTGCGGCGTCGCCATAGGCCGCTCGTGTAGCTCACATACCCGTTCGGGCGGTCGAAGTAATAGTATCCATAACGATAGTGATCGAAAACGGGATAGTACCAGCGTGACTGATACCAACGCACGGGACGGAAGAAATAGTCGAGCGTGCGATAGAGATTGTATTGCCAATCGAATAGGATGCAGCGCAAGTCGGTGTCGCGGTATTGCCAGTAGTAGCCTGTGCAGTCGTTGGGGGAGTCTACGCTCATCAAGTAGTCGAGATTGATTTGATAGGCATGGTCGTACTGATCAGAGGTAAGGTTCAGTTCGTAGGCCATTTTGTCGGTCAAGAACCAGGCTTGTTGACGAGCCTCCTCGTAACTCATCGCGTTAGCTCTGAGCGCACTGAGAAGGAATAAGAGGTTAAGTAGTGTACGTTTCATTGTGGTAAGTGTTGTGTGGGTTGTGTAGTAGGTTCTCTTTTTGTTCTCAAGGGAGTTGTTATCGTGTTGTTTTGAGAGGATTAATCGGGCGATTTGAAGCAATTTGTTAGTGCAAATATCGTTTCTCTGTCAGAGCTGATGAAGCCGCAAAGGCTGGTTTTACATGGATTGTAACACTTATTAATATTGGTTTGTTTCCTTACTTGTTGTTCTACTAACTAAAAGCAGAACCGCTGAGGTCTATTTTAGCATTTCTAGAAATTCTTGCTCGCTTACGAGTGCAATGCCTAGTTTCTCGGCCTTTTCACGCTTAGACGGCCCCATGCCTTCGCCTGCTAGCACGAAACTCGTCTTTTTCGATAGGCTTCCCGTGTTCTTTCCACCGTGGGCTTCAATGAGTTGCTTATACTCTTCTCGGGTGTGCTGTTCGAAGGTGCCGCTAATCACGATGGTCTTTCCAAGAAGGTTTTCCGACTGCAATACCTTCTGTTCCACCTCCATTTGCAACCCATAGCTAGCCAACCGCTCAATGAGTTGCTCGTTGCGCTCCTCGTGAAGGAAAGTGTGCACGTTTGAAGCTATCACCTCGCCCACTCCCTCACATTGCAGTAGGTCGTCGAGAGAGGCCTGTTTCAAGGCTTGCATGGATTGAAAATGCTGAGCAATGTTTTTGGCGGCCACCTTTCCTACAAAGCGGATACCCAAGGCGAAGAGCACGCGCTCGAAGGGAATACTCCGGCTTTGTTCGATGCCTTTAATCACCTTCTGAGCTGATCGCAAACGTTTGCCATCGTCACCGCAAAGGTCCTCCACTTTCAGTTCGTAGAGGTCGGCAGCGTCGTGAATGAGTTCTCTCTCAAAGTAGTCATCAATGGTTTCAGGGCCGATGGAGTCGATGTTCATTGCGTCGCGACTAATAAAATGTTCCACCTTTCCCTTTAGTTGTGGGGGGCAGAGCGTGTCGTTGGGGCAGTAGTGGGCTGCTTCTCCTGGGTAGCGCACGAGGGGAGCACCACATTCAGGACAGGTGGTGATAAACTCCACCTTCTTGCCGATTTGTTCGGGGTGACTTGTGCGTTCCTCCATGTTCACTCCCACAATCTGTGGAATGATTTCGCCAGCCTTCTCCACATAGACGTAGTCACCCAGATGCAGGTCGAGTTGCTTGATGATGTCCTCGTTGTGAAGGGAAGCTCGTTTCACCGTGGTGCCAGCTAGCAACACGGGAGCCATATTAGCTACGGGGGTGATGGCTCCTGTGCGTCCCACTTGGTAGGTGACCTCTAGGAGTGGTGTACAGGCACGCTCGGCCTTAAACTTGTAGGCAATGGCCCATCGGGGGCTCTTGGCGGTGTAGCCTAGGCGTTGTTGATGAGTGGTGGAGTTCACTTTCAGCACGATGCCATCCGTGGCTATAGGCAGTTCGCGTCGGTGTTCATCCCAATAGTCTATGTAGTTGAAAATATCGTTTACCGAATGGGCAATCTTCATGCTATCCGACACTTTGAAGCCCCAGCGGCGGGCATCCACTAATCGAGCGGAGTGGGTAGGGTAGTTCACTTCGCTGCCCAACACATAATATAAATAGGCGTCTAAGTGGCGGTGTGCCACAACGGCAGAACTCTTACTCTTCAGTGTGCCTGAAGCGGCATTGCGAGGGTTGGCGAAGAGGGGCTCTTCTCGCAGTTCCCGCTCTTTATTCAATCGCTCGAAGCTATCCCAAGGCATGAGCACCTCGCCGCGTATCTCAAAGTTGGCGGGGCATCCACACTCGGGCTGTAGCTCTAGCGGAATGCTGCGAATGGTGCGAATGTTTACGGTCACATCGTCGCCCACTGAGCCGTCGCCGCGCGTCACGGCGCGCACGAGTTTATAGTTCTCGTAGATGAGCGAAATGCTCAGTCCATCAAACTTTTGCTCGCAGCAGATTTCAAACGGTTCTCCATTCAGCCCCTCGGCCACTCGCTGATAGAAGGCTTCCACGTCCTCGCGCGAGTAGGTGTTGCCTAGTGAAAGCATGGGAGTGGAGTGAGCCACTTGTTCGAAATCGTGGGTCAAGTCGCTTCCCACCCTCACGGAGGGTGAGTTGGGGTCGGCCATCTCGGGATGTTTGGCCTCGAGATTCATGAGTTCGTTCATGAGTTCGTCGAAGGTTTGATCCATTATGGTAGGTGCGTGGTGTATGTAGTAGTTGACGTTGTGTTGGTGTAGCTCTTTGCGGAGCTGAAGTATGCGTTCTTGTTCGTTCATAATCAGTTGAATATCAATCGTACTCGTAGGGATAATAGCCCGTATGGAATGGGTTTGTCTACATTCTGTGAGCCACTTGTTGCGTTGCGGCTCAAGGGTAAATATAACTATGAATGGCCTCCTATTGATGCAAAATTACAATCTTTTGCCAAGAAATTTGTAATTTTGCATCCATAAATTATAGCACAACTCATCCATGCGAATAGACATCATCACTGTGTTGCCTGAAATGCTAGATGGCTTCGTTAACACGTCCATCCTTGCAAGGGCTCAGAAAAAGGGATTGGTAGAGATCCATGTTCACAATCTGCGCGATTACACCACCGACAAGCATCGACGCATCGACGACTATCCTTTTGGTGGATTTGCGGGGATGGTGATGCAGTGTCAACCTATTGATGCTTGCATTAGCAAACTCATGGCAGAGCGTCATTACGACGAGGTTATTTTTACCTCGCCCGACGGAGAACAGTTTGACCAACCCATGGCCAACGAACTCTCGCTGAAGCAGAACATCATTATCCTTTGTGGACATTATAAAGGGATTGACTTCCGCATCCGCGAACATCTTATCACGAAGGAGATAAGCGTGGGCGACTACGTGTTGACTGGTGGCGAACTGCCCGCTGCGGTGATTTGTGATGCGCTAGTGCGCCTTGTGCCTGGCGTGCTCTCCGACGAGCAAAGTGCGCTGAGCGACTCCTTCCAAGATAACCTGTTGGCAGCTCCTGTCTACACTCGTCCGGCCGACTATAAAGGGTGGAAGGTACCCGACATTTTGCTCTCTGGTCACGATGCAAAGATTAAGGAGTGGGAGTTGCAGCAAAGCCTCGAACGCACCAAGAGGTTGCGCCCCGACTTGCTCATAAATAATGAATTGTAAGGGAACCGTTGGTCTCCGCTCACTTGCAGCAATGCAGGTGGGCAGAGGCTTTTTCGTGGGAGATAAGGGTAGGTTGTAGACATGTTAAGGAAATCTGAAGATGTCCGTCGGCCGCAAGCCGTCGGATGCCGACCTCTCGTCACAGCC
>CAVFOF010000181.1:0-4912 GCA_963623895.1 bacterium
ACGTATGCCCTGCTAAGGTCGACCTTGCCGACCAGATTTACCTTTGGCGGCAGAAGCTAGGTCGCTACGGCGTGGAGAGCAAGAGCAAGCACCTCTTATCGCGAGGGATGAAGGTGCTATTCGAACATGTAGGCCTCTACCACACTGCTCTTCGCTTTGCGCCATTGGCTAACCACCTGCCCCACTGCCTTGTAAAGAATTCTTGGAACGCTTGGGGAGCAGAGCGTGAAATGCCCCACTTCCAAGGCAAAACTTTTGAGCAGATGTATCACGAAGAAAAACAGAAGAAGAATCATGCAAAGTAGCAAAGACGAAATATTGGCCTCCATTCGCCAACACACGAAGGAACAGTTTCCCCAACCCGACCTCACAGCCCTTGAGCAACGAGCCATCCGCTTCAGCGACCCCGTGGAGCAGTTTGGCCACGTGTTGCAGCAAGGGGGCGGCAAGCTCGCCGTTCTGCCCGAAGGTGCTACGCTGGGCGCATTCATCGCCACGCTCTATCCCGAAGCCCAAACGGTGGCCAACACCTTGCCTACGCTTTCGGGCATTGACCAACTGCCTGGTCGGGTGTTCAACCCCGACGAAGTGGAGCAACCCGCCTTGCTCAACGGCACCGACTTGGCCATTATTGAGAGCCAGCTAGGCGTGGCCGAGAACGGTTGCTGCTGGATTGAAGAGTATGTGCGCCATCGCGCCATCTTCTTCATCAGCGAAGCCTTAGTGATTGTGTTGAAACGCGAACAGCTCGTCAATAATATGCACGAGGCCTACGCCACCCTCCCGCCGCAGCCGCAAGCTCCGTTTGCTTGTTTCATTTCTGGTCCGTCGAAAACGGCGGATATTGAGCAAGCCCTCGTGTTTGGCGCACACGGAGCGAAGGATGTCACCGTGGTGCTGATTTAGTTCCGAAAGATTATCTAGAAAGAAATCCCCAAAGCCGCTAGCTCAAATGCTAGTAGCTTTGGGGATTTTCTTACTATCTACATTTCCATAAGCTTACATATATACAAATCCCCACCACTTATATATAATAAGCAGTGGGGATGGGAACGAACAATATGACAAGGAGAAACTTTAAAAAGGAAATTTCAAATTTTCCCCTGAACCAAGAGAGTATTTTCTTTTAATGACAGCAGCTGCAAGGACTGAGTTGCTGGAAGAAGTCGTTGCCCTTATCATCCACGAGGATGAAGGCGGGGAAGTCTTCTACGGTGATTTTCCAAATGGCCTCCATGCCGAGCTCGGGGTATTCTACACACTCGATGCTCTTGATGGAGCTTTGCGACAACACGGCAGCCACACCGCCAATAGTGCCTAAGTAGAAGCCACCATGTGCTTTGCAAGCGTCGGTAACGACTTGGCCGCGGTTGCCCTTGGCTATCATCACGAGCGAACCGCCGTGAGCTTGGAACTCATCTACGTAGGGATCCATACGATTGGCTGTGGTGGGTCCCATTGAGCCGCAGGGGTAACCCTCGGGAGTCTTAGCAGGGCCAGCGTAGAGGATGGGATGATCCTTGAAGTATTGGGGGAGTTCCTCACCCGCATCGAGGCGAGCCTTGAGCTTAGCGTGCGCAATGTCGCGAGCCACGATGATGGTGCCCTTCAGGCTGATGCGCGTGCTAACGGGATATTTTGTAAGTTCGGCACGTACGGCATCAATGCCCTTGTCGAGGTCAATCTCAATGCCCTTGCCGCCCTCGCCTGGGTTGCGGAGTTCTTCAGGAATAAGTTCGGTAGGATTGCTGTCCATCTGCTCCAACCAGATACCGTCCTTGTTAATCTTAGCTTTGATGTTGCGGTCGGCCGAGCAGCTTACGCCCATACCGATGGGGCAGCTTGCGCCGTGGCGAGGCAGACGAATCACGCGGATGTCGTGAGCCAAGTATTTACCGCCAAACTGAGCACCGAGGCCAATTTTGTGTGCTTCGTGCAGCAGTTTTTCCTCGAGGTCGATGTCGCGGAAGGCGCGACCCGTCTCGTCGCCCGTGGTGGGCAGGTTGTCGTAGTATTTAATGGAAGCGAGCTTCACGGTGAGCAAGTTCTTCTCCGCACTCGTACCGCCAATCACGAAAGCGATGTGGTAAGGGGGGCAAGCTGCCGTACCGAGGCTCTTCATCTTCTCCACGAGGAAGGGGAGCAAAGTGCCTTCGTTCTGGATAGTGGCCTTCGTCATGGGGTAGAAGTAGGTCTTATTGGCCGAACCGCCACCCTTGGCTACCATCACGAAGCGATATTCATCGCCCTCAACGGCCTCGATGTCGATTTGAGCGGGGAGGTTGCAACGGGTGTTCACCTCGTCGTACATATTGAGCGGAGCGTTCTGCGAGTAGCGCAAGTTGTCCTGCGTGTAGGTGTTGTACACACCCAAGCTCAAAGCTTCTTCGTCCTCAAAGTCGGTCCACACACGCTGGCCTTTTTCGCCATGAATAATGGCCGTGCCTGTGTCTTGGCAGAAGGGGAGGATGCCCTTCACTGCGGTTTCTGCATTGCGAAGGAACTGTAGTGCGACGTACTTATCGTTTTCGCTAGCCTCGGGGTCGGTCAAGATTTTAGCTACTTGCTCGTTGTGTTCGCGGCGCAACATGAACTCTACGTCGTGGAAGGCTTGTTGAGCCAACTGCGTGAGTGCTTGCTTCGAAACCTTCAGGATGGTTTTTCCTTCGAACTCGCCCGTGCTCACACCGTCGGTGCCGAGCAAACGGTATTCAGTAGTATCCTTACCCAATTGGAACATGGGGGCATACTTAAACTCTGGAGTTGTTGCCATAGTGTGTGGATGTGTTTTCTTTGTAGAATACTTTGTGCGAAATGCTTGCCGTTTGTTTGAGAAATGGAGCGGCCAGCTAACCTGTCTCTGCCCCGCTACGGCCTCATTCGCCTAGTTGATTGTTCTTGCTGCAAAGGTAACACTTGGCGAGCGAAATTCAAAATTATTAGTTCTAAATCTTCGCCCTTTCGTCTGCATTTCGGCTAACTCCAGCGCAAAATAGACTTTCTCTAAGCCTACGTTCTAGTATGCTAATTCAAGACCATTGTTCATGAACTGGGCTTCAAAATTAGAGATTTGCGTTTTCAGATCTTGACGTTCGTTTTTCTTGTAAACGCGGAGCGTTCTCACACGGCTGAATTCTTCGTAGAATTTGTACTGATCATTGTAAGTACATAAGTAGAGCGGGGATAAGTTTGATAGAGCCGTTTCGAGCGATAGTACATCATTGACGTCGGCTTCTTCCCGATCCTGACCATAATTGTAAGTCAGACTATAAGCATATCTCATTCCTCCGAATTTCACGGTTATAGTTATAGCATTATTATCGTTTGTGGCACGGACGTATTGCCCACCTTGAATAAATCTGTTGTATAGAGCCGTTAGTGCCTGCTGATAATTAGTGCTAGCTTGATTATCATTGTTGATTGCAGTGGGTTTCTTTACAAAGTGAGTGTCATTGCCAATGTTTACATTTGCTCCTTGGATATAGGCATTGAGTAGATGGAAAAGTATGAGTTTCGCCTCATTTGCAGACGGATTCTTGACAGTTATTGCATCGTTACCTGTTGTAAGAAACCAGGCATTGTATTTTTCGTCATCACTCAAACCGTTAGCGACCTTGCTAGCCGACTTTATACAAGTCAAATTAACCGATGCTCCCAAAGACAATTGCGACACCTTGTCACCGAAAGCAAAGAAAGGCTCATCGTATTTTTGATTTTCTTGTTTTGCTGAGAACGAAGGCCACAATTTCCATTTTCCCGACACGAGAATGTCGGAAATTCCATTTTTGTCACTTCTAACACTGAAGCTATTTGCGGGGTCTACATCCACGTCCTGATTAGCCCCTTCTAGTTCGGCACCAGTCTTATATTTTACGATAAACTGATACTTATCTACAGGTTTGTCGCTGGTAGTTGAATAGATTTTGTTGGAGAGTTCTGCTGCGCCAGTCATGCATTCGCTGAAATCGTATGCACCTGCTTTCCAACTGAAGTAGGTTTGCTTCTTCACCTTGTCGTACAAGCCTCCATTCTTCAGATTAAGTCGCAGATTGTAGACATTATAGTCTCCTCTATTATACCAAGAAGACTCTTTGTAGCCATAGTAATAGGCATTCACCTCGCCTCCGTCGCTAAGATATTGGTCGAGGGAGGTAAGACCTTGATCGTAACTGTTATTAATCACTCCGCCATTGGTGGCGTATTGTGCGTGATTAGCCTCATCATCAATGGTATAGTTGAAAGAACGATCCTTGTTCCATAGGTCAAGATACCTCCACATGTAGGCTATGGTGCGAATATCGGTGTAGGGAAAATCTTCGGCCTTGATTTCGCCAATGCCTTGGTATATGTATTCTCCATTACTTACACATCCAGGCTTGGCAAGCATGCGCAACACGTTGAAGAAGTTTTGCACCATGCGCTCGCCATCGGCCTTCTTTGTGCAGAGATTAGTGGGGAGAATAATATTGTCATTCTTGTAGAAGTTATCATATTTCACCGCTTGATTGGTGGGACCCACGAGCTGGAAGGTACACCAATGCGTTTTACGCAAACTCTCCTTCTCACTACAAGGACGGACGCACACCCAGAAAGTGGGCTGAGTGCCATTGGGTTTCGAAGGATCCCTTACGGTTTGGCAGATGACATCGCCAAAGTTGTAGTAACAACCCGAGGGCTTGAGGAAACCATTGTTGCCTAGCGTTTCGGCAGGCACGAAGCGTATCTCCTCAAGGGTGGGCAACTGCTGCACGTTGACTTTGAGCGTGGCGTAGCAATCGGCCGTCGTTTCGAGATGGAACTGCATAGAGCCAATGCCGTCTTGCTGCCACGAATCATCGGCAAGCGTTCCCGTCACGTCCTTCGAGAGGTAACTGCGATAGATGCGGTCGGCCTCGGCCTGGCTGCTCGTAAC
>CAVFOF010000182.1:0-4739 GCA_963623895.1 bacterium
GCTCAGGGAAACATTGAGAACTGGGTGATAGAGGCATAGAAAAGGGAGCGTCTTCGAAAGCAGTATGTTCGACTGCAATGCGAAGACGCTTCCTTCAGTTTTTACGTTATTTATAGTATCTCAATTATACTTACCTCAAACCTCTTTTTGTGGAAACCGCCCATTGCAATTTATGGGCGATAGGGATGTGATATCCTTTAAAATAAGAAAGTATTTTCTTTGTTGTTTGTGAATACCTTATCTAGAACAGAGGTATTAAATTAGAAAATAGGCTTCTTCGTCTCTACTAGTGTCTTTATTATCTTTGACGCAGAGATGCGTCGCCCCAACAAGCTATGTAGGTGGTAAATCTTAGCTATTGTCATTTACGTTATTACAGTTTCTTCATATCATTGAAGCATGGTCGTAACATTCACCCCGTAATTTTGCACGCAGAAACAATCTTACACTTACGCATGAGATACCAACTCTTCTCGATTTTTTTCGCTGCTTTAACTGCCACTTCATCCTATGGGCAAAGCGAAAAGCTGCAACGCATGGCTATTCTTTCCGATGTTCACCTTATGGCACCCGAACTCCTCAAACAGTCGGGGGCTGCATTCGATGACTATATAGCTCAAGATCGCAAATTGCTCCGTGAAAGTCCTGAGTTGCTTGATTCCGCATTCCACCGCGTAGGGGAGTTCCATCCACAAATCATACTCATCACTGGCGACCTCACCAAGGACGGCGAACGCATTTCGCACGAGATGCTTGTTAATCGTTATCTCAAGCCAGCGAAAGCACGTGGAATGCGCATATTCGTCATTCCTGGCAATCACGACGTCAACAATCCTCACGCTAAAATATACGATGGCTCTCGCACGCTGCGTACGGCAACCGTTTCAGCTGCGGATTTTGCCGACATCTACCGCGACTTTGGCTATGGTGAAGCCATTGCCCGCGACACCGCCTCGCTCTCCTATGTGGTGCAACTCGACAGTCACACACGCCTCATTGCCGTAGATGCTTGCCGCTACGAAGACAACGATTTTGAGAAGGACATCTGCGTGACTGGCGGACGCATTAAGCCTGAAACGATGGACTTTATACGCAGGCAGACGAAGGAAGCCCACAGCCTTGGCCAGGAAGTGATGATGACAATGCATCATGGGCTAGTGAACCACTTCAAATGGCAGGACAAGGTGATGAAAGAGTATCTCGTGGACAATTGGAAGAAGCAGGCTAAGGCAATTGCCGATATGGGTATCCGCATATGCTTCACGGGGCATTTCCATGCACAAGACGTGTCGCAGAAATATGGAGTGACTGATATGGAAACAGGTTCTACTGTAAGCCATCCGCAACCTTTCCGCCTCGTAGAGGTTGATACTGATAATTGCACGCTTCGTGTGCGTTCCAAACGTATCGGCAACCTCACTTCCCTCTGCGGCAGCGATGAAAGTTTAGAACACAAGAGCGAACGCTATGCGCGTTCTGCCTTGAGTAGCGTGATGGAGGGTATGGTGCCCAAGAAAGTGCCAAGCAGCGTGAAGAGCGAATGTGCCGATGCTTTGGGCGAGGCCTACGCTATGCACCTTGCTGGCGATGAGGCTCCTAGTCATGAATTTCGCCAACGGCTCAAGACTGCGGTAAAACACCTGCGACACTACTCTTGGAAATGGGCTTTCATTATGGGACGAATTGGTAAATATCTCTCCACCGACACGGGCGTGAGCGACAATAATCTGACCATCTCTTACCGCAATAAAAAATAAGAAAGCGGTATTCTTTTACAAGATAATAAAGACACACACTTAGACTAAAAGTAATATGAAAAAAAGCGTAATGGCCTTGACCATGGCCAGTCTGCTCATGCCGAGCAGCTTTTGTAGCCAACTCAGTGCAGCCAACGTAAACGATGGTAACGACCCCGTAAGCACAAATGCCAACGACGTGAAAGAAGTGAAAGGAAAGGTGACCAATGAGCAAGGCGAAGCCATGCCCGAAGTGGTGGTAAACTGTCGCGGACGCATTGTTCAGACTGATAAAGACGGCCTTTTCAGCATCAATGCACAAGAAGGCGACAAACTCACTTTCACCTGCATTGGCTACTCTACGCTCGTAAAAGCTATTGATAGTTCCGACCTGAGCATTACTCTTAAAGAAAACCGCCAAGCCTTGGGTGAAGTTATTGTGACCACTCAGAAGAAAGCACAAAGTTCGCTCGAAATCCCTGTAGCTGTGAGTGCGGTGACGGGGGCTGCTATGGAGAAACTCAATCTTCGCCAAATGGACGAAGTGGTGCAGTTCACTCCCGGCGTGCAGATACAACTTCAAAGTCCTAACACACCAGGCTTCGTAGTGCGCGGTGTTACTTCCGACGATGGAGCCTCTTACGCTCAACCCCGCGTGTCGGTGTTTATGGATGGTGTGTCCACTTCGCGTAGCCATGCTTCAGCGGTAGAAATGTTCGACCTTGAGCGCATGGAGGTGACAAAAGGTCCGCAAGGCACGCTATTCGGCCGTGGAGCAGAAATTGGTGCCATCAGCATTGTGCGCCACAAGCCTGTTGATGCGTTCTGCGGTGAACTCGCGCTGAACTATGGCTCTTACAATCAGCGTCAGGCCACAGGTTTCTTGAATACACCCATACTTTCTGGCAAGCTTGCCAACCGCTTTGCTTTCGACTATGATGCGCACGACGGTTTTATTCGTAACCTAGCAGGTGGCCGCCTTAATGGTAAAAGTGCCATTGCACTGCGCAACTCCACGAAATGGTGGGCAAACGACAATACACAACTTTGTTTGACCTTCGATTATCAACACGACAACTATCCTGGCACCTCGTTTCATAGCATAAATGGGGCTTACGGCAACACCGATCCCAACAGTGCCGCCAATCTTGAAGCGGGAAAGGCACTAGGCATCAAGCGCAATGTGGGGGGAGCAACACTTAATGTAGACCATCGTCTCAATCCCCGATGGACGTTTAATTCTATCACAGGTTTTCGTGCCTTTAATAGCAACGAACACTTCGATGCCGACGGCACGTACCTTCCTCTTCTTTTTTGCCAAGAAAAGGCCGAAGGCACACAGTTTAGCCAAGAGTTCCGCTTCAACTATGACGACCACAAGCGTTTCTCCGCTTTCGCTGGTGTGAGTTATTTCTACGAAAATTCCTCACAAGAGGTCAATGCCACCACCAATCTGCAATATCTCTACCCTGTATTTATTCAGAAGAGCTTGAAGAGCCAACTTGCTAGTCAGGTGGACAACGTAAAAGCTCTCCTTTCACAAGGTTTGCCCGAGGCACAACAAGCCATCGTAGGAAATGCACTTACTGCACTGATGCAAAAATGGTTCCCCGACGCACCTGCTGTTGATGCTGAGGGTAATCCAGCTCAAACCACTGCTACCCCCGATATTTATGGCGACCTCAAAGGTGCTTTTGCCCAGTTGGGAATGGATCTTGACCAAACGCTTGCTAGTCTAGGAGAACAAGGGCTGACCATCCTTGCCACGTTGCAAGGCATTTCTAATAAAACGCTCGACAACCACTACACCGAAGATGGAAAAAACTTTGGCACAAATCAGGCTGCCGAAATCTATGCCGACGGTACTTATAAAATCACGCCTCACTTTAATCTAACGGTGGGCTTGCGCGGAACTTACGAACATCAAAAGACGGGCTATTCTTCTTCTACAGTGCCTAGCCTGTTTGGAGCAGTACTTTACAACCCCACAAGTGGTGGCACTGAGGTAACAGCCTCCGATAATTACCTTTCGTGGGTGGGACGTGTAGCTCTCAACTACATGATTGGTCGTAACAATATTTATGCCAGCGTTTCGCGCGGACGACGTCCGGGGATACTCTATTTCAATAACGATCCCGATGATTTTGAGACGCTCAAGCCCGAAATCATTTATAGCTACGAAGCCGGAGTGAAGGGCAGTGTGCTCGATGGTCGATTGAGCTATGACCTTTGTGCTTACTACTACGATTGGTACAATTATCAGACCTCTGTATTTAATGCCGAAAAGAGCAAATATGAATACGACGATGCGGGTCGTGCTCACTCATTCGGTGTGGAAGCTAGTTTGAGTTATTCGCCTTGCAGTTGGCTCAATATTTTCGGTAATTGGAGCTATATCGATGGTAAATTCAACGACACCGATGAGAACGGCAATGCGCAACGCTATGCAGGAAACCGCTTCCGCCTCACTCCGAAAAATAGCTTTGCCGCAGGTTTCGACCTCAGCCTTCCTATTGGTAACAATGGAACGCTCTATTTCCGTCCCACTTACTCTTGGAAATCAAAAGTGTTCTTTGAGGAAAGCAACGAATCTGAACTTACTCAGAATGCCTATGGTTTGCTTAATGTTACTGCAGGTTATCGCTTCAAGCCTCGCAAGGTTTACTACGAAGTGGGTGCTTTCGGAAAGAACGTCCTCGACCAGAAATACATTGTAGATGCTGGTAACTCCGGTCGTCAAATCGGCTTCCCCACTTATGTGGGCGGAACACGAGCAGTGTTTGGCGTAATGCTTAAGGTTGGATTCTAATAATATACTTAAAGGGGGGGGGGCTATTAAATAGCCCCCCTTAAGTAATATATCTTGACAAAGAAAAGAAACATACTGTTATTCAGAATATTTTAAATAGACAAATGATGAAACAAATAGTCGCAATTCTCTTGTTCCTACTTTCAGTAGGCACACTCGCTTGTGCAGCTCAAAAAGACAGAGCCGCACAAGTA
>CAVFOF010000183.1:0-4676 GCA_963623895.1 bacterium
TTCTTGCACCGACGCGGGGACGCGTCGCCCCCAATTTTTAAATCAGATACTTGAAAATACCAATCACAAAATTAGGGGCAACGCTGAAAAACGCTGCCCCTAATGGCTTATACTTTTAAAAAGTTTATTCAGGAATTACGTTGGTCGTGCCACCCTTGTAGGTGTAGATGCCGTCGATGGAGATGCCCTTGGCCTTTTTGCCAGTAACATCCATATTGATGGTGCCTCCGCTCAAGGTGTAGTTGCCCTTCACCTTGATGCCGCGACATTTCGATTCGTCTTCTTCTCCCTTGTGGTAGGTGGTGCCAGCCACACTCATCTCAATGCTTGTGGTGACTCCGTCGGCCTGACCAATAAGTAGGTCGCCGCCTACGCTCATGCCTTTCGAACCGTCGCCATTCACGGCCGCATTGATTTCGCCACCCATGATAGTCATGTTGCCCTCGCTCTTCAGGCCCTTCACGTCGGAGTAGTCAATTACCATGTCAATCGAACCGCCGTTGATAAACACTTGACCATTGTACTCATCATCGGCGTCTTTGGTGCAGCTCACGTCGATGCAATCGCCCTGTGTCTCTACGAAGGTCAGTTCGCCGCCATCTTGCTGGAAGTATTGGCCAATGTGGAAGCCATCGCTCACTGCACCTAGCACGTCGATGCTTCCTGTGGTAGCACCAAGCTTTGTGTATTCATCGGAGGCGTAAGCGTGCTTCGTGTTGCCCGTAAGTTCGAGCGTACCACCGCCGTAGAATTCTGCATGGCCGTTGATGAAGAAGCAGGCCTTCTGCGAGCCGTTCTCCCCATCGCAAAGCGAGTTTGTCGTGCCGTCTACTAGTTCCACTTTGATGCGCTTGCCGTTGGCAATGTTCACTGCGGCACTGTCGGGGTTGAGGAGTGCAAGGTCATTAAGGCGAATGGTCGACTTGTAGTTGCCGTCCATGTAGAACGAGCCGTCGGTGGAGTGACCGCTTAGTTCGTAGGTGATTTCCTCTGTAGGATTCTCTCTATGGTCGATCACCGAAATATGGGAGTAGTTTACAATCGTTAGATCTAGAGATGGAACCAGTGAATAGGGAACCATTACGATAGCTTTTCCGTCGGTATAGTTCACTTTCAACGTGTTAGCCTCAAACTCTGATTGGTCGATTACCATACTGTCGATTTGCGACACGTGGAGCGTAACGTCGGATGCGGGGAAAAAGAGTGATTCGCCGTTATCGAGCACCTTCACTTCGCCCAAATCCGAAGCGGGGAAAAGTATTACATCAGGGCCGATATAGAGTTTCAACGTTTGTGCCGACATTCCGGTGGTGGCAAGTACAAGGGCTGCTATCAGTGTAAAGAGTTTTTTCATTGGGCAATTACTTTAAGGGTTCGACCATCGATGCGTACTAGGTAGGTGCCTTTGGCTAGACCCGTGGTGGGCTGCTGGCGACCATCAAGGCTGTAGACGCTAACTTTTGCCGTGGTGGGAGCGTCAACGTGCAACGTGCCATTCACAATGCTTGCCTTCAGTTGCTTTGCGTTGGCCACTTCGCTCACTGCGCTAGGCACGCTGGCGAAATACATCTTGCTCAAGTTGGTCAGTGGAGCAATGTAGGCTTCGCTGCTTGAGGAGGTGGCTTTCAGATTGCCGTTTCCAAATGTGATGAGAATGCGCCCCGTGGCCGTTAGCGAGATTTTCGAGCCATCCTGCTGCTCGAAGGTGAGATAGCCATACTGCTGTGCCGAAGCCATAAGAGCCGAGGCGGCGCAGACAAGAAGTGTAAAAAGTTTCTTCATAAGCTTATGGATTTTGTTACGATGTTTTTGCGTTGTTTCTTTGTCGCTCGCTTATTTATCTGCATCTGGATTGAAAGGAGATAGGAGCGTTTGGATTTTAAAAAAGAACTTCGTTGTGGCAACGCAGTTGGCTCTTGCTAGAAAGCACAACAACTGCTTTGCGACAACGAAGATAGAGAAATTTTATGAATTAGGCTATTAAGTTTGTGTGAAACCGTCTAAAAGTGCCGCCGCCCGACGCTGCGGGCTTCAGTTCGGCCTCAGGGGGTCAGAACTTAAACTTGTAGCCGATGCTCAACACGTGGCAATCGTCTTCACCATCGTCGTCGGTGCCGTGGTTGTAGACGTAAGCAAAATCGAGGCGGTGTTTCTTGCTGACTTTCCACTCTGCTCCCACGGTAAGTCGCTGCTTGTCGAGGTGGAAATTGTCGTCCTTGTCGAGGCTGTTGCTAAACTCGTAGGTTGCGTAGGGTGTCCAGCTGCAATGGCGGATGCTATACTCCACCCCGATGCGGGAGCGAAGATATTGACGATCCTTTGCCGACTTTTCTTCTTCCTCCGTCTTACATTTGGTAAAATACTGCCCCCCCGCTTCGTAGAGCAAGCCCGTGTAGCCCGCCACATACTCGGGGCTGACAAGGCCTTTGTAGGTTTTCTCCGTGGCAGTGGTGGCCACAAAGTGGGTGTACTGATAGCGTTCGCGAAGCGAGAATGTGAAGCGACCCACCTTGAGGCTGCCCGTCACGTCGAAGGTGGCGCGATGCTTGCTTCGCCAATAGTCATCGTCGACCTTATAGCTTTTGAAATCGCCGTCTTCATCATATTTTATGCGGCTCTTGCCCAAGTTATAGTCACGTATAAAGTTGTAGCCCGCTCCAATTTTGAGCCATTTTAGCGGAGTGTAGCCCACACCTACGCCCACGCCGTAGCGGGTGAGGTAGTCGAGATTTTCCTCGGCACGCAGGTCAATGCCAGCGTCCACCGAGAAGCGTTTCGTAATATTCTTCTGCACATCGGCTCCAAGCCAAGCACCCACGTCGTCGGCATGAGCCTGGGTGGCGGCGAAGCCAAGGAGCATTAATAAGGCATATCGTTTCATAAGGGAAAGGGGAAGGGGATTATTCGTTGTCGCGAGGAATTTTCGTCATGCGGTCTACATTTTTGATGCGGTTGTCGGGGTCGATGTAGAACACGCGGAGCATGGTCATGTCGGTGAGGAAATCTACGGCTCCCACCTCCACACGGGTGATTTGCAAGCCCAGTCGCTCCTCGAGGTCGGCCTTCAGTTCGTCGTAACGCTCTGGCTTGATGAGGTCGATATTGTCGTATTTCACATACTTGCAGCCTTCGTTGCTCGAGGTGAGGAAGTTCTCGCAAGCCCACACGCAAATTAGGAACACCACGTTGACCACACCCATCTCTAACGGCGTAAGGCTCGTGATGCATTTGCCATTAATCACGCTCAAGCACACGAGGAAGAAGAGGTAGGTCATCTCGCGAATGGGCACGCTCTCCGTGCGGTAACGCAAGATGCCGAAAATAGCGAAGAGGCCGAGGGCGGCACCGATGCCCACGTCGTGAGCGTCACTAAGCAGCAGGGCAATGAGCATAAAGATGCTCACGCTGAGAAGGATGAACGTGAAATAGTAGTCGCGACGGCGGCCTTTGGGATAGTAGAAAAAGTGGACTACAATCCACGACACCAGTGTGTTGAGCAACAGGCTGGCTACGAGGGGGAACAAATGGAAGGATGAAAGCAATTCGTTCATAATGGGATGAATGAAGAGTAGATGGAGAAATAGAATTTTGATTTATCTGCTTTTGGGGGAGAGCGACTGAGGGCTGAGAAACAGGAAATAAATCTGCCCCCCTGCTCGCACTATTTTTGCGCCACCTTATTGATTTTTACAAGTCGCTTCTTGAAACGATTGATGCGCAAGCCTGGATTGGTGACGGAGGCTCCCACGCAATATTTGCTGAAGCCAGCTGGCTTTATGCGCAACTGACGCAGCAAGGGGAGGATGGGCGACGGGCATCGGCCGTCACGCTTCAGCTCAATCACCACCACGTTGTCCATGTCGGCATCAAGCTCCGTCTGGTAATTATGGAAGCGGATGTCGAAATCGATGGTGAGGCGTTCCGTCTTGTCGTAGTTGACGAGCGTAAGGCGGTCGAAGCGATTGCCCACTGCGGGCGATAAGTCGGCCAAGTGCATGCCCGTCTGCTGCTCAAGGAAGTCGGAGCCCGCTCCATGCGCCACTACGTCGGACAGCGAGGCCACTTGGATGCGCTTCTTGGAGGTCTTGCCGTGATTGTCCTTCTTCTTCACCTCGAGGAAGGTAATGTCGGAACTCAAGTAAGTGCGCACGCGCACCTTCGTGCGGGGCTTGTGGCCCGTTTCGTGCTGACGAAACATTTGGTGGGTCGTGGCGTTGTCCCAATAAGTGGTGGCATAGGGACTGATGCGCTTGCCGCCAATCTCCTGAGCGTAGTAGCTGCCCTGGGTGAGCTGCAAAAGCTGCTTCAAGGTGGCCACGTTGGTGAGATACTTCTGGTCGGTGCGGTTCATCAGCCGAATGCCCGACATCTCCTCAAGCGTGATGGGGGGAAGCTGCTGAGCTAGTTGTTCTATATCGGAGGCTATGCTTTGCATCGGTGAGATAGATGTAAATTGTAGGAATACGTTTAGTGACGTAATCTCGTGTTTTTGCGATTAACTGCCTACAAAGGTAGGCTTTTCGCCGATTGGGGCAAAACGAAACAATTACATTTTTATTAAATCTCAGCGAAAATAGAGAGAAAAATCACTAGGTTTGGCGGCCAAAAGTTTGCATACATAGAAGAAAGAAGCAAATTTGTAGATTTTCGCCCCGCCCTGCCCAACGAGGCGGGAT
>CAVFOF010000184.1:0-4644 GCA_963623895.1 bacterium
CAGGGGATAAACGCAGTGAATATTTTTTGAATAAATTTGGGCTATTGGTGCATATAAGCAACAGATTGGGGGCGACGCGTCCCCGCGTCGGCGCTAGAGGGAACTCTTGAAGATAGGAATTAACCGCTAAATTTGCTGATTGATTGCGGCTTGCTTGCTATGGTTTTTATCTGCTGACGCTACTTGCGTTGCTACTTGCACCGACGCGGGGACGCGTCGCCCCCAATTTTTTGCTCTTTTTTTTGTTGGGGGGGGGGAGGCTAGGTATGTCTTAGTTTTAGTTCTTGCTCTAGGTCGGATAGGGTGATTCCCATTTGCTCTAGTAGGACTAGGTAGTGGTAGATGAGGTCGCCGGCTTCGTAGATAAAGCGTTCGCGGTTGCCATCGATGGCTTCGATGATGCTTTCGGTGCATTCTTCACCTACTTTTTTGGCTATGGCCTTGGCTCCTTTGATGAAGAGACGCGTGGTGTAGGAGCCTTCGGGCATTTGCTCGTGGCGCTGCTGAATGAGGGATGAAAGAGAACGGATGAAGCCTTCGCTGTCGGGGGTGTCGAAACAAGAGGTGGTGCCTCGATGGCAGGTGGGGCCGATGGGATGCGCCTTAATGAGCAGTGTGTCGGCATCGCAGTCGACGAGGATTTCCTCCACGTTGAGGAAATGGCCAGAGGTTTCGCCCTTTGTCCAAAGTTGCTGACGGGTGCGGCTGAAGAAGGTGACGCGGCCTTCGGCTATGGTCTTATTGAATGCGGCTTCGTTCATGTAACCTAACATGAGTACGCGCAAAGTGGTGGCGTCTTGTATGATGACGGGAAGAAGGCCATCGGCACATTTTTCGAGCTGTAGGTTGCTCCAAGAGAGGGTTTGCATTTGGGAGGAATGAGGAATAGTTTATCTATACATTGTACATTATACATCGTACATTATACATTATACATTATACATTGTACATTATACATTATACATGCGTTATCGTCTTACGGGAATACCTTGCTCAGCAAGCTGCGCTTTGAGCTGCGGAATAAGGATTTCCCCATAATGAAAGATGCTTGCGGCCAGTGCGGCATCGGCATGGCCTTGGGTGAAGACCTCAGCAATGTGCGCCGCATTGCCCGCTCCGCCTGAGGCAATAACGGGGATGCGTAGTTCGCTGGTGAGGCGAGCGTAGGTAGAACAAGGGTATCCTTGCTTAGTGCCGTCGTGGTTCATCGAGGTGAAGAGGATTTCGCCCGCTCCACGCTCTTGCGCCTCGTGCGCCCAAGAGAAGAGTTCGTGATTGGTGGGCTGCGTGCCGCCATGCGTGCAGACGATCCAATGAGCATGCGCCTCGTCGGCCAATTCAGCTAAAGGCTCGTGGCGCGCATCGATGGCCACCACTACAAATTGCGAACCATAGCGACGGGCAATGGCATCGATGAGTTCGGGCGTGCGCAGTGCGGCACTGTTGATGCTCACCTTGTCGGCTCCCGCATCGAGCAGTCGAGCCGCATCGTCGATAGAAGAAATGCCTCCGCCCACGGTGAAGGGAATGTTTATGCCATCAGCAATGCGACTGACTAGTTGCGTGAAGGTGTTTCGTCCTTCACGCGTGGCACTGATGTCGAGGTAGACCAATTCGTCGGCTCCGCTGCGAGCGTAGAATTGTCCGAGTTCTACGGCATCGCCCACATCTTGCAGGTTTTCGAAGTGAATGCCCTTCACGGTGCGCCCCTCCTTTACGTCGAGGCATGGTATGATGCGTTTGCTTAGCATAATTGTTGCAATGTTATTCGTCCTTCATAAATGGCTTTCCCCACGATGACCTTGCGCAAACCGAGTTGTTGCAGTTCGGCAATGTCGCTGATGCTCGATATGCCTCCCGATACGGTGATGTCTACGCTAGGATATTTGCGTTGCAAATGAACGTAGAGAGGGGTGGCGGGGCCTTGCAGCATGCCATCGCACGAGATTTCGGTACAGATGACCTGTGAGAGCCCTAGCGGCAAGAAGCGGTCGATGAGTTGGTCGATGGTGAGGTTCACCTCCTCTTGCCAGCCGTTGACCGACACTTGCCCGTGCTTCACGTCCGCTCCTAACACCATGCGGTCGGGACCAAACTCTTGCAGCCACTTCTCGAAAAGTTCGGGGCGTTGTGCAGCCACACTACCCACCACTGCGTAAGAAGCTCCCGCTTCAAACACGGCACTCAAGGCTTCCCTACTCTTAATGCCTCCCCCCCATTCTATTTGCGCTCCGGGCACGGAGGCCAAGCGACGAAGCATGGGCAGATTGAGCGACGAAGAAGCTTTTGCTCCATCGAGGTCGACCACGTGAATGCGATGCAGACCGTGAGCCACGTATTGCTTCACCATGTCCACGGGATCGGCATCGTATTGTTTCTTTTGCGCATAGTCGCCCTGCGTGAGGCGCACGCAGCGGCCATCTATTAAGTCGATGGCGGGGAGTATTTGTATAGGGTGTGTCATTAACAAGGATTTTTATCATGCACTAATTTGTGGGTGTTCTATAAATTACCACCATATAATATTCAACGTTCGGTTCTTGAACGTTTTGTAGAACTACCCTATGCGCATAAATCTATAAGGAAATAAAGTTTTTGAGAATACGTTCACCCACATCGCCACTCTTTTCGGGGTGGAACTGCGTGCCGTAGAATTGTTCATACTTCAAAGCTGCGCTAAACATCAGGCCATGCGTGGTGGTGGCAATGGTGTCGGGGCAGAGTGTGGGATAGTAAGAATGAACGTAGTAGACTTGTTCGCCGCTATGAATACCATCGAAGAGTTTCTTCTCTAGATTTCCAAGAGTGTTCCATCCCATGTGTGGTACTTTCAGTTCGGCAGTCGCCTCGAAGCGGCGCACGTGTGAGTCGAAGATGTTCATGCAGGGAGTGAGCATGCCCGAAGCCGCTCCCTCCTCCGAGTCGCGACACATCACTTGCAGCCCCACGCAGATGCCCAACACGGGTTGGCGCAGTTGCTTTATGACGGGGATAAGTTGACTTTCACGCAAATTGTGCATCGCCTCGGCACAATTGCCCACACCGGGTAGCAACACGCGGTCGGCTCGGCGAATAAGGGCGGCATCGGCCGTAACTTGAAATTCAGCACCCAAGCGATGCAAAGCGTTCTCCACGGAACGCAGATTGCCCATTTTATAATTGATGATGGCTATCATAAGACTCCTTTACTGCTAGGAAGTTCGTAACTGAACACATCGCGGTGGATGGCTTGTCGCAAGGCTCTGGCAAAGGCTTTGAACACGCCCTCGATGAGGTGGTGATTGTTCTCGCCCCGTGCCTTGACGTGAAGGTTGCATCGCATGGCGTGGCAAAGTGATTGAAACACATGAGCGAACATCTCCGTGGGGGTGTCGCCTACGTATTCACGAGTGAAAGGCACGTCCCACTGAAAATCGATGCGCCCGCCGAAGTCGAAGGTGAGGTATACGTCGCTCTCGTCCATAGGTAGGGCAAAACCATAGCGGTTGATGCCACGCTTGTCGCCCACGGCTTGCGCAATGGCATCGCCCACGGCAATGGCCACGTCCTCCATCGTGTGATGTTCGTCCACCTCGAGATCGCCCTTGCAGGTGCAATAGAGCGAAATGCCCGCATGGTGTGGAAGTTGCGAGAGCATGTGGTCGAAGAAGTGCAGCCCCGTGTTGATGTAGGTTTCTCCCTTTCCGTCAAGGTCTACCACCACGTGGATGTTCGTTTCGGCCGTGTGGCGCTTCACTTCAGCTCGTCGCTCGGTGCTACGCAAAAGTTCAGCCACGTCCATCCATTGATTGGAGGCCAAGGCTAGAGCTGCTTTTTGTTCGGGCGTAAGCATTTGCTCTGCCGCCTCGGGCTTTTGCAACAAAATGGCTTGGCAACCTAGATTGACGGCCAACTGCACATCGGTGGCACGGTCGCCAATCACGTAGGAATGCGCTAAGTCGTAATCGCCATTAAGATATTCGGTGAGCATCGCCGTGCCTGGTTTGCGCGTGGGTAGGTTCTGCTCGGGGAAGGAGCGGTCAATGTATTCGTGAGCAAAAGTCACGCCCTCGCCCGCTAGCGTTTGCAGCATTTTGCGGTGAGCAGGCCAAAAGGTTTCTTCGGGAAAACTACTCGTGCCTAGTCCGTCTTGGTTGCTCACAAGCAAAGGCACGTAGTCGGTGGCCATGATGGAGCGCAAAGCGGTGATAGCACCTGGCACGAACTCCAACTTCTCGAGCGAATCGATTTGCTCGTCGGCTGGCTCTATTATGATGGTTCCGTCGCGATCAATAAAGAGCAATTTCTGTTTACTAGGCATAAGTTTTCAAGGATTGTATGAGCCATTCGTTTTCTTGTGGCGTGCCCACAGTGATGCGTAGGCAGCCTTCGCAACCCTTCACTCGGTTGCGGTTGCGCACGATGAATCCCTTCGTCACGAGATAATCGTAGAGCGCATCGGGGTCGGCCACCTTCACTAGCAAGAAGTTGGCATCGCTAGGATACACCTTCTTTACGAAAGGCAATGCGGCCAAACTTTTTGCTAACACCTCGCGCTGCGCCACCACCTCGGCCACGTGTGTGGTGATGGGTTCGGATTGCAAACGATGAATAACCTCCACTTGGGTGGGCGCATTCACATTGTAGGGATATTTCACTCGGGAA
>CAVFOF010000185.1:0-4598 GCA_963623895.1 bacterium
GATGAGATGAGCCTTTACGACTGGTACGCCAAGGTTCTTGAAGATGATAAGGAGGCATTGCAACAAGTGGCGAAAGTGCTTGTAGCAGACTCCGCCTTTTCCAAGAAGCCGTTCGTCGACAAGATGCTTTGCATTGGTTTTGATGTGGTTAGCCGACTACTCGTGATGCAGCTTTGTATTATGTTTAGGACGGAGAACCTACTGGAAAACGTGGACGACCACGCGTGAAAGGAGAAAAGATAGACCTCGACAAGCTAGACATGTCAAAAGTTCAGTCCCTTGACGTGGAGGATACCAACAGCCATGTCTATACATTAAACGCATGGTGCCAATCACTGCACCATGTCATCTCTCTTGTCATTCACAAATTGCCCAATGGCGGACACCGACTGTATTTCTCCACAGACAAGAACATGTAAGGGCGAGACGTTATGGATTTCTATTGCACCCGCTTTCAGATAGAGTTCTGCTTTCGTGATGCAAAGCAATTCGTTGGTTCCACCGACTGTCAGGCACGAGACGAAAGAAAGCTGAATTTTGCTTTCAATTCCTCATTTACGGCCGTCAATGTGGCTAAAATCATGTGCAAAGAATATGATTTGACAGTTGTACGGTGGTAAAAGCCTATAATTAAGCGGTGGTCGAACCTAAGTTATGACCACACGCTATAGGTCTATTCGGCTATTTCAAAGTCCTCTTTATGCACTCCGCGGATGGCTACGGCATACCCGCCAAACTCCATGATGAGTTGTCGGTCGCGGTCAACGCGCACGATGTAGCCTTCCAAGCCCTTAAAGAGCCCAGTGAGAATGCGTAGGCGCACGTGTTCCTGGGCGAACTTTAGGAAGGGGTCGCGCAAGAAGGTGACGTTCTCGGGATGAGTGCTTACTACCTCCATGAAAGGTTGCATCATGCTGTCGGGGATGACAGCGGGCTGCCCCGTGCTGCAGTTGCGCATGAGGTGGCAGGTGGGGTAGTTTTCTCGTAGGAAGAGTTGCAAATCGCGAGTGTAGCCTTGTAGGAAGACGAGGCCGCTGATGGTGGGGATTTGCCGTTTGACGATACCGCGATGGTTGTCGCGTTTTTTATAGCGTATGGAGTAGTGTACGAAACAAGCGTGAGCAGCCTCGGGGTGCTCCTCGTTGTAAGCATCCATTTGCTGCTTGAAGCGGTCCACTTGCTTGTTGTGGATGAAGAGATAGCCCCAAGGTGCAGGCCGTTCGCTCTGAGCGGGTTCGCTCCCGAGCGGAGCTACGGCTGAGGGAGAATCGGCTGATACTAAATCCGTGGTAGAGTGAGAGTTAAACGCATCGTCTCCTTCTTGCCCTAAGGGTACATCTTCTATACCTGAAGCCGAGCCTTGAGGGTTGTCAGCGTCAGTAATGTGTATGCCCTTTGGAAGTTGCTTTCCGTGGTAGCGGTTGGCCTCTTCGCTGGCTATAGAAGGAGTTAGTAAGCAATCCTGCGTCATTCCCTCATCCTATTTTATGTCGTTTGCAGTGGCCGAGAGCAACGGCCGTGACACGACGAGTTTCATATGATTCTCAATGAATTATGGGGTATAACTCTATATACTTCTGTGCTTATCTTCTAGTAGTAAGATACGCATTCTTGCAGAACATGCTGATAATCAAGTTGATAAGAAGGGTGAAGACTGCGGATTTGTAAAACAAATGGCGAGAAAGTTCACTTTTTATCGAAAGTTTTAGTTAAGAAATGTGGTTTACTTTAAGAAAAACAGTAACTTTGCCTCAAAATGCGTATCTTACTACTAGAAGATACGCACTTCCCCGTGCCCAGGAATGGCTCTAACTGGGGGAAGTTTCTTTTAAAAGATATCGCCTTGCCCACGATGATGACTCCAACGTTAACATCGTGGGCAAGATGATTTCAGAGGCAGACCTTTGCTTCCTTTATAAAATTCCACCATCCCCCCTTGATTATTAATAGAATTAGCTATATTTGCACACTGAAACCCTACTTACGGGGTATTCAGGTTAAAAAATCATTTAAAACATAAACGTATTATGCACTTACAACTTATGAAGAAAAGCACGATTAGCTTTGCCTTTGTCGGACTATTGCTAACTGGACTAAGCCTCACACTTTCGGCCTGTCGCGACAACGACTTGGCGGATGGAGGCAATGGCGGCAGCACCGACTCAACGACCACCGAGATCTACACCCAGCAACAAGCAAAGAAGTATGATGCCCTGCAGAGCCTGCTAGGCGTGACGGCTGAGCTCGACTCGCTACCCGATAATTGGGACGAGAAGGCATTTACCGTGGAGCCTACACTAGGCGAAATAGTGGATGCAGCGCAACCCTATGTGCGCTATGTAGCCACGACCAGCGTGGGAGAGGCCAACCGCATCTACCGCAGTATGACCTCGACGAAAGTAGAGGCTAAGGTCAGCGACGACACGTGGCAAGTGGAGGGCGTGGGCACAATGAAATTTAAGGTGCAGAACGAGGCCGACTGCTACGCCACGCTCGACGTAAGCGTGCAGCAACTGCCCCACCTGCAGCAACTGCGCTTTGTGCCCGCCTCGGCCGTAGGCGATAACGGTGCGCCCAAGGACGATCCTTTCTATCAGATTGGCGACGTGATTTGCCAGCAAAAAGACGGGCAGGACCCTGCCTACTGGGTGTGTGTGCGCCCCTGTTCAAAGGCAGCCAAGGTGAGCAAAAGTCACTGGTGTACCCTGCAACTCACACCTTATGGCAGTTCGGGGGCGAACTATAAAAAGCTAACCAAGAGCAAATGTGGCGACCTATATCTGCCCACTGGGCTTTGTAAAGACCAGGGCGATGGAGAGCGCATGGTGCAAAACTACTTCAACGTGCTACGCGTGATGCACGACCCCAGCATCTACAATAAGGAAACGGTGATGGGCATTGGCGAAATCACGAAGAAGAGCGGCGAACTCACCCCTGAGAAGGTGCGCGACCTAAACTACATGTGGAGCGACTTGGGCATTTGGGACAAAATTGCCAACACAACGGTAGCCGCTAGCCTAAAAAGCGAACTTTCTAAGGAGAATCCCCGCCTCAACGCCTTCTACTATGGCTATAGCAAAGTGCTTCTAGGAAATGGCGACTATCGCGTCTACAACCTAGAACTTTCGAATAACAACGAAAGACAGGAAGATGGAGACCTCCCTGAAAACAGCGGCCTTTTCAACGAAGCGGAGAAGCAAACGCTTTGGCTACAGTTTGACAACAACGAAAAGAACTTCAAAAACTTTGAAAATAAAGCGGGCGACTCCCATATCTTGCTCTACGAAGGAAAAAAATCAAGAAATTGTAGCGAACAACAATATATGGTGAAATACAAGACGGGAGCACAGCTTGAGGAGAACCTCGTGTACACCACCGACAACACGCCAGGCCAAAGCTTCGAGGAGCGTGGCAACAACTATGGCCTGACCGACGTATTGAGCTACACTCGTCTCCTCGACAAGAAGGTGACCGAAACGGGCGACCTACCCTTCTTTGCCCTTGGCGACGAAGTGCTTGGAAAGAATGACGGCGTACAATATATCTGCATTAAGGACGCCTTTGGCGACGCACAAAACAAGGGCACAGCCTATTTCCTCAGAAAATACTGCACTAAAGGCGAAAATCACGGCACCCAGCTCACAAAGAAACAAGCCATCTACATCGCCTGCCACCTACTGAATGCCTACTACTACAGGGAAGTAGGTAAGCCCATCGTCGAACTAGAAAAGGAATCTACAGTCTACCGAAAACTACTCATGAATCTCTATGACACCTTTAGTGAAAAGAATAATAAAGGGGTGAATGAAAAAGGGGTGAAATTTGAGCAAGACAAGAATGGAAACTACGTAATGACTGCACGATTCTACACCCAAATGACAAATAAACGTCCCACCTTTGTAGAACTGAAATACAATCCCAATGAAAAGATTATCTACCCCTCCACATACGATCTAATGGGTACTGGCATAGATCAAACGACCGATTTAGTGTGGGTAAGCACCTACACAGACGACCACACCTACACAGAAACGTTCTCAAAGGGTCTACGCACTTATAGCGCAACGGGCGAGGCTCGCCGACAACTAAAGCAAAACAGCTTCTCAGCACTCAATGAAAGCTTCAATAAATTGCTAAAAAGCGAGAAGTAATCCTCTACTTGCAGCTACATACTACTAGCCGAGGTAAGCCACCTAACCCAAGTTTCGGATTTAGAATTTGAGGTTAAAAAAGGCTTTAAGTATTTCCATATATCGCTGAAAATCACCTCCCCAAAATTGGGGGCGACGCGTCCCCGCGTCGGCGCAAGAAGAAAGTCAAATAGAAAAGAAGAAACTCTTGAAGCTATAATGATAATTACTATAACCTCAAGAGTTTCTTTTTGAGTTTCCACTTGCGCCGACGCGGGGACGCGTCGCCCCCAATTTGTTGCTGCGTCGCCCCCATTAATCAGCCTAAATCCTTGGATAATTACATTTTTCAGCGATTTAAATCCTTGGATAATTGCAAATTTCGATGTTTTAAATCCTTGGATAATTGCAAATTAGTTATATTTGCACATTGAAAATCAGCGTTATTACCTATGTACTATAGTAGAC
>CAVFOF010000186.1:0-4597 GCA_963623895.1 bacterium
CGTTTCTACTTGCGCCGACGCGGGGACGCGTCGCCCCCAATTTTGAGGTCAATTTCCGCATTATACGGAAATACAAAAAGCCTTTTTTATACAACAAGCCTAACCTCAATTTCTAAATCCGAGACTTGAGTAAATCAGGCTTTCAATACTTCGGATAATGACAAGCCTGTTGCTTGCACTATTTGTTCGGTGGGCATCCCCATTTCCTTCAATTGTTTTGCAATCTTCATTGACTGAGCTGTGCGCCCCTCGGCCATACCCTCAGTTCGTCCTTTGGCCATACCTTCTTCCAATCCCTCAGCACGGCCCTCGGCACGACCCTCAGCACGGCCCTCGGCACGGCCCTCGGCACGACCCTCAGCACGACCCTCAGCACGGCCCTCGGCACGGCCCTCTGCACGGCCCTCAGCAAGTCCTTGAGCAAGTCCCTCGGCACGACCCTCGCAATAGCCATCATCGCGGGTGGTGTCGAAAAGACTACGCATGTGACGCACCGACTCCATGTAAGCATTATAATGCTGACGATCGCTATCACGCAGAGAGTCTACCCGAAGTCGCTGACGAGCTTCGGCTAAACCTGCGGCTTGGGTTGTGTCGCTGATTTTGCCCGATTTTAAGAACTCTATCCATTCATCGAGCGGAGTGGTGGCCACCTTGTCGAAGTCGTTCACACGAAGAATGTAGTATTCGGGGAAGATTTCGCCAGCATCCTTCCGTAGCTCCAAGTTCTCTTCCTTAATGCCCAAAAATTTCTCGCTCTGACGTGAGGACAATTTGAGCAAGTCGTGCGGCTCGTGCAGGCCTTTAAACTCGGTCTTTCCGTGATATACGTAGTCTTTGCCTTGACCTAACTCAAAATAGACGATATTGATTGAGTAAAGTTTACGCACTCTATCGTAGGAGTCGCCCTTATCGATGTATTCCGTAATAGCCTTCGACACACCGTAGAGTATGCGATGGAAATAGGTTATCTCGTGGCTATTTTGTATCTCCACAATAATCAATTCGCCATCTTCATCCTCGGCTAGCATGTCCACTCGGTTGTACTTATCGAGCATATCTTCTTGATTACCCTCACTCTCTAGAAAATGCTTAATAGTCATCTTCTTACCAATCAAGGAGTAGAGCAGCCCCTCCAACACGGCATGGTTAGCTTTATTGCGGAGGAGGCGCTTCATTGCCCAATCAAAGCGTATGTATTTTTCGAAATGTCGTTCCATAGCGATTTGTTTATTCCTATTAAAACATAAACTTTCGTTTTTCACCGACAAATATAGACATTATTATCGGAAAGGAAACGATGTATCTTTCGTTTTCTTGTTGAAACAACACACGAAGCGAGTAAGCATGGTCACAAATAAGACTTCAAAGGGAGAAAAGAAACAATCCTATCCACCCTTTCAAAAGTTTTTGCTACTTTTGCAATATCATACATTATATAAGGACTAAGCACCAATCGTAACAATGAAAAAATACGTCAAAGACCTTCGAGTGGCTCAGGTGGAGGTGCCACGCAAGGACTACGTTCTACTAAAACTCGAACCAACTGAGGGAGGACTACCCGAAATTTTCCCTGGGCAATTTATTGAAATCCAAGTTAAGAACTCCCCCACCACCTTTCTACGCCGCCCCATCTCTGTCAATTTTGTGGACTATAACACTAATCAACTTTGGCTGCTCATTCACGAAGTAGGCGAAGGCACACGCCACTTGGCACAATGCAAGATAGGAGACCTTATCAACTGTTTGTTCCCCTTGGGCAATGGTTTTACCTTGCCAACTGAAAGCGGAAAGAAAGTGTTGCTCGTAGGCGGCGGCGTAGGCACGGCTCCACTACTCTACTTTGGCAAAAAACTTCATGAAGCAGGATGCGAGCCCGTATTCTTGCTCGGAGGACGCACCGCCAACGATTTGATGCAGCTCGACTTGTTTGAACAATATGGTCGCGTGTATATCACCACCGAGGATGCCTCGAAAGGCGAAAAAGGCTTTGTCACCAATCACAGCGTGCTAAACCAGGAACGGTTCGACCAAGTGTCGACTTGCGGCCCTAAGCCCATGATGATGGCCGTGGCTCGTTGGGCGAACGAGGTGAACACTCCCTGCGAAGTATCACTTGAGAACTTAATGGCATGCGGACTAGGTGCTTGCCTATGCTGCGTGGAAAAAATGGCTGACGGACACAACCTATGCGTTTGCAAAGAGGGTCCCGTATTTAACACGAAGAAATTATCATGGCTCAATTAAACGTAAATATAGGGGGATTAAGTCTTAAAAACCCCGTAATGACAGCATCGGGTACTTTTGGCTACGGCCTAGAGTTTGCCGACTTTATCGACCTAGAGCGTCTTGGCGGTTTTATTGTGAAAGGCACCACCCTTCACCCTCGCGAAGGCAACGACTACCCCCGTATGGCCGAAACGCCCTCGGGTATGCTCAATTGTGTGGGATTACAAAACAAAGGGGTTGACTACTTTTGCCAACACATCTACCCGCAGCTCAAAGACATCAAGAGCAACGTGTTGGTAAACGTTTCAGGTTCATCGCCCGAGGACTATGCCGAATGTGCCGCACGCATCGATGAACTTGACCACATTCCAGGTATTGAGCTAAACATCTCGTGCCCCAACGTAAAAGATGGAGGTATGGCCTTTGGCGTAACGTGCGAAGGGGCTGCCAGTGTGGTGAAAGCCGTAAGACAGCGTTATCACAAAACACTCATTGTGAAACTGTCACCCAACGTTACCGACATAGCCTCTATCGCAAAAGCCGTTGAAGCAGAAGGAGCCGATAGTGTGTCGCTCATCAACACGCTCATGGGCATGAGCATCGACATCGAAAAGCGCAAATCGCGACTAAGCATCGGAACAGGCGGATTGAGCGGTGCCTGCGTTAAGCCAGTGGCTCTACGCATGGTGTGGCAAGTGGCTCGTGCCGTAAACATTCCCGTTGTAGGATTGGGAGGCATTATGAATGCCACCGATGCGATAGAATTTCTGATGGCAGGGGCTACGGCCATTGAGATTGGTACGGCCAACTTCATCGACCCTACTACTACCATCAAGGTAATTGATGGCATCAACGCTTGGCTCGACGAGCACCACATCGCCGACGTACACGACATTATAGGTTGTCTGAAATAAGCGTTTACATCCTACTATTATAATAGAAGTGCATCTAGAGCCGCAATAGAAAAAAGACAAGTTCTCGACTTAAAAACATAACCATTATGAGCGAACTAAAACGAAATGAAGCTGAGCACAACGAATTTATCCATACGCTTTGTGCTGTCTATCGACATGAGCAAATGCGCCCCTCCTCAACCGAGGCACACCAATTGGCCGACTTTATTGATAGCTGCATTCAGACGAACGAGTCGCTCATTCGTGATGAATTTGGCTTCAACCGCATCAACCTTGCTCTACAATCTATTTTACTAGCCATTGAGGAAATCGGGTTAGGCGGACATGCACTTACGGCCTACTTGCTTAGAGCCGTTGTGCGAAAGACTGAGCAGTGTAAACTCGTGGAACAATTCTTCGGCAAAGACGTAGCCAACACCCTACGGGGCTTTCTACGAGTAGAAGCCATCGAGGTGAAAACGGAAGCCATGCGCACCGACAACTTCCGCAACTTGCTCATTTCGCAAGCTGGCGACATGCGCATCATTCTCATGCTCATTGCCGACAGCGTAAACACAATGCGCCACATCAAGGACGTGGAGAATGTGGAAGCGCAGCGACGCATCAGCACTGAAGCGGCTTACCTCTATGCCCCACTGGCTCACAAACTTGGACTCTATAAACTTAAAAGCGAACTCGAGGATTTGAGTCTAAAATACCTAGAGCACGATGCCTACTACATGATTAAGGAAAACCTGAACGCTACGAAGCGGGCACGCGATGCCTACATCGAGCAGTTCATAGCTCCTATTCGCCAAATGCTCGATGCCGAGGGGTTGCGCTACCACATGAAAGGGCGCACCAAAAGCATCCACTCCATTTGGCAGAAGATGAAGAAGCAGCAATGCGGCTTTCATGGAGTGTACGACCTCTTTGCCATACGCATTATTCTTGACTCACCACTCAACAAGGAGAAGGAACAATGCTGGAAGGTGTTCTCGCTTATCACCAATAAATACGAGAGCAACTTGAAGCGCTTGCGCGACTGGCTCACCGTGCCTAAAAGCAATGGTTACGAAAGTCTGCATATCACTGTAAAAGGGCCTGAGGAGAAGTGGGTGGAAGTGCAAATTCGTACCGAACGCATGGACGAAATTGCCGAACACGGTCTAGCCGCTCACTGGCGATACAAAGGCGTAAAGAGTAGCGGCGGAGGGGTAGACTCTTGGCTTGCCGACATACGATCAGCTCTTGAAACGGGAAACGAGGGGCTGCTCACACAAAGCCTTACGAGCGATTTAAAGGAACAAGATGTCTACGTTTTCTCCCCCAAAGGCGACCTCTACCGCTTGCCGCCCCACTCCACCGTGCTCGACTTTGCCTATACCATCCACACGGGAGTGGGCAATCGCTGCGTGGGCGGACGCATCGGAGGAAAGAACTTTCCCATTCGCCAAGAACTGGAAAGCGGACAG
>CAVFOF010000187.1:0-4470 GCA_963623895.1 bacterium
CCTGTGCGAAGGTCTCGTCGATGAGGTTGTGCTTGAGGTCGTGCTCAATGTAGATGTCTAGGAATGAGGAAACGTTGCCCAACGACATAGCTGCACCATCTTGCTCCTTCACCGCAGCGAGGTAGGCCATGTAGACCCACTGCACGGCTTCTTGTGCGTTTTGAGCGGGGCGGCCGAGCTCGAGGCCGTAGTATTCGCCCATCACCTTCATCTCCTTCAAAGCTTTGATTTGCTCTGCCACCTCCTCGCGCAAACGGATGCGCTCGTCGGTCATGGGGCTACCGATGGCTTGCTTGTCGGCTTCTTTAGCCTCAATCAAGCGGTCGATGCCGTAAACGGCCAAACGGCGGTAGTCGCCAATCACACGGCCACGGGCATAGTTATCGGGCAGACCAGTGAGAAAGCCCAAAGAGCGGAAACGACGAATTTCTTCGGTGTAAACGTCGAACACGCCATCGTTGTGAGTCTTACGATAGTGAGTGAAGATGTCCTTCACGTGCTCGTTCACGGGCTGACCTTGCTGAGCGCAAGCCTTCTCCACCACCTTTATGCCGCCAAAGGGCTTGATGGCACGCTTGAGCAATTCATCGGTTTGAAGACCCACGATGAGTTCGTTCTCCTTATCGATATAGCCAGCCTTGTGTGAACTGATGGTTGACACGGTGTCGGGGTCGAGCGAACGCACACCGCCGTTAGTACGCTCTTCTTCGAGTGCCTGCAAGCAGATGTTCCAAAGTTTGCGTGTGCGGTCGGTGGGGCCAACCAAGAAAGAGGCATCTCCCTCGTAAGGAGTGATGTTACGCTTCACAAAGTCGGTAACGTTGATTTGCTCCGTCCAAAGTCCTTTAATAAAGTCCATTGTAGTTATTGGGGTTAAAGTTTAATAAGTTGAGAGCCATCGGTTGCTTCGTCTTGTTGTGCACAAAGGCAGTCAAAGGCTAAGAACCACATAGCTCCTTTATTTGAGTTCTAGAGTGAGTGTAAGTAATAATAAAAGCTTGCAACGCTCGGGTTGTTTGTAAGCTTGTCCTGTTTCTTTGTGCAAAGTTAGTGCTTTCAATGCGTATTTGCAAATTCCGCATTGGTTTTATTAACCTTTTTGTAACAAATACAAGCAATAGAAAGGTTGGGTTTGCAATTTGCTAGTTTGCAAAAAGTCATCCCATCTTTATGGCATGCTTATAGAATGTGTGCAAACTTTTAGAAACCTAGTAAGGTGCTGAATTGTGCTACAGTTTGGACGTAATCTAAGAAAGCCCAAGACGCATTCTCGTCTTGGGCTTTCTTCAATATAATTCGGCTATACGATAGTTCTGTTAATTTATCTAAGGTTTATTTTACCACCTTCTTGCCGTTTACGATGTAAACGCCCTTCTTGAGTGTGTTGTTCACCTTCTTACCATCAAGCGTGAAAATGCGACTCTTTTCGTTGACCACTTCAACCTTCTTAATGCCCGTGCTAGTGTCTACAAGCACTTTGATTGTGAACTCAGGGTTGTAGATGCAGTCAGATACATCCCAAGTGTCGTCATCTTCCATTATAGCATTTTCATCGTAGATTGTTCCCTCGGGGATAGTAATGGTGTAAACGCCATTTTCGTTGATAGGATTAATTAGCGTGATGGCTACATCTTCCCATTCCATACCGAAATCGATGGTAGCTTGCGCCACTACGTTGCTGTCAGCATCAAGCACGTCTAGAACTTCGTCATTCTTCACAAAGCCTACAATTGCAGGGTAGGTAATGGTGATATAGCTTAATTCGGCTGTTGGAGTGGTCTCATTGGGAGTAACTGAAGAGTAGATGAACGTGTTTTGCGGAACTTCGGGCTCAATACCTGTTACCATAAACGTTGCTTCTACGTCGTCTACCGTGCCGTCTTCAGCAACTACCTCCTCAATGCTGAGACTGTATTGACCATCCTTTGTGAAGGCTTCCTTATTGCCAATAGTGAAGATGAGTTTGCGATTGCTAATAGAATCTCTTTGCACGGTAACCTCAGCACCTTCTATTTCTTCATATCTGAAACTAGAAACGGCATGTACAATTACCTTAGTATCTGCGGGCAAATCAACGATAGCCTTATTCAACGTTACTTCCACAACATCGGGGATAGCAGCGCAAATGCTGTCGAGGGCAGGGGTTTGCGACACAGTCATCAGCATCGTTTCTTGAGCGTCGATATATTCCAACGCCTCAGTGGGGTCAAATTCGCCAGCATCAACGAAGCCCACGCGGTTACCACCATCGTTCAAGTCTTGCCAGTTGCTAATGATACCTCCCAGTGCAGTGTAATAAGGAGAAATGCCAATGTGGCTACCATCAATAGCAATCACGAAAGGAGCTGCGTCTGATTCATTCACAGTAATCACACGAGTAGAGTCGGCAATAGGGAAAGAAGAAAGACCTGTGCCATCACCGCTCTTTGTGACAAACTTCTTAGCAGCGATGCTGTATACATAGTAATTACCTCTTTCGCTCTTCAAAATAGCGAATTTTAAATTATTATTGACAAGAGTGTTTGAAACACTCGTAGCTGTAAGGTGCTCCGTGGAGCTTGCTTCGTCGTAACCCCAAAAACCACGGTTTGTATCCTTCGCAAAAATATAGTATGCTTTATTGTTGCTTAAGTCGGCTATAGAAGCAACTCCATTTACAGGAGAAATTGGCGTATATTTGTCGAAGATAGCTACGGGGCCAGCAATCGAGGTTGCAGTAGCTTCGTCAAGGTCGCCTACTTCTGTAAGGGCAAACTTATTTCCAGCATCCGTGTTACCTTTAGTTGCTGTTCCCCATTCGTTCATAATAGAGTTGCTTTCTCCATTGAAATTATAACGGCAGGACTTATCAAGATTGTAGATTGCAAAACAAGTGTCAGCAGAAAGATATTCAATAGTATAGCAACTTGTAGCTTTTGAGTTCTCGAAGACTGATGTCCCCGAAAAGTTGATAAAATTATTAGTACCTAAGCAATAAAGGTAATAACCCTTTTCGCCTTTATAGATAGCAAATTGTTGGTTTGCGTCTGTAGCATCCAAGCTATCAGTGGGGGTAGATATACCACTCTTTCCGCCAGCAAGAGTAGCACGGGGAGTAACCAAGGTATAGACCTTGCTATTACTTAATTCGTCCACAGAGGTCAACACCTTCTGAGCGAACGATAGGCCTGCGGTCAGAATAGACACTAGGCACAATGTAAGAAGTGTGTAAAGCTTTTTCATAAGCATATATGTGTTAAAAATATAATGTATTCGTTTTCGTTTTTCACCAATCGCCAACAAAAATAAGTCATTTCTCGCTGATAAGCAAACAGATTGCTATTAATTTTAATCAACAATTCACAATTTTATCATTTTGTATAGAATTTCATTGTTGATGTATACGAAAAGTTCTCACTTCTATTTTAGATGACTTGGAATTCAGTTGACAATGGGAGGCAATAGATGACTATGGGTTGCGCTGATGAAATGATTTCTAATTGCTTCCGTTTTCTTCATTACTATTCATGAAACTATATTTCTCTTCTTCCGTTCAGCTACTAGGCCGCTAGTTTTTATTATTAGGCGGGTAGGGAGGGACGATTAGGGGGTTAGTTTTTATTATTAGGCGGGTAGGGGAGGATGATAGGAGAGGAGGGGTGGAATGTAGATGATTTGGATTATTTGTTAAGTTTTATTTGTTGGCCTTGTTTTGTTGCTACTTGCGCCGACGTGGTACGCGTTGCCCCTATTTGTGGGTTAATCTACCACCTGAAAGTTTAGTAGGGATGTTTACTGTTACTTGCACAAACTGCTTGCACTGCGTTGATTATCAGTTGTTTTGTTAGTGTAAGCAGCAACATTTGTTGCTTACATTGGTGGGGAAGAACTTGCACTTTTGCATAAAAACTGCATAAACCGTATATTTTCCGCTGCGAGGCAGTGTAAGCAAGTGAAGGTTAGTGCAAGCAGAAAACATTGCTGCTTACACTAATGAAACGATTGATAATCAACGGAGTGCAAGCAATTTGTGCAAGCAACAGCAAAAAGCACATGTAAAGTTATAGAGGGGGAATTTCTCGATGATAAGGCGGATTTTCTTGTTGCTTACACTCGTGCAGATTTGCTTGTATAAATTGCAGTTTACGGCTCTGCTCATTAAAGCTAGCTCGCTTCCGCCCTACGACTAAATATAAGCATATTTAACATTCAGAGAGTTTCTTGTAACTATTCAGCGATTTGGCACCAAGCAGTTGCGTTCTTTACTTGAACTTCTGCACTCTTCAAATTATCTTTTGTAATCATATTGTTCTGTATTGTCTTTTACGCAAGCCCACGGCTCGCCATTATTGTTATTTTATCACTTTGTTACCTCCTTTACATCATCACGTTGCCGCTTTTACCTCCAGCATTTTCTTTCTGGTCTTTAGGACTACCAACGCCAAAAACCACGACGCTTATTGGTTCTTCCATCAAGAGTTTATCCCAGCT
>CAVFOF010000188.1:0-4461 GCA_963623895.1 bacterium
CATTTAGGCTGTACCGGTTAGATTGGGATACTCATCAATAATAAACTGAACACCGAGTCAACCAGTTATTTAATGGCGTGCCGATATGCGCTTGCGTAGGGTCGGATTACAGAGGATAGCTGGAGCTCAAATCTTTTTTAGCTCGGAGTTTCATCACATCACGGTACAGCCATTTTTGTCTGAATTTCCGTGGCGGCTTTCTCCCGCTAACGTAGCGTGCATTTTTTTGCACACATATTATTATATATAGGTATGCAGAACGGTTTTATTAAAGTGGCGGCTGCCATCCCTTTAGTTCGGGTGGCAGATTGTGCTTATAATATACAGCAAATTGAAAGCATGATGGCTTCGGCCGAAGGGCAGGGAGTAGAAATTCTTTGCCTTCCCGAGTTGGCCATTACGGCCTATACCTGTCAGGATTTGTTTCAGCAGCAAGTGTTGCTCGATGAGGCAGAAGCTTCGTTGCTCAAGCTGATGGAGTTTAGCCGCAATCTCAATGTGGTTGCGTTGGTGGGTGTGCCCATAGCCTATAACAGCATGCTTTTCAATTGTGCCGCAGTCATTCAGCGTGGCAAGGTGTACGGCCTTGTGCCTAAGACGTATATTCCCAATTACAAGGAGTTCTACGAAAAACGTTGGTTCACCTCCTCGCAAGCGTTGCGTGAGGGAGTGGAATTGCGCTTTTGTGGCCAAACCGTGCCCCTAAGTAAGAATCTCCTGTTTTCCACCTCCCACTGCACGTTTGGCGTGGAAATCTGCGAGGATCTTTGGTCGCCTACGCCGCCTAGTAACCAGTTGGCGCTACAGGGGGCAGACATTATTTTTAATCTCAGTGCAAGCAACGAACTCATTGGTAAAGCTACCTATTTGCGCAGCCTGGTGCAGAACCAAAGTGCAAGATTGTTGGCTGGCTACGTTTATGCTGGTTGTGGCTATGGAGAGAGCACCCAAGACCTCGTGTTCTCAGGACGTGCTTTTATCGCCGAAAATGGCACGTTGCTCGCCGAGGGCGATCGTTTTGCCATGCGAGAGCAACTCGTGTGCAGCGAAATCGATGTAGAGCGTCTTCGTGCCGAGCGTCGCACCAACACCACCTTTGCTAATGCGGTGGATAATTTGCAAGCTCCCGCCTCAAGGGAGATTGAACTAGAACCCTATACTAGCAACGTGCGCTTCTCGCTCACCCGTTTTGTTGACGCTCATCCCTTCGTGCCCGAGGGCGATGCGCTCGATGAGCGTTGTGAGGAAATTCTTTGCATTCAGAGCGAAGCCCTAGCTCGTCGGGTGGAGCACACCCATGCTAAGACAGTGGTGATAGGCATTAGTGGCGGACTCGACTCTACGTTGGCTCTCTTGGTGGCCGTGCATGCTTTTGATAGGCTAGACCGTGACCGCCGAGGCATTGTGGGGGTAACGATGCCAGGTTTCGGCACCACCGACCGCACGTATACCAATGCCATCAACTTGATGAAGAGCCTAGGTGTGACCATTCGCGAAATCAGCATAGCTGCTGCCGTGACGCAACACTTTGCTGACATTGCCCATGATAAAGATGTACACGATTTAACTTACGAAAATTCCCAAGCTCGTGAACGCACTCAAATATTGATGGACGTGGCCGGACAAATGGGCGGCTTCGTAGTGGGCACGGGCGACTTGAGCGAATTGGCCTTGGGTTGGGCCACCTATAACGGCGACCACATGAGCATGTATGGCGTGAATGCCTCTATTCCCAAAACTTTGGTGAAACACCTTGTGAGCTGGGCAGCACGCAATATGGCCGATGAACAGAGCCGCACCACTTTGCTTGACATTGTGGACACTCCAATCAGTCCCGAACTCATTCCTGCTGATGAAAACGGAAACATTAAGCAAGTGACCGAGGACCTCGTTGGGCCTTACGAACTGCACGACTTCTTCCTCTACTACACGCTTCGTTTCGGCTTCCGCCCTCACAAAATCTACCTATTGGCTTGTCGAGCCTTTAATGGTTCGGGCAACGGCACGGCTTTCGCTCCCGAAATCATCTTGAAATGGTTGCGCACCTTCTTCAGGCGCTTCTTCAGTCAGCAGTTTAAGCGTTCTTGTCTGCCCGATGGTCCCAAGGTGGGTAGTTGTTCGCTCAGCCCGCGTGGCGATTGGCGCATGCCTTCCGATGCCTATTCTACAGCATGGTTGGCCGACCTTGACCAAGATGAACCGCAAACTCCCCTCACTGAATAACCTACGGACGCAATGACAAAGAAATTATTCTCTCTACTCCTTCTTCTCCTCTTAGCTTTGCCGCTTGCTGCAAGAGATGAGGCCACCCTCTTTGCTCGCATCGTTCCCGATAGGGAGCAAGTGTATGCTGGCGACAGTATGCTTGTGTCGGTGGTACTCTATTCCTCGCTTCCTATAGCTAAAGCAGAATGCAGCACCGATTTTAAGGTGAAGGGCAAGTGTAAGCTGCGAAAGCTCAATATCAACCGTGAGGCCACAGCGGGGCGCACACGGGAGGGACGTAACGTCTACTACACCTTAGTGTGGAATCAGTATGTGGTGGCTCCTCAGCAAACAGGGGCTTTCTCCATTCCCGCTCAAAAGTTTAAGGCCACCTTGCAGCAGGTGGTGCGCATGCCCGACATTTTCGATCAAATGATGGGCGCACGTCCTGAATATAAGGAAATCGATGCGCAAGGCTCTTCCGAAAGTTTCACTTTTGAGGTGAAAGAAAAGCCTCTTCGCTCAACGAAGGAGATAATGAAGAGTGGAAAAGTGGTGATTTAGTACATTGCTCTAACCACCTCATCGTGCTTCCAAGCGATAAATGGAAAACGTCCTTTTTATCGCTTGGAAGTTTTTTTCGTTTAAAAACGAAGAAAGGGAAGATTTAAGTCTTTTTTCTGAATTTCTCTAAGTTCGTTATGAAGTTATGTAGTGAAAGGGAAGGTTGTTCTCAAAAAACGAAAGGACTAGATGCATTTGTGACATAGCTCAATAGAAACGAATAATTCTGAGATAGCAGTGTAAAATTAGCTTGCTTCCCCACTTATAATTACTAATTTCTATGGTAGAAATTGCTCTTCGTGTTAAAAGAAAGGAATAAAAGACCATTTTTACTTGATAAATTATTCAGTCTGCAACGTTATTTGCTACTTTTGCCCTCGAAAAATTAATAACCTAACACGATATGGTAAAAAAATATCTTCCTTTGTGGGTATTAGCTCTCACTTTAGGTTTTCAGAGCCCAGTCGCTGCCAATGCGGCAGTACCCTCCAACCCCGTAGACCTGACTTACGCAGCAGAAAATGCAGTCAACTCCGTGGTATATATTAAGGTAACAACCAATAGCAAAACGCAAACTATACAATACTCCGACCCCTTCGGCTTCGACGATTTCTTTGGCGATTTCTTCGGTCGCGGCAATGGCGGAAGCGGTAGCCAGCAACGTAAAATCCAAACCCCTAAGCGCCAAGGCGCAGGTTCGGGCGTTATTCTCACGGAAGATGGTTACATCGTAACCAACAACCACGTGGTTGAAGATGCCGACGAAATGACCGTTAAACTCAACGACAATCGTGAGTTTAAGGCACGCATTATCGGTACGGACAAATCCACCGACCTTGCCCTCATCAAGATTGAAGCCAATGGTCTCCCCGCTATCAAGGTGGGCAGTTCCTCTGATCTTAAGTTGGGTGAATGGGTGCTTGCCATTGGTAATCCTTTTAGCCTCACTTCCACCGTTACGGCTGGCATAGTAAGTGCTAAGGCTCGTTCGCTAAACGCCACTGCGGGAAGCATTGATAGCTTCATCCAGACTGATGCCGCCATTAATCCTGGCAACTCAGGTGGAGCTTTGGTCAACGTAAAGGGTGAACTCGTAGGCATCAATGCTATGCTCTACTCTCAAACGGGTTCATTCTCAGGTTATGGTTTCGCCATCCCCACGGCTATTATGAATAAGGTGGTAGACGACCTTCGCAAATACGGCACCGTGCAGCGTGCGTTGCTCGGCATTTCTGGAACAGACGTATCTACCTACATCGACCAACAGAAGGAAAAAGATAAAACCGTAGATCTCGGCACGGTTAATGGTATCTATGTGGCCGAAGTAAGTGCTGATGGTGCAGCTGCTGAGGCTGGCTTGAAGGAAGGCGATGTGATTACGGCCGTCGACGGAAAGAAGATTGATAAATTTGGCGAGCTGCAGGAATTGCTTACCAACCATCGTCCAGGCGATAAGGTGACTGTTACGTATCTGCGTGACAAGAAACAACACACGGCTACCCTTACTCTGCGTAGCATTCAGGGCACAACCTCTGCCGTTCAGGCTCTCGACACCGACGCTATGGGAGCTGCACTCCGTCCGCTCACTGATGACGAGAAGAAGGAGTTGAGCATTCCTTACGGTTTGATGGTATCGGCTATCCGCGATGGTAAGTTGAAGGATGCCGGCATCACTAAGGGACTCATCATCAC
>CAVFOF010000189.1:0-4424 GCA_963623895.1 bacterium
ATTGTTGGCTTTGCGAGCTTGCTTTATGTCTTCACCTATCTTGTATGCTTGAATACGTGGTTAAAGTTTTACGGAAGTCTTTACGGCTTTCGACTCGTTTTGTAAGCGGTCTAAAGCCGTGACTACGTAGACGTATTTATCCTTACCCGAGGTGTAGGGAAGCTGATAGCACGTGTTGGAGGTGACGGCCACGAGATGGTTGGCACTTTGCAAGTCGACCTTCTCGCCCTTGCGGAAGCGATAGAGGGCGTAGCTGCGAGCCTTGTCCATCTCGTCGTTCGCCTTGGGAGCGGTCCAGAAGAGGTAGTAGCCGTTGGGCATCCATAGTTTTTTGAGTTTGCGAGGCTTACCTGGAGCTTTATCGTCGATAAAGGGGTAGAGCGGCTGCAAGGCGGGGTGCGTATTGTAAACCTTCTGCAAAACCGTGGCATAATTGCCCTCATTGCGCACTACGGCAGCCGAGTACCACAGGCAACTCCCCTGCACGCCACGCAACGTGCGCTGCAAGTGGGTCTTGGCTTGCATCTGGTTGGTGTTGGGATTGTTGAGGTCGGCAGCACGCACGGTGCGCTCTACGTCCTGACCGATGTAGAGCGGACGAGCACCAGCATAGCGACTCCACCATTTGATGAGAGTTTCATAGTCGGCAGCCTTGTGGCCTATTTCCCAGTAGAGCTGCGGAATGTTGTAGTCTACCCACCCTTGATTTATCCAATAGAGCACGTCTGCATAGAGATTGTCGTAATTTTGTAGGCCATTAGTTTTCGAGCCAGGGATGTTGCTGCCTGGTTTGTCGTTGTGGTAGATGCCAAAGGGGCTGACGCCAAATTTCACCCAGGGCTTCACGCTGCGAATGCTATCATGAAGCTGCTTAATAAAGACGTTGACGTTGTAGCGTCGCCAATCGTCGATATTGTCAATGCCGTTGCGATGAGTTTCATAGGTTTGCTGGTCGGGAATGGGCAACCCAGCCACGGGATAAGGATAGAAATAGTCGTCAATGTGGAGACCATCGACATCGTAGCGACGCACGATGTCGGAGGCTATCTTACAAATGTAACTGCGATTTACCTCCATGCCCGGGTCGAAGAGGTAAAGTCCGTCATACTCGAAGAAGCGTTCGGGATGAAGCACATAGGGATGTTTGGTAGAGAGTTCGCGGGTCGTTTTCGTCTTAGCTCGGAAGGGGTTAATCCATGCGTGCAGTTCCATGCCACGCTTATGACACTCGGTGACCATCCACGCTAGCGGATCCCAATAAGGAGCGGGGGCTGTGCCCTGCTTGCCCGTCAGGAATCGGCTCCACGGCTCGTAGGGCGAGGCATACATAGCATCGGCCTCGCCACGCACTTGGAACATGATGGCGTTGATGCCACACTGCTGCAACACGTTGAGCTGATGGGTGAGGTTGGCCTGCATTTCGTCGCGGTTCATGCCTTGAAATTGGCCATTTATCATCTGTATCCACGCTCCGCGAAATTCCCGCTTCGGAGCCTCATCGAGAGCCCAGAGGGAGGCGGGCAAAAAGGTGAGCAGGGCGAGCAGTAGGGAAAGGAAATGTTTCATTACTAGGAGGATTGCTTGATTAGAGGGAGGCTCTGCCGAAAGGGCGGCAGGCTGTTATTGGGTGTAAAGATAGGCTTTTTTTACGAGAGATTTGCAAAGCTCAATCTATTTTTGCGAAAACCTTAAAAATGTCAACGCAAAGCAAGCGGCATGAAAGCAGAATTTATTACCTTTGCTCACTATGAGTGAGGAGCCTTTTCTCCGCACTCAACCCACAATTCTACAACCCATCATGTCAATGACTCGTAACATTGCTATCATACTGGCCGGCGGCGTAGGCAGCCGCCTGGGGCTGAGCACCCCTAAACAGTTCTTTAAGGTGGCGGGAAAAATGGTGATTGAACACACCATCGACACCTTCGAACACAACCCGCACATCGACGAAATAGCCATCGTGTCGAACCCCGCACACGTGGGCGACGTAGAGAACCTCGTGTTGCGCAACGGGTGGAAAAAGGTGAAGAAAATCCTCAAAGGCGGAAAGGAACGCTACGACTCGAGCCTCTCGGCCATTAACGCTTATAAGGACTCGACGGAGGAGGTGAACCTCATCTTCCACGATGCCGTGCGCCCCCTCGTGTCGCAACGCATCATCAACGATGTGTGTGAGGCACTCAACCTCTACGATGCCATCGACGTGACCGTGCCGGCCGTCGACACCATCATCGAAGCCGAAGCCGACCACATTGCTGCCATCCCCGACCGCTCCCGCCTACAGCGCGGGCAGACACCGCAAGCCTTCAAGCTCTCCGTGATTGCCGAGGCCTACGAGCGCGCACTGAGCGACCCGAAGTTTAAGGTGACCGACGACTGCGGCGTGGTGGTGAAATACATGCCCGAAGTGGCCGTTCACCTCGTGGCAGGAGAGGAGAGCAACATGAAACTCACTTACAAGGAGGACACCTTCTTGCTCGACAAACTCTTCCAACTGCGCGGCTCGCAAGCTCCCGAAACGCTGCAAGCCGAGGCTTTGAAGGGAAAAGTGGCCGTAGTGTTTGGCGGATCTTACGGCATCGGTAAGGACGTGGCCGAACAACTCACGGCGGCTGGCACACGAGTGCACAGTTTTTCACGCTCACTCACGGGCACTGACGTGGGCAGCCGAGCCGACGTGGCTAAGGCCTTGAAACAGGTGGCAGAAGAGGAGGACGGACGCATCGACTTCGTAATCAACACCGCTGGTGTGCTCAACAAGGAGCCGCTCTGCGCCATGGACTACAGCACCATTCAGGCGGCCGTGCAGACAAACTACATGGGCACGGTGAACGTGGCTCTCGAAGCCTACGACTACTTGAAGCAGACTCACGGTCAGCTCATCTTCTTCACCTCGAGCAGCTACACGCGTGGACGTGCATTCTACAGCATCTACTCGTCGACAAAGGCGGCTATCGTCAATTTCGTGCAAGCCGTGGCGCAAGAGTGGGAAGCTGTGAGCATCCGCGTCAACTGCATCAACCCCGAACGCACAAAGACACCCATGCGCGTGAAAAACTTTGGCCAAGAACCCGACGACACGCTGCTGCGCTCGGAGGTGGTGGCCGAGGCCACGTTGCGCTGCCTCATGGCTGACTACACGGGTCAGGTGATTGACGTGAAACGACCGACTAAATAAATCCGCACTGCGCTATGACCGAACCTTTAGCCATTTATTTAGAAAAGCATCGCCGCTCCGTGCAACTCAAGCAACTCGACATTCTGAAAGAGATTGACGCCATTTGCCAGCGCAATCACATCGACTACTGGCTCGATGGGGGCACCATTCTCGGAGCCGTGCGCCACGGTGGGTTCATCCCTTGGGACGACGACATCGACATTGCGATGCGGCTAGCCGACCTACCCCGATTTGTGAAAGCGGCTCAGAGCGAACTTCCCGCCCACCTCTACATTCAAACGCCCGACACCGACCCGAACGTGCGCATGCCCATCTATAAAGTGCGCGATCGCAACTCTTTCCTCGTGGAAGCGGCCGACGATTTCACTCGAGCCTACGGCAAGGGGCTCTACGTGGACATTTTCCCGATGATGCCCTACCCTAGTTGCTCGCGAAGCTTCATCAAACGCGTCACCAAGGGCTATTGTCGAGCCAACGCTATTTTGAGCAGTCAGCACTACTACTCCGTGCGCTCCTTTGCCGAGTTTTTCTACTTCGGCTGCAAGCGAGCTTGGTGTAAACTGCAATGGAATGTGGCTTGCTTGCTCCACAAGAAGGGCGAGTATACCTCGAACACGCTCAACAACAACGGCTACGGCATCATGCACCGCACCGACAGCATCTTCCCCACCCAGCGCATCCGCTTTGAAGATGCCGAATTTTGTGCTCCAGCCAATCCCGATGCCTACCTCACCGACCTCTATCGCAACTACATGGAGCTACCGCCCGAAGACAAACGAGGAGGCCACGCCGTGTTCTACGCTGAAACGCTTGAAGAGGAATAAGTTTCTAGCCCTTAGTATATAAAAAATAACATAAAGTCAGCCCTATGGACATTTCCGTTCTCATACTCTTTTTCAACCGCCCTCAGCTGCTCGAGAAGGTGTTTTCCGAAGTGCGCAAAGCGCAACCCACCCAGCTTTTTCTCTACCAAGACGGGCCACGTGGCGACCACGACCTAGCTGGCATTGAGGCCTGCCGCAAAATAGTGGAACACATCGACTGGCCTTGCACCGTACACCGCAAATATCAGGAAAAGAACTACGGATGCGACCCTTCGGAGTTTATTTCTCAACGTTGGGCTTTCTCCATCACCGACAAGTGCATCGTGATGGAGGACGATGACGTGCCCACGCAGTCGTTCTTCCGCTACTGCAAGGAGATGCTCGACCGCTATGAGAACGATGAGCGCATCGGCATGATACAA
>CAVFOF010000190.1:0-4342 GCA_963623895.1 bacterium
GAACCAGCTGAGCTAAGCGCCCCTCTTTTTCTCAAAAGCGATGCAAAGGTACGGACTATTTTTGAAACTAGCAAGCAAATCCGCAACTTTTTTCTTCACTTTTTCGTCAACAAATTGAGACAACGTCTTTTTCTCTATGGAACACAACGAATTAAACGTCCATTTTTTTCTTCTAATTATATATTCAGAAATAGCTTCATAAATAGTTACAACAATGTCAAACGACAAATACAACTCTTTAAGGACTCCCTAAATGATAGTCATTCTATTGCGATGGAGAGTTTTTTTTACGACAATAGCTGACAACAGAAGACAATCTCTTTTATTAAAGGAAACAAACTATCCACTCTTTTCGTAAAAAAAGGAAGCCTCCTAAGCTAGAGACTTCCTTTTGAATATTTACCTTGCAATGCAACTATTCTGTTGCAGTTTAATTGCCTACCGCACGGATGCTGCGTCCATAGCAACGGCTATTACCATAGATATTGCTGTAACCACTTCCAAAGAAGAGGCCATACCCACTGCTTGCATCGCTTGAATAAATCGTGCTAAACCAATAGCAACCATAAGTACCCTGATTGGTCAGCGTTTGACCCTCGTAGAAACCTGCAGCAGGCAAGAAGATGCTGTTGCCATTGCTAGCCGTTACGAGATAACCTTTATGAGTGGAATCCCAAGTCCAAGTGCAATTTTCTTTCAGTTCTTCCACTTCAGCCTTAGTAGGCATACGGAAACCTTCGCCCCAATTTACGGTAGCTGCATCATCAGCAGCTTCAAGTACGGTCAAGGAGTCCGTACTATTATACTTGGTAAAATGCGCTGCATTCAAGCAATAGTCAGCACCATCCGAACAAGAGCAATAGGTGTTAGTGCTAGAATTATACACAGTTTTGGTAGTCGTTTCGCCCCATGCGTAGTAACCGCCTGCTTCATAGGGAGAGGTTGCGCCCACGTTACAAGCAGCCCATTTCACCGAAAGACCTAAGTCGACCAAAGTGTGTTCTGCTCCATCACCAGGGAAAGAGCCGTCAGGCGAGGTGGTGCTTTCGCGTAACACAACCTTGTAATTATTGTAACCTCCATTAGTATAAGAGTTTACCAAACTACCATTATTATATACGTCCACTGTTTGTGCCTTGATTGAAGCACCACTCAAGACGAGAGCTATAAGGAGAACGATTTTCTTCATTATTATAATTTGTCTTTTTTTTATTTTAGAGGGGATAAATATATGCTTATAAGTTGCGAGGCGTGAGTGCTTACCACTCCCATTCGTCCTCGTTATTAAAGTCGGCATCAAACTGCTTTTCTTCTGAATATTGTTCCACCGTGTCGTGTGAAGCGTCATTAGCAAAAGAAGCAGCTAGCATGGAAGTAGGCTCTAGCACGAGGACCAACGATACTGGCGACATGTAAGACTTTTTCATATCTACTATATAATATGAGGTGTTATTGAATTAATGAATGCGATTGCCGCTTACATTATACTTCTTACCATTCTTAAAAATCACCACTTGGCCATTTTCGATGCGCTTTCCATTAAAGAGCGAAGAGGAAGAGGTAGCGTCATGGGCTATTCCCGTAATGTCATCGCCAAACGAGAAGGGGACAAAAGCCAAAGCACTGCTTTGTGCATCGGTTGTCTGCAAGTAAGCCTTACCTGCCGCAAGCGTACTGCCCACATAGCGATAAAAGCCGAACAGCGTGTTATCGTCAACAGCATGACCTAGCGTGTAGATTGTTTGTCCACTAACCGATGGAGTTGGAATAAGAAGTGAGGAACCGCTAAGCGCACTATTCACGGACACACTCTCTGCATTCGACAATTGAAAAGCTATATCACCCTTGTTTTTTAGTATCATGCCAGTTTCTGGAGCAACCACGCTGCCTGGAGCTAAACGAGTAGCCTCAGTAAGTAAGAGTTTGCCTTCTTCATAAGTAGGAGCATACGCCTCCACTTCCGAGTCGGTAGGCACGGTAAGCTGGAAAGGGGAATACAAAGTGGAATATCCAGCATCACCCACACTGCAATTGAGTGTACCCGAACCTGAATAAGCGGAAACGGGCTTCACCACGAGTTCGCCTCCATTATTGCAAGGAAGGGAAGCTACTACTGACGTACCATTAGTCACTACGGCCTTACCATTCTGAAATTCGATGGTAAGCGATGCGCCATCTGCTAACGAATGGCTAGCCACACCTAGGGAAGAGAGCGCAGACTTATTCTGCTGTACGGAGAAACTTACGCCTTGTTCGCTTTGGGCAAATCCACAATCCGCCACCATCATAACGGCTGCAGCGAGAAGCATTCTGCGTAATGTTCTTCGCTTCTTTTGTGTCATCATCTTATTTAAGGTTTTATAGAATTATTATTCCATCTATATGAAGTCGCGACAAATTTACACATTTTCTTTCGCCTATCAGTCCTTTTGTAAATTATTTTCACTAGCCTCAATTAAGTTTCTACTATTTCAACTAAAACTTTACACTTTTATAGAAAAGCGTCCGCCAAAGTTTTCTACGTTTCTCCCAATTGAGCGATTGTGATTATTCTACATCAAGGTCTAATTTGTAAAATTATTTCACCTCTAAACAGAACAACCGCCCTTCTTGCTCCTTCGTTATAAGCTCCAGAGTCAAGAGGGCGGTTGTATTTAATCCTTAAAGTAAGTTGTTTGGACCGAAGGATCTACAATTAATAATCTTGCACATCAGTCCAGCCATAATCCTCATCAAATTCCATCTCTGAGGATTCTGCGGTTCCTGTGTTTTTATCGCCACCGTATCCTATGTTTACTGATTGGCACATATACCCCTCCATGGTCATTGCCACGATGGTTGCTTGTGGTGCATGATATTTCGTTTTCATTTTACGTAGACTTTTTTACCATTAATAATGTTTACTTGTCCCTTAACAGGAGCACTGAGGAGACGACCATTCAGGTCGAAGATGAGGTCACGCTTTGGATCAACCTCCACCTCTGGGCTCTCTATGCCAGTGATTGTGTCACCAATCTCAATGCGGAAACATCTTGCTTGGCTGCTTTGAGTGGGAATGAACTGAGCACGGAAAGCGGGAAGGGTGATATTTGAAGATGCTGCTCTCCAGAATTGATTGTCAGATATAAAGTAAGAACCTTCATCGCAATTGGTTGCCGTGAATGTGCCATACATATTCCAACTATCCACATTATCATCTACCTTCGGAGAACTAACAATTGCTACATTCTCTGTTCTTACATCTAATGAATAACAATTATATACCCATGATGATGTTCCAGTCTTCGGATTAGAATAATTGTAACTATCCTTGAAGGTCAACGAGCAGACAGCAGGTTCACCTGCAAGCACTTCATCCACAGGGCTAAAGGCCATTATTCCTGCGTCAGTGTCCACCTTGCTCAACTTATAATATTGCACCATGTCATCACTTTTCACAGCAAAGGGCAAACAGATAGTTCCATACTGATTGGAGGACTTACGATAATAATAGGCATTAATGGCATTGAATGGATACAGGCAATCAAAATCACTATTTTCCAAGATTAAATTATTGCATAAACCATTCGCTACTACATTGTAGTTATTACCCAAATAAATATAGCTATCCGTATAAATCAGTGAGTTGGGACTTACGTTCAGCGTTGTTCCGTTCACAAACTTACATACATCGGTCAAATCAATAGAACGTAATTGTTCCTTACAATTTTCGACTGAGGCAGTCAGCATTGCAACAGTCTTTTCATCAGAATAGTCTCCATGGAAAGCTACCGTGCCGCCAGCCAACGAATGGTAATTGCCTACATAAACGTCACCCGTATAAGAGGGCAATGAACAGGTATTGCCACTAGGCGTTGTGATCTTGATATTCTTAATGCCTACAGTATACTTACCCGAAGGAATGGAATAACTTCCATCCGTACCTCCTCCGTCTTTGTATAAATTGAAGCTAGCCACCTTGGTTGTTTCATGATTCTCTGCTCCGAAATAATAGTTGGCGTTTTTAGCCGTCAATGCAAAGTGGAAACTACCATCTCTATTATCTACAGGCTCTGCCACTGTGTAGAAACGTGCTGGGAGATTACTATTTTTGGCAATTTCATCTACCATATTATTTGTTACCCAATCAGAGGGGAAGGCCAAATCAAACTCTAATGCTTTTACCTCAGCGAGATCTTCTCCTACACTAAAGTTCAAATCAACACTTACCACGTCCTCACCGTTTAAAAGGGAAAAAGGAGTAAAACCTAAGAAGTAGGCATTCTCTTTTACAAGAGCTTTAATAACGCTAGCCTTGAAGGTAGCGAGTGCAGAGTTGATAGCTTCTACAGCAGCGTTGATA
>CAVFOF010000191.1:0-899 GCA_963623895.1 bacterium
GGTAGATGGTGCTAGCGCCGTCGGCAGTAGAGCCCACTTCGGTTTTGAACATGAGGTTGAACTGACGCACGTCGGTCCAGTTGCGTGTGCCCGAAATAGGGCATACAATCTCCTCGTCCTCAATGATTTGCTTGAGTTCGGCCAAGTCCATCTTCTCCATTGCTGCGGCGTAGCGAGCGTGGAGTGCGTCGCGCTTTTGCTGATATTCTATCACGCGAGCATTGGTGCTGCGGAACTCTTCCTCGTTGAAGCTATCTTTGAAGCGTTTGCGGCCTTTGGCCACTTCCTTCTCGATTTTCTCCTCGTACTTACCGATTTGGTCTTCGATGAGCACGTCAGCGCGGTAGCGCTTTTTCGAGTCGCGGTTATCGATGAGGGGGTCGTTGAAGGCGTCAACGTGTCCCGAAGCCTTCCAAATGGTGGGGTGCATAAAGATAGCGGAGTCGATACCCACGATGTTTTCGTGGAGTAGCACCATGCTTTGCCACCAATATTGCTTTATATTGTTTTTCAGTTCCACACCGTTCTGACCGTAGTCGTAAACAGCGGCTAAACCATCGTAAACATCGCTTGAGGGGAACACGAAACCGTACTCTTTGCAGTGAGACACGATTTTCTTAAAAACGTCTTCTTGTGCCATTTTCTTTTTCTGTTTCTTATGTTTTGTGTGCAAAGATAGTGCAAGGTGAGTGCATAGCAAAGGAAAAAGCTTGTTTTTTTCTTTGCTAGGCCGAGCCGCAGCCTATCTTATCAAAAGATAGTGCAAGGTGAGTGCATAGCAAAGGAAAAAGCTTGTTTTTATATAAATTGCCGCAAAACTCAGCAAAAAATTGGGGGCGACGCGTCCTCGCGTCGGTGCTAGAAGAAAGTCAAGTAGAAACTCTATATTTTTCTACTTC
>CAVFOF010000191.1:960-4183 GCA_963623895.1 bacterium
GTGCTAGAAGAGACGCTAGAAGATGTGTAAGAAGTAGAAAAATATATAGAGTTTCTACTTGACTTTCTTCTAGTGCCGACGCGAGGACGCGTCGCCCCCAATTTTTTGCTCGTCGCCCCCAATTTTGTGCTCTTTTTGCTCTTATTTTGTCAGAGCTTTGCAGACACGGTCTTGGAAATTGCGCCCCGTTGAAGTGTAGCGGATGCCTTGATTCATGATGCTAAAACAAAGCAGATTTCCCTGTGAAGTGGTGCAGTAGCCAGAGAGCGTGCTTACGCCCTCCACTGTGCCCGTTTTAGCTTTTACGTTACCTTGTGCCGTAGTGCCTCGAAGACGTTTGCGCAAAGTACCGTCTTGCCCCGCAATGGGGAGCGAGGGGAGCAAGTGGCGATAGATGTCAGGGTGAGCATAGGCGTAGCGAAGAGCGCAGCCCAAGAGTTCGGGCGTGACATAGTTGTAGAGCGAAAGGCCTGAACCATCGGCTATCTGATAGTGAGAGGGCGTGAGACCGAGGCGGCTGATGAGGGCATTGTAGTGGCTGACGGCTTGCTTGCGCCCAGCATGAGGCTGCCCGCCGTAAGCCGCTAGTTGATAGAAGAGCGACTCGGCCATCGAGTTGTTGCTCTTTTTCATCATAGGGAGCAACACTTGGTCGATGGTGTGCGTTCGGGTGCAGAGCAATTGGGCATCGTGGGGAATGGTGCGCTCCTCCACCGTGCCGTCCCAACTGATGCTGTCGGCTCGAAACGTGCGGCGCAGATTTTCCACGAAAATGTCGGCATTGCGATAGAGCAAGGGCGTGGTGGGCACTTCATCGTCGTCCCAACACCAGCCCCATCCCATACGCTTCGTGTCCTTCATGCTGAGGTCGAGCCTGACAGGGCTGCTTAGGTGGCGAATGCCTCGCTGCTTGAGAGATTGGGCAAAAGCGTGCAGGTCGTCGGCATCAAGCAAGGGGTCGTAGCCGGCGCGAATGTAGATGTGGCCAATGTAGACGCTATCGGTGTCGGTGGGCAGTGGGTCGGCATAAAGGCGGGTGCGCAGTTTGTAGTCGACACCCAAGTCGCTGAGTGCCGTGATGGCGGTGAGGAGTTTTTCGTTCGAGGCGGGACGCATGCACTGCTGCTCATTATGGGCAAACACGAGGCTGTCGGCCGTGAGGTCGTAAACGTAAATGCCCACTTGCGTGCGCTCGAAGATGTCGTTGTCGAGCAGTTGCGTGAGCCGCTGTGGCAGGGATTGCTGCTCGCTGGTGGGGTCGGAAAGGGTGTCGACCACCACGGAGTCCTCAGGCATAATGCTGTCGGTGCGCAGCGTGCGGGCTTGCGAGCCGAGGACTACGAATATAGAAAGGAGAAGAAATAGCAAAGTTCGATACATGGCTGCAAAGTTACGAACTATTTGGGGGAATGTGTGCAGAGTGAGATTTTTATTTGTAATTTTGAACCGCTAATGGCTCTCTCCACTCCTTTATATATATAAGGAGTAGATAGAAACAGATTATAGATTTATGAAGAAGAAATTCCTTTCCCTGCTCTCAGCTCTCCCCTTACTGGCCGCAGCGCAACAAGAGCGTCCGAATATCATCCTTATCGTGGCCGACGATTTGGGCTACGGCGACCTCTCATGCTATGGTGCGCAACGCGTGGCTACGCCCACGGTGGATAGTTTGGCCGAAAATGGTGTGCGTCTCACCAACATGCACGCCTGTGCCTCCACTTCTACACCCTCTCGCTACGGACTACTCACGGGCGAATACCCCTTCCGCCGCACGGGTACCGATGTGGCTGCGGGCAATGCGGGCATGATTATCCAACCCACGCAGTGCACCGTAGCCGACCTCATGCATCGGGCTGGCTATGCCACAGCGGCCATTGGCAAGTGGCACCTCGGGCTTGGCTCGAAAACGGCGGCGCAGGACTGGAATGGTGAACTCGACCAATCCCCTCGCGACCTAGGCTTCGACTACCATTACATCATGGCCGCCACGGCCGACCGTGTGCCTTGTGTATTTATCGAAAACGGACGGGTGGCCAACTACGATGCCTCGGCTCCTATCAGCGTGAGCTATCAGCGCAACTTCGAGGGCGAACCCACGGGGCGCACTCACCCCGAACTGCTCACCAAACTGCGTCCTAGCCACGGCCACGACCAAAGTATCGTCAACGGCATTTCGCGCATTGGCTACATGAAGGGGGGCGGTCTGGCTTTATGGCAAGATGAGAACATTGCCGACAGCATTGCGGCTCACGCCATTGAGTTTATCGACACACACCGCTCTGCTCCCTTCTTCATGTATCTCTGCACCAACGATGTGCACGTGCCGCGCATGCCCCACGAGCGTTTCCGGGGTAAGAGCCTAATGGGACTGAGGGGCGAAGCCATCATGCAGTTCGACTGGACGGTGAGGCAAATCACCGAGGCCTTACGCAAACGTGGCCTCGACAAAAACACGCTTCTCCTCATCACGAGCGACAACGGCCCCGTGCTCGACGATGGCTATGCCGACCAAGCCATTGAGCTATGCGGCTCACATCGCCCGAGCGGTCCCTACCGCAGCGGCAAGTATAGTGCCTACGAGGGCGGTTCGGCCGTGCCGTTCATTGCCTACTGGCCCAAGGGGGCAGAGAGTGGCGTAACGAGCAACGCTCTGGGTTCGCTCATCGACATTCCAGCCTCACTAGCTGCCCTAGTGGGGGCACAACTACAGCCCACCGACGCCATCGATAGCCAAGACCACGTGGGCGTGTGGCTAGGTCACGACAATCGGCCCCGACGCTACGCCATCAGCATGACCACCAACCGCAGCCTCACCTTGCGCACGCAGCACTACAAGTATATCTCGCCTTCCGATGGCCCAGCCATGATCCCCTGGGGACCGAAAATCGAAACGGGTTTCCGCCCTGCGGCTCAACTCTTCGACCTCTCAAAGAACGAATACGAACAAACCGACATCGCGAAAGAGAAACCCAAAGTGCTGCAACGCTTGCAGCGCATATTGGCTGAGGTGAGGAGCAGATGAGGGGGCAATACTGCATGCTTTAAGCTAGTCATTTGCTATATATCAATTAGCAAAATATCTTCTTTAAACACCCCAAAATTGGGGGCGACGCGTCCCCGCGTCGGCGCAAATAGAAACGCTAGAAAGAAACAAAGCTAGAAAGAAACAAGGGACACATGCATAACCCTGTGTCGGAAGTCTAATCAAATAAAGCTGCTCAGA
>CAVFOF010000192.1:0-4147 GCA_963623895.1 bacterium
CAATTAGAGCGTACGAACCTCCTTCCTAGCCCTAGGCGAACCTTTTAAACGAGTAGAGGAAGGACGGGATTAAGAGCCAATGATGGCCTATCAAGGACGATGGCTTAAGCGTTTTCGGCTTTTCTTTGTAACTTTGCACCTATAATATATAGCAACGTATGTCAATATTACAAAATAAGAAAGCTGCTTACCACACGTTGGGGTGCAAGCTAAACTTTGCGGAAACCGCTTCATTGCGTGATCAATTAGAGCGGCAGGGCGTAAAAACAGCGGAGAAGGGCGAAATGGCTGACATCTGCATAGTGAACACCTGCTCAGTGACTGATGTAGCCGACCATAAGTGTCGGCAGGCCATCCACCGCTTCACTCGTGAGCATCCTGGTGCCTTCGTGGTGGTGATGGGATGTTATGCCCAATTGATGGCTAGCGAGATTGCTACATTTCCAGGCGTAGACTTGGTCGTTGGCATGGAGCAGAAAGGAGAAGTGCTGCGTTATATCGAAGAACGCATGGCGCAAAAGCTCGTGCTTGAGGAGGGGGATGCTTGTCATGAAGCCATTAGTGTGCCCACTAAGGATATTCGCACCTTCGTTCCATCCTGCTCCCGAGGTGACCGCACTCGCTACTTTTTGAAGGTGCAGGATGGTTGCAATTACTATTGCACCTATTGCACCATCCCCATCGCTCGTGGCCGCTCACGCAATGGCTCTATAGCTTCGCTTGTGGAACAGGCTAAGCAGGTGGCGGCCGATGGTGGAAAAGAGATTGTGTTGACGGGCGTGAATACGGGCGATTTCGGACGTTCTACGGGAGAGAATTTTCTACAACTTATTAAAGCTTTGGACGCTGTGGAGGGAATAGAACGGTATCGCATCTCGAGCATTGAACCCAATCTGCTGACCGATGAAATCATTGAGTTCTGTGCGCAGTCGCGAGCCTTCATGCCTCATTTTCATATTCCTTTGCAGAGCGGTAGCGACTCCGTGCTCAAACTGATGCATCGCCATTATGACACGGCCTTGTTTGCCGAGAAAATTCGCCGCATTAAGCAAATCATGCCTGATGCTTTTATTGGGGTGGACGTGATTGTAGGTATGCGTGGCGAGACGGATGAATACTTTGAAGAAGCTTATCGCTTCATTCAGTCACTTGATATTTCCCAACTCCATGTGTTCAGTTATAGCGAGCGTCCTGGTACGAAGGCACTCGATATTCCCTACGTGGTGTCGCCCCAAACCAAACACGAACGTAGTCAGCGTTTGTTGGCCTTGTCCGAGCAGAAACGTTTGGCTCATTACGCTCGTTTCCAACACACCCAACGCTCCGTGCTTTGGGAGCATGCACGCAAGGATGAGTTGATGCAAGGATTTACCGACAACTACATTCGCGTGCAGCAATCGCCCAAGCATCAAGTGGCTGACAATAGTGTGACGCAAGTCGTGCTTGGCGAGTTTTCAGAAAGTAAGGACTGCTTAATAGCGAAAGACTAACAGCATGATAAAGACCGACAAAATAGCCGTGGTGATACTGAATTGGAACGGACGCGACATGATGCGCCGTTTCCTTCCCTCGGTGGTGAAAGGCTCGCAGCCCGAAGGTTGTGTAATTGTGGCCGATAATGGTTCTACGGATGGTTCACTCGATATGCTCACGAAGGAGTTTCCTGGTGTAGAGCAACTGCCCTTACCGCAGAATTATGGCTTTGCCGAGGGGTATAATCAGGCGTTGAAACAGATAGAGGCTCCCTATTATCTGTTGCTCAACTCCGATGTTGAGGTGCCCGAAGGGTGGCTTCGCCCACTCCTTTCGTATATGGAGGCACACCCCGAGGTGGCCGCTTGTCAGCCCAAATTGCTCAGTCAGCGCAATAAGCAGATGTTTGAGTATGCAGGCGGGGCGGGTGGTTTCATCGACCGTTATGGTTACCCCTTTTGCCGAGGCCGAATCTTTGCTGATGTAGAAGAAGATAAGGGGCAATACGACGACGTATGCTCCTTGTTGTGGGGCACTGGAGCGGCCTTGTTGATACGTAAGGCTGATTGGGAACAAAGTGGAGGATTGGACGGCCGTTTCTTCGCCCACATGGAGGAGATTGACTTGTGTTGGCGACTTCGTAGTCGTGGTCGAAAAATTGTGTGTGTGCCGCAGAGCGTAGCCTATCATGTAGGCGGTGGCACGCTTGATGCGGGCAATCCTCGAAAAACGTTTCTCAACTTCCGCAACAATCTCTTCATGCTCTATAAGAACCTTCCCGAAAGCGAACTGCAATCGGTGATGCGCATACGCACTTTACTCGATTGGGTAGCCGCATTGAAGTTTCTTCTCACAGGCGATGTTCCCAACTTTAAAGCCGTGCGGAAAGCCCGAAAGGAGTACCATCGTCTGCGTCCCGACTTTGTTTTCGACCGTCAGCGTAATCGCCAATTGGCAGTGAACGATGGTGCATCTATTCCTGAGCGTATGCCAAAGAGCTTACTCTTGCTTTACTATCTTAAAGGAATAAAGAAATACAGTTCTTTGCCTATATGATAGATAATGCCTAATTTTGCGACAGAAACCTACTAATATTGAAAAAGACGACTTACATATTATCATCTCTTATGCTAGCCGTGCTTACACTTTGTGTGGCATCGTGCCAGTTTGACCGCACCCTAGCCCATGGGGCGGATGATGCTTCGGTAAGAATTGTGCGATATGATCGCTTGGTGGACGATTATGTCAACACGGGTAGCGTGAGCCTTTGGCAACGAATGAACACGGAGCATCCGCGTCTTACTCGTGCTTTGATTGAGGATGTGCTCCGTTTGGGGCCAGCTGACGCAGAAGGCATTGAGGACTCTCTTCGGGCTTACTATCAAGATAGCACGTTGGTTGAGCTTCGCGAGGAGGTGGCCAAAAGGTTTGAGGATCTCTCGCCTTATGAGCAGCAACTGAATCAAGCCTTTGCCCGTTTGTCTGCTGTCAATCCTCACTTCGTAGTGCCCATGGTCTATGCGCAAAATTCGGCTCTTAATCAAAGTGTTGTGGTGGGCGATAGTTTAATAGGAATAAGTTTGGACAAGTATTTGGGTGCAGACTATGCGCCTTACAAATCCTGCTTCTACGAGAACCAACGTGCCACGATGGAGCCTTCTCACATTGTGCCTGATTGCTTGATGTTCTACTTGAATTATCAGAACCAATTGTTGGCAAATGGCTACAAACCCACCATCGGTCAATGGCTTGTCCATCAGGGCAAGATCGGGTGGGTAGTTGCCCATCTATTGGGGGCTTCGCCCATAGATGTTGCGGCCGTTCAGCCCGCTACCAAGCGGTGGTATGTGAAGCATGAGCGGGAGGTGTGGCAATCGTTGCGTCAAAAGGCATTATGGAATAGTGCCGATTCGGTGCAATTGGGACGAGTTATGATGTCGAGTGATGCGCATCCTTATTTTCAAAATCCTCATTCACGTGGGGTGGGATTATGGATAGGCATGCGATTAATCGAGAGTTACATGCACCATCACCCGAAGGTAAGCATCGACTCCTTGCTACGCAATAACGATTACAACCAATTGCTTAGAGAAAGCAAGTATCTCACACAATAGCATTTCTAAATTCTAACTTAGGGTAGGCTCGTCTCTCGTCCTCAAACGGCACAACCCACGGGGGGGGGAAGGGTAATCAGTTCCCTTCCTTTTTTATGATAGGTTTGTTCGTCTTTACTCTATGTTACGTCAAAATCATTATGGCTTCATTATATTTAATTCCCGTTACTTTGGGCGACACCCCAGTGTCTCAGGTGTTGCCTGCTTATAATAAGGAGGTAATCCTAAGCATCCGCCATTTCATTGTAGAGGAAGTGCGCACAGCGCGTCGTTTCTTAAAGCAAGTGGATCGCAATATCAACATAGACGAACTTACCTTTTATCCCATGGGCAAGCATGCGGATGTGGCTCGCTTCTCACAGTATCTTGAGCCTCTTCGTCAGGGCGAATCGGTGGGCGTGATTAGCGAGGCAGGCTGTCCAGCAGTGGCCGATCCAGGTGCCGATGTTGTGGCTATTGCTCAGCGCGAGGGGCTGCACGTGGTGCCTCTAGTTGGTCCTTCGTCAATTCTATTGGCGGTGATGGGTTCAGGATTCAATGGTCAGAGTTTTGCCTTCCAC
>CAVFOF010000193.1:0-3455 GCA_963623895.1 bacterium
ATTAATAAGTAACGAATCAAAACAATTTCCGTATTAACTTCCCAATGCGGATTTTTTACGACAATAACTGACAATAAGCTTCGCCTAGTAGAAATCCCCCTCCCTCTTGTGTATTTTGAGGACAAGAGATTGTCTCCTATTGTCAGTTATTGTCATAAAAATAGCAGAAAACCTATCATTTAGACGAGCCCCCAGTGAGAAGCATTGTCGTTTGTTATAAAAAAGGGGGGCAATAGTTGCGGTTTTAGGCAAATATCAATATCTTTGCACATTGTAATGAGTGAGGACACTTTTGACATACGTGCCGAACAAGCAAAGCCCACGGCCTCGGAGCGCGACTTCGAGAACGCACTACGTCCGCTGCAATTCGATGATTTTAGCGGGCAGCGCAAGGTCGTGGAAAATCTTCGTATCTTCGTTGAAGCAGCCAAATATCGTGGCGAACCCCTCGACCACACCCTGCTTCATGGCCCTCCGGGCTTAGGCAAAACCACCCTTTCCAACATCATTGCCAACGAACTGGGAGTGGGGTTCAAACTCACCTCTGGCCCTGTGCTCGACAAGCCTGGCGACCTCGCAGGTTTGCTCACCAGCCTCGAGCCAAACGACGTGCTGTTTATCGATGAAATTCACCGCCTTTCGCCCGTAGTAGAGGAATATCTCTACTCGGCTATGGAGGATTATCGCATCGACATCATGATTGATAAAGGCCCAGCTGCACGCAGCATTCAGATAGACCTCAGTCCGTTCACCCTAGTGGGAGCCACCACACGCAGCGGACTACTCACTGCCCCCTTGCGAGCACGCTTCGGCATCAACCTTCACCTCGAATACTACGACACCGCCACGCTACAGCGCATCATTGAGCGATCGGCCAGCATCTTGCGAGTGCCCATCGAACCAGCCGCAGCAGCCGAAATTGCAGGGCGTTCGCGTGGTACGCCGCGTATTGCCAACGCCTTGCTTCGCCGTGTGCGCGACTTTGCCCAAGTGAAAGGCACGGGGCGCATCGACATGGCCATCGCCACCTTCGCCCTCGAAGCACTCAACATCGATAAGTATGGTTTGGACGAGATTGACAACAAAATTCTTCTCACCATCATCGATAAGTTTAAGGGCGGCCCCGTGGGCGTCACCACCATTGCCACGGCCATTGGCGAAGATGCTGGCACAGTAGAGGAGGTCTACGAGCCTTTCCTCATTAAGGAGGGCTTCATTCGCCGCACCCCTCGCGGCCGTGAGGTCACAGAGCAGGCTTACAAGCACTTGGGGCGTAGCACGCTAGGCTCCAACACAGCGCAGCCCTCACTCTTCGACAACTTTTAGAATCTCCGAATATTTTTCATTTGTTACTTTTAATTAGTTAGATGGCGAGGACGAATGCCCCTGGGTTATTCTCCTCGCCATTTTTATAGTTTAAGCTTAATGGTATCCTATAATGTAATCAATGTGGCCATGCCCGCCATCTCCCACCGCGACACCACGGCTTGGGTGCGCCGCGTGGCAGCGAGCTACGGCAAGCGCGTGGGCGAAGTGGCCTACGTGTTTTGCGACGACGAAAAAATCCTTGAGGTCAATCGTCAGTACCTACAACACGACTACTACACCGACATCATCACCTTCGACTATTGCGAGGGCGACCTCCTCAGCGGCGACCTCTTCATCAGTCTCGACACCGTGCGCTCCAATGCCGACCTCTTTCATCGTCCCTACGACGAGGAACTCCACCGCGTAATCATCCACGGCATTCTCCACCTCGTAGGCATCAACGACAAAGGCCCAGGGGAGCGCGAAGTGATGGAAGCGGCCGAAAATCGTGCGCTCGAGATGCTTTAGTGTAAGCAATACCGTAATAGGGGAATATTCCTACTACATTCCCTCCACCAGAAAGTTTAGTGCAAGCAACTGCTGTTGCTTGCACTAATTGCTTGCACCGCAAAGGCAGCAAAATCCCCCTTTTAAGCTAACTACGAAATTGGCAAAAAATTACCAAAAATTGGGGGCGACGCGTCCCCGCGTCGGCGCAAGTGATAACGCTAGAAGCTATAGTAACTTATAGCTCCTAGCGTATCATTTTTTGTGTTTGCCACTTGCGTTTCTTCCCCAAGCCGACGCGGGGACGCGTCGCCCCCAATTTGTTGCCCCCCCCAAAAAAAAATTTTTTGACAATTTTGGGGTCATTTCTTCAATTGTCAACTCTGAATGGTCACTTCTGCTTTCATCGGGAAACCTAGCCTAAGGCAAGGCAGTATACACAAAGTATACATCACTATTTTTTTTGAAAAAAAATCCACTTTTTGAGACGATTTTTGCATAAAAAGGTATACACGGAGTATACAACGCCCCAAAAATGCTTCGAAAAAAGTATACAAACATTGCTGCAATACTCTAATAATCAGCTAAATACGAAATCGAAAAAGTATACAAGCACTTTTTTCGCTTTGCTTGCACCTTTCACCCCAAAATTAACGATTGAAAATTAAAAATGTAAAATGCAGATTGCAAGCAAGGGGCTTAAAACGAGTATACAAACAGTATACAAACGGCCAAAAATGGCGAATGGTAAATTTCTCTGCACGAATTTACCATTCATTTTCGAGCTTTCCTCCCTATCTTTGCACCGTCGAAAGTGAGATGCCAATCAGCTCTTATTTCCGATGTGCTAACGAAAGCAACCATGCTAACGAAAGCAACCAGCTAATCCGATCTCTGCAACGGGGTGGGGTGGTATGACCAAAACAATTTACCTATTCATTCATATATTTGAAGAACAGCAACCAGTCACACTTACCTCTCGATCATTTATCAACCCCCCCAAAACACTCCTTGTGCACTATTACTCCTCCCCAACGCCCGCAGAGCTTGGTTGGCCACTTAACTCCTAAAAAGCAGCCTCCGCCCTTCTATCATTGTTCCTAGTGATAAATTCTATCCTAGTGATAAATTCTATCATTGTCCACATTTGATATAAAGGCAAAGGTTAAAAGTCCGAACTTAACTCCTCTCTTCGGATGACTCGGATGAATTAACATATTTATATAACCCTAATAAACCTTTTGAGTGATGAAACTATTTAAGTATGCTCCGCTCTGCCTTACAGCTTTAGCTTTAGGTGCTTGCTCCAACGATGACAATATCGATGGAACAAACGGCAACAATAACGAAGGTACTACCTCGTATGTGGCCATTAAAATTAATTCAGTTGGTAATTCTCCCTCTGCTGCTCCTCACCGCATTCGTGCCGAATACACTGAAACTGAAGGTGGTGGAATTTACGAGGATGGAACTACTGCTGAAAGCGCAATAAACAAAGTGCGTTTCTATTTCTTCAATGCTGACGGCACCCCTTACCGCTTGAAGGTTTCTGAAGGGGTATCCGCAAAAAACTATATTGACAAAACTGTCAGCATTGATGCTAATGGCACAAACCATGGTCAGACAGTGGAAGAAAAAAC
>CAVFOF010000193.1:3465-4135 GCA_963623895.1 bacterium
TTGAAGGTGTTAAGAACACACAACCAACCTCAGTTGTCGCTATAATTAATCCTGAAACCCTTACTTCTTCTTCTGCTAGTGTATTAAAGGATGAAATGCATTTGTCCGAACTAACTAGCGCTACTTGCACTGATGGTAAGTTCCATAATACTGATGCTACTGGCAGTCCGAAAGATTTCGTTATGTCCAACTCCGTCTACTTAGATGGTGGTGTGGTGAAGAATGCCACTTCTTGTGTGGGCTATGTGCAAAATACTAGTGTCGATGCTAAGGCTAATCCCGTAGACATCTATGTAGAACGCGTAGACGCAAAGGTTACTACCAGTGTTAGTTCAACTTCAACTGAATTTACGGGTAATAAAACCAAGGTAGGAACGCTTTCCTACTATAAAGCTTCAACAACTCCTGGTGACCTCCCCACTTTGACGACAGTTGATGTGTATGCCACCATCCAAGGATGGGGTCTAGCCGACGAAAATGGAAAATCCACCGTGTCTAAGCAAATTGATGCTAGCTGGAATAGTGCTGACTTGGGTATCGATACCTGGAGCACGTCCGACTACCACCGCTCATTCTGGGCAACTAGCGTTCCCATCGATGATGGCACTAATCCCGTAGTGAACCATTCTTTCGCAAGCTACGCAACAGAATTAGGTAAATCGCTCTCCAC
>CAVFOF010000194.1:0-1629 GCA_963623895.1 bacterium
AATACTGACGCTAATAAATACGACAAAGAATTCCTAGGTCGCTACGGTATTGTACGTAACAACTGGTACAAGATGACAGTGAATTCCTTCTCTGCTCCTGGTGACCCCACTGTGCCTGAAATTCCTAACAGTCCCGATGACGAGACTAAGTACTACTTGCAGACTACCATCGAGATTATGGACTGGGCTGTACGTGAAAACGGTATCGACTTCTAAGCCTATCTTAGCTAAAGGGTAATGTAAATGGGGGAGAGGAGAGATGATGATGAACCTCTCCGCTCCCCTTTCTTTATGCTCCGCTGAATAAACGACAATTTGACGACAATAGAGATTGCCAACCTTTGTCTTGAAATTTTAACGACAATAAGGTCTCGCACTAACAAAAAAGATTGTCTATCGTTGTCGGTCGTTGTCGTAAAATATAACGACAATAAGAGACAATAAGGCTTCGCCCTAAAAAAGAGATTGTCAGTCGTTGTCTGTCGTTGTCGTAAAAGGTAAAAGATATAAGAGTGTGATTTGCTCCTTTGCTGTTGAGCACATTACTCTCTTTTCTATGTATGCAGGTTCTGCAATACGCACATCACACCAGCCTCACTAGAAGAAAAGAAAAGAAGTGAGCTAGAAAGAGACGGTTAGATCCTTTAAGAATATGTTCCTAAACAAACACCTACATAAGGCCGTTTGGCTGCGATGGATGAGTTGGCTCTGCGTGGCAGTGCTGACTTTTTCAGCATGCAGTGGAGAGGGGACTGAAGATGGGAACACAGAAAATATAGAAAAGCGTGGACTGTACTTTGAACTAAGCATCAACGAACAGAACAAACAAACACATAACCTACGCGGCCCTCAAGCAGGAGAGACGGGCGACGGAACGGAATGGGGATATGAACGAGAGAGAACCGTGACTAATGCCACCCTACTGCTCTACACCGACGCAAAAGGCATTAACGGCGACGCAAACACCCGCATAGAACATGCACTCTATGCGCCACAAATAAATAAAGTGACCGAAAACGGCACCACCTACTACCGCAGCGAAATACTACATAGCGACCAATCGATTTCCCCCCGCACCTACCACATTCTCGTGGTGTGCAATCTCGGCGACTGCACCCGATTTGAGGGGAAAACACTAGAAGAGGTGCGCAACGAGATAGAAACCGACATCTACACACAAAGCGACGCCGACGACCCCACCACGGCCACCCACTTCGTGATGGCCTCGGCCGAAGATGCTAGCCTGAACATAAGCAGCGAAATTGGTGGCGTCGATAACCCCGTACGCTTTAATGTGAGCGTGGAACGACTGGCAGCCCGCATCGACTTTTCACCAGGAAACACCAACAACAACAGCGCACTCACTACGGAGCAGATTACGCTAGCCGACGGCAGCTCTCAGAGCGTAACAGGCTACACCTACACCGTGAAAGACGCTAGCAGCTACGTCGACACCAACGACCGCTTCATCCTCACCTCGGTGACTCCTTTCAACCTAGCTGAAAGCGGCACGCGACTGCTGAAATGCGTGTCGAACTACTACGACGGCACGGGACTTAACTACCTCGGTAAGGAGACCACAGACAATATCACGGGCAACGCCAGCAACTACGTGCTCGACCCCTGGAC
>CAVFOF010000194.1:1660-4133 GCA_963623895.1 bacterium
CCCCTGGACTACGCAAAAAGGACTGACCGCCGTGAGCGAACTAACCTACCAAAATCCCTATGCCGACGCACTAAGCGGCAACCTGACGGAACAAGCCGTAAAGGCCACGGATGCAACCAACACCTACAAAGGCAACAACTACTACATTCTGACCTATGCCAACGAGAACACCCTTACGCCCAACAGTTTGAGATCGCTCTTTGCCACGGGCATAATGGTGAAAGGCTACTACGGCACCTACAATGCGACCACTAAAACCACACGATATAGTGCAAAGACCTACTACTACGGCATCCGCCATACCGACCCCAACAACACGGCAGGCAACGTACCGATGAAGTATGGCATCGTGCGCAACAACATCTATCGCCTCTACATCAACCGCATCACCTCATTGGGCATCATCATGCTCAACGTGCAACAATGGTCCACTATCACGATGGACGAAATCGAGATGTAGAGAAGCATTACAATTCCTATAAGCCCCCACCTCATGGAACAAATAGAACGTACTCTTCCCCTACAAGCCATGGTTCACCTGTTGGGCAGCTTGCTTGTTGCCACCGCCACCTTGAGCGGGTGTAGCGACGAGGCATTAGGCAACGATGGCAACCACCCGAAGGAGGGATACTCACACGTGCAGCTAGCCATTGGCACGTCGAACCTCGACATGGGCACTCGCGCCACTTGGAACGACCTTCACGCCACCGACAACGAGATGATGAAATGCGCCTATGTGGTGATGACAAAGGAGGGGAAGGTGGAAAACATCTATAAGGTAGAGCCTAGCAGCGGCACAGAGTCGGAACGCGAGATGGTGGCCTACATCACCACGCAGAATGGCACGTACACCTTTTATAACTTTGCCAACCTCGAGCCCGAGACCACCACTGAGAACGAGGGCGACGGCACGGTGACCAGCGTGACCTTCAACGGGCTGACCTTCACCGTGGGCAATAGCGTGCCTATGGGCACGGAAAGTGCCACCACCAACACGGCCTTCAACAACTACGTCATCCCCTCTACGGGCATCCCCATGACCAACATTGAAAGCCACGAGGTGAGCAACGATGTAACTATCGACCTACAACTCTATCGCCAACTATCGAAGATGCGCTTCCAGTTTACGAACAACACCACGAGCGCAGTGAAGGTAGAAAAAGTAACGCTGAGAAGCCTCACCAAGGACAATACCCCCATCTACTATTTTCCCCGAAAGGATGACAACGAGAACGTGCTCGTGGAATGGCCCGATGCCGCAGCTCACGACACCACGGCCGTAGTCTACTACGATTGCGGCGACAATCCTCAAGAAATAGGAACCGACGACGACAACAAAACGGTCACGCTGCCCGACACCTATTTCAACGAGAGCCAAAGCAGCCACACCACTGGTCGCTATCCGCTGACTATCCAGATGAATCGTTTGAGCAGCGATGGCACGACCTGGACCGAAGACGTGCGCCATGCCCTCATCAACCGCACGGGAGCTAGCAACAACGACCTGCCCCGCAACAGTTACGTCATCGTGCCCATTGCCTTGACCGACTATGTGTTCGACCTCGAGGCCTTCTTCTATCCCCCCATCGGTGGGTATCCGCCCTTCTCCATGACCAAACACAATGAAGAATACTATGCCACTTTCGTGGGGTCGGGCGATTTTCAACTCATCCCCCACATCTATAAGTACGCCGACCGCGACGACCCCACCCAATGGTTTATGCTGAACGACGTGAGCAAGGTAGAGAGCTACTCCGAACCCGACGTGAACGACCCTAGCGGCATTTTCAGTACACCGCCCCACGTGGATAGCACCACGGGCGAAATACTAGGCACACTGAGCGGCAACACGGGGCGAGCCTCGATGAAGATAACCATCTACATCAAAGTGAACGATACACAAACGCAGGTGTACAACCGCACCGTCTACTTTATTGCACAATCCGAATAAACTTGATAGGGCCTCAAGTGGTCAGTTGAATCATAAACGACCACTTGATTGCTTTTCCCCCATTTTCTATTGTAATCTCCACACACATTTTTGATATGAGACGTACAATCAGTTCGTTGATACATAAGTTCATTTTCTGCACGCTAATAACCGCCCTCTCCCCGACGGCGGCTTTTGCGTTTTCAACCCCCTACCCCGCTGAGGATGCAGCAACAACCACTACCACCTCTACGCAGACCGCCTACTTCCAGTTCAGCGGCATGGGCCGCACTGTGCTTTACGCCCCTTCGGCTGGCGCAGTGCAGTCTCCCACGGTAGCCAATGGCACGCCCACTGGCACGGGCTATAAGTGGACTATCACATTCACCACAACTACCACCACGGACGAAAGCACCTCAGCAAGCACGAGCACCATCTCCGTCGTGCTGAAGAACGATGCTGGATTGTACTTACACTATGCCGATGGGACCTTCACCGCCGTCAGCGACGAGGCGCAAGCCACCACCTTCGTGTGGGCGGAGA
>CAVFOF010000195.1:0-4094 GCA_963623895.1 bacterium
CGAGGTCGAACACGGCAATCTTCATGTCCTTGTTGGCCTTGTCGATACCATAGGCCAGAGCGGCTGCAGTAGGTTCGTTTACGATACGCTTCACTTCAAGACCTGCAATTTGACCAGCCTCTTTAGTGGCTTGACGTTGTGAGTCGGAGAAGTAAGCGGGCACGGTGATTACGGCTTCGGTTACTTCCTGTCCGAGGTAGTCCTCAGCAGTCTTCTTCATTTTCTGAAGCACCATAGCCGAAATTTCTTGAGGAGTGTACTGACGGCCGTCCACCTCTACGCGGGCAGTGCTGTTTTCGCCACGAACCACTTTGTAGGGCATGCGAGCAATTTCCTTCTGCACTTGGTCATAGTTTTCACCCATGAAGCGCTTGATAGAGTAGATGGTGCGCAAGGGGTTGGTTACGGCCTGACGCTTAGCGGGGTCGCCCACTTTGCGTTCGCCGCCTTCTACGAATGCTACCACTGAAGGAGTGGTGCGCTTGCCTTCGCTGTTGGCAATTACAGTAGGTTCGTTACCTTCGAATACGGATACGCAGCTGTTAGTCGTACCTAAGTCAATACCTATAATCTTTCCCATGATTGTATTTTTTTATTTCTTATTTATTATTCAAATTTTGTTTTCTCAGCCCCGCTATCTTGCTTTTTTAGCGGAACACTCTCTATTAAGCAACCACCGTGCCAAACTTTTACGAAGAAATAAGAAAAATATAGGTTGGCAGATAAAGTTTTTCTCTATTATAAACGAAAGATAATTATAACTAACTGATATTCAGTAGGAAGTAATGATTATTTAAGTAAAATTTTTTTTACTTTCATTTTAGCTGACAGTCGGCTAAGGTCTACCCATCCCTTGATGCCTGGCACGCGTCCCACGTCGGTATACTGCCAAATGTCATACGTTGCGCCCTCTATTTGGGGAGGTGTGCGGCGGTAGGCAGCAATAAAAAGGTAGAGTTTGTTGAAGCGCGGAGCAAGATTGGTGTTGTAGAAGTTTTGCGAGGTGTAGATTACGGGCGGTTTTCCATAGTGCTTCTTCACGAGACGCACAAACACCATGAGACTGTCTTGCAGTTGCTCTTTGCTGCGCCAACCTTTCATCTCTTCCACGTCGACCACGGGCACGAGGTCTTGCCACGTCAGGTTGGCTTGTTTCCGAAACCAATTGAACTGCTCGGTGGCTGAGGCTCGCGAGGTGAAGTAGTGGTAGATGCCCACTTTGAGTTTCTGCTTGTGAGCCTCGCGCATGTTTTCAAAATACTTACTGTCGACGTAGCCTTTGCCTTGGGTCGCTTTCACGTAGACAAACTGTATGTTGCGGCTTTTGCGCACCTCCTTCCAGTTGATGTCACCATTGTGGTGCGACACGTCGATGCCGTCGTAGCCCTTGCTCAGTTCGTAGTTGTTTTTGATGATGTCCTTCTTACTGCCACACTGGCAAAAGCCTAGTATTACGGCTAGGCTTGCCACTCCTATATATATAGGTGTAAACAAATGTTTCATGAGAGGGTTGAGAAGAAAGGATAATTAAAGAAGCCCTTCGCATTGCAGCATCGCTTGGTAGGCTTCGGCCTTCTTCTCGAGCCGTAAGGGATAGGCTCGGCTGCTGCTAGGCATACGATAGAGGCGCATCTCTTTGCCCTGATGGCAGAAAGTTACGCTTTCGCCCACTTTCGGTGGTGTGAGTTGGAATAATTCGCAGAGCGTGTCGGCCGCCTTCTGTCCTGTGGTGACGATGGCTTGGCAGAGGGGCAACTTTTGTAGAAGTGATTCCACATCGGTGGATTCTATCACTTCCAAAAACTTATCCGACGCATTGTCTTGCAAGCGATTTACGGCACTTGCAGTGTCGTAGAGAGCTACCCCATTTTCTTTGAGAAATTCCTCGAGTAGGGGTTTGTTAAAGCGTTTAGCCTCCAAATCCACGAAGTGGTCTTTGTTGCCGAAGAAGATGAGGCCAAAGATGCGCCACATGTCGTTTTGCATGTTGGGGTAGTAGAAGTGGATGGACCACCTTTTCTGCGGTGGGGGAAAACTGCCCAACATCAAGATGCGCGCATTGGGTGGCAGAAAAGGGGTGAGAGGGTGACGCTCCATAAGGTGAAAATACTGCCACACACATGCTCGTAGCGGTGTGTGGCAGTCTCGTTAATTAGTTTTCTTTTAAGAATCGGTCTACCTCGATGCCCGCTTTGCATCCGCTAGCGGCAGCCGTGATAGCTTGGCGATAGTGAGGGTCGGCCACGTCGCCTGCGGCAAATACGCCTGGCACGCCAGTGCGAGGAGAGTCGCCTTCGGTCAGGATGTAGCCTGTTTCGTCAGTTTTCACCCAAGGCTTAAACAAGTCGCTGTTGGGCTTGTGGCCAATGGCCAGGAAGAAACCATCGATGGCAATGTCGTAGCTGCGCTCGTCGGCCTCGCCTTTGCGGTAGGCCACGTGCGCACCTTCCACGCCGTTCTCGCCAAAGAGCCCAATGGTGTTCGTTTCGAAGAGCACTTCAATCTTGGGGTTCTCCATCACGCGGTCTTGCATGGCTTTCGAGGCGCGCAAGTAGGGCTTGCGCACAATGAGGTAAACCTTGTTGGCCAATCCTGCCAAATAAGTGGCCTCCTCGCAAGCCGTGTCACCACCGCCCACTACGGCCACCGTTTTCTTACGGTAGAAGAAGCCGTCGCAAGTGGCGCAAGCACTCACGCCTTGCCCTTGATACTTCTTTTCATCGCTCAAACCCAAATATTTGGCCGATGCACCAGTGGCAATGACCAGTGTGCGGCATTTCACCTCGGTGTCGTCGTCGAGCCATAGTGTGTAGGGGGCTTCAGATAGGTCTACTTTTACGGCGGTTGAGGTGCGAATTTCTGCTCCGAAACGTTCGGCTTGTTGGCGCATGCCGTCCATCAGTTCGTTGGCATCGATGCCTTCAGGATATCCGGGAAAGTTTTCCACCTCGGTAGTGATGGTGAGCTGTCCACCAGGTTGCAGTCCTTCATAGACGATGGGCTTAATGCCAGCACGGCCTAGATAGATGGCGGCGGTGTAGCCAGCAGGGCCTGAACCTAGAATGACGCAAGGGAGTATTTCGGGAGTGTTTGTAGTAGTCATGGAGTGTGAGTGTCGATATGCTTTGATGTTTTGTTTATAGGGGCAACTAACAAGTGCCCACTTTTTGTTTGAAAAGATAAGGAGTGAGGGCTATCGCAAGTCGATTACCTGAATGCCAGGGTGCTGCTTCGAGTTGAATTGGAAGTTGGCATCGTTCCACTTTCGCCCCGTTTTGATGTTGTTCACGCGGATGCGCACCCAGTCGCCTTTGTTGTCTTTCACACGGATAGAGTAGGGCATGTAGCTTTGCTTGTCGATTACGAGGATCATTTGCTGAATATCCTTGCCGTGAGTTTGCGCCACGAGGCGCACTTCGTGGCAAGCCTTGCCGTTGTAGGTGGTGCTATTTATTTTCAAGTTGTAGCCTTGCTTGTAGAGGCTGAGGAAGGCGTAGGGGTTCACTTGTTGCAGTTCGGCGTTGGTGGGGGTGCTTACGTTTACCTCATCGCTTCCGTTAAGCATAACCCATTGGGTGCGTCCGTTGTACCAAGAGGTCATGCTGCTCGAACTGATTTTAAATTTGTTGCCTTGCACTTGGATGCTTCCGTTGGCCGTGCCAGCTTCGCGCAGCCCATTGAATTGTGTGCCCTCAAAACTAGCCTCAATGCCTCCGCAGTGGCGTAGTTTGTTGGCGGTTTGGTCGAGTACTTGGCGTGCGGTTTGAGCCCATGTGCTGAGGCTTACGGCGCAAGCGGCGCACAGGGTGATGCATATACGTTTAATGTTCATGGATGGTCTGTTTTGATATGTAGTTGTGCAAATGTAGCATTTTCTTTGCAATGGGGCAAAATTTGCTAGGTGCATTTTGGTGTTGAACACACTATACAAATTTTTTGGAAACCTCAAAAATGGGGACGCATCGCTCCCACCATCGACTCGAACTACATAAAGAAATCAGGCTGCCACATGATGCAAAGCAGTTAGTTGGTCTCACCGACTTTTTTCCCATATCGGACGGAGTTCTTTTATCTTCTTATTCCTATGCACGGAA
>CAVFOF010000196.1:0-4049 GCA_963623895.1 bacterium
ACACCGAGGCGTACCAACACGTCCACAATGCTGAGATAGGCAAATACGTTCATCCGCTCGTGAGCCACAATCAGCGATTGGTAGGGGGCTTGCACAATTCCCACCACGGCTGAGGCCACGCTGAATTGGTACACCCACAAGGCGGCTCCCATTCGTTCGGGAGGCAGATGCAGCACGTGCATCACTAAAGCCAAACCCACCGTTTCGGCCACCGCCACTAGCAAGAGGCAGAGCAGAAAATGGCTCAGCTGGCATTGGGAAAACACGTGGCGGTTGCTCTGTGGCGTACCCGTGGCCAGTTCGGTAGTGAGGTATCGGCGCGAAGCTGCGTTCAGGCCGTTGCTCAGAAAACTAAAAATGACAATCACGCCACCCACCACGTTGTAGATGCCGTAATTGTCAATGCCTAGTTCGTTGAACACAATGCGCACCGTAAACAGCGACACCGCCATCTGCACCAGCATCCGCAGATACAGGTAGAGCGTGTTCTTAGCAATGCGTCGGGTTGAGCTCATGGGTAGATTGTTATAGCTGAAAAGGGGGAGAGGCTTCCAATCATTCAGTTAGCCTCCCCCTCTTTCTTTGTGCTTTTATTTCATTTCGTTAAACTTCAATGCGTCTTGATCGTCATACTGTTTCTGCAAGCGTACGAGTTCCTTCATCAAGCGTTTCGTCACCTTCTCCGTGCCCTTTTGGCCGTAGATGTTGTGCATCTCGTGGGGGTCGGTGTTGAGGTTGAAGAGTTCCCACTCGTTGATGTCGTTGTAGAAGTGGATGAGTTTATAACCATCCGAACTGCGCACACCATAGTGACGCTTCACGCTATGCTCGGCGGGGTATTCGTAGTAGTGGTAGTAGACGCTCTGTCGCCAATTCTTCGGGTGCTTACCTTCAAGCAAGGGGAGCAACGACTCGCCCTGAATGTCGGAAGGCACAGAAGCGCCAGCAATCTCCAAGAACGTGGGTGCATAGTCAATGTTCTGCACCATTTCCTTGATGTCGCCCTTTGCGTTGAGCCCCTTGGGCAGACGCATCACGAGTGGGGTGTTGAGCGACTCTTCATACATAAATCGCTTGTCGAACCATCCGTGTTCGCCCATATAGAAGCCTTGGTCGGAGGTGTAGACCACGAGCGTAGAGTCGAGCAAGCCCGATTGCTTCAAATAGTCGAGCGTGCGACCAATATTGTCGTCGAGCGTCTTGAGCACCTTGGCGTAGTCGCGCATGTAGCGTTGGTACTTAAACTCGGCCAAAGCCTTGCCCGTGAGGTGACGGCGGTTGAAGTCGGTGGCCAATGAGTCGTAGAAGTAGTCATACTCAGAGCGGTCTTTCGAGTCCAAACGGCCAATCATGTTGAGGTAAGCATCGCTCAAGCGAGTCTTAGCTCCAGGGTAGTACATCTTCGTATCATACACGATGTCCATGTGGTCGTTGTTCGCAATCTCCATCTCCTGAGACGCAGCAGCGGGGCGACCCTCGTAGTTGTCGTCGAAGTTTTCGGGCAGCGCAAATGTCTTGTCCTCATATTCGCGCAAGTACTTCAGTTCGGGAAGCCAGTCGCGGTGGCAAGCCTTGTGGTGAAGGAAGAGGATGAAAGGCTTGCTCTTGTCGCGCTTATGCTCCATCCAGTCGATGCCCTTGTCCGTAATCAAGTTCGTCACGTAGCCCTTCTCGGTAGTCTCCGTGCCGTCCATGTTGATAAACTCAGGGTTGTAGTAGTTGCCTTGTGCTGGCAGAATGTTGTAGTAGTCGAAGCCCGTGGGTTGGCTCACCAAGTGCCACTTACCGATGAGAGCCGTTTGGTAGCCAGCTTTCTGCATCAACTTCGGCATGGTCTGTTGCGAACCGTCGAAAATGCCATGCTCATTGTTGGTAAATCCGTTCTTGTGCGAGTGTTTACCCGTAAGCATACAAGCGCGGCTAGGCCCAGAGAGCGAGTTGGCTACGTAGGAGTTCACAAAGCGCACACCGTCGTTAGCAATGCGATCCAAGTTGGGCGTTTCCACAAAGCGGTTGTCGTAGCAACTCATCATTTGCGCCGTGTGGTCGTCCGTCATTATATACACAATGTTGTAACGGCCTTGAGCCGAGACCACTGTGGGCAACAACATGGGTGCTAAAAGCAAAAGATTCTTTTTCATGGGGTGGAGAAGTAGGGGAATGTAAGGTAATGGAAAGCCTCACCCTAGGTTGCCCTCTTTGTGCTATGCACACGAGAGAGCCAACAAGGGGTGAGGCTTTTGCTTATCTTACTACTTTATAATATATATATAGGTGTATCAATGGAGAAGAATGAGGACACTTATTTATCCTTATCCTGTTGTGTCATGTTATAGACGATGTCCATAATCTGCTTGCCAAGTGCATCAGCCTCTTCCATGGTGTGAGCCTCCGAGTAAACGCGGATGATGGGTTCCGTGTTGCTCTTGCGCAAGTGTACCCACTTGTCGGCAAAGTCAATCTTCACACCATCGATGTCCGTAACCTGCTCGTTCTTGTAGAGTTCCTTCACCTTCTGTAAGATAGCAAAGATGTCGGTAGTGGGATCTAGGTCGATGCGATTCTTAGCAATGTAGTATTGAGGCAATGAGTTGCGAAGCTCGCTAGCGCGCATACCCGTCTTGGCCAAGTAGGTCAAGATGAGTGCAATGCCCACCAAAGCGTCGCGGCCAGAGTGAGCGGCAGGGTAGATCACACCACCATTGCCCTCGCCACCAAGCACAGCACCCGTTTCCTTCATCTTCGTCACCACGTTCACCTCGCCCACAGCAGCTGCCGTGTAGTTGCAACCATATTTCTCGGTTACGTCGCGAAGACCGCGGCTCGATGAAAGATTTGATACCGTGGGGCCAGGAGTGTGCTTCAGCACGTAGTCGGCGCAAGCCACCAAGGTGTTCTCTTCGCCAAACATCGTGCCATCCTCGCAAACCAATGCCAAACGGTCTACATCGGGGTCAACTACGATACCGATGTCGTGGCGACCCTTACGCAGCAAGTTGCGAATCTCGCTCAAGTTCTGCTTCAAGGGCTCGGGGTTGTGAGCAAAGTTACCAGTAGGCTCCGTGTTCAAACCCGTCACTTCCGTTACACCAAGCTGACCAAGCAGTTTGGGGATGATAATGCCACCCACGGAGTTCACCGTATCAATAGCCACGGTGAAGTGTGCACGGCGAATGGCTTCGATGTCTACAAGTTCCAACTCCTTCACCATCTCAATGTGGCGTTGGTCGTAGCTAAAGTTCTTAGTGTAGCAACCTAGGCTGTCCACGTCGGCAAACTCAAAGTTGCAGTTATTTGCTAAACGTACCACCTCTGAGGCTTCTGCGGGGGGGAGGAATTCACCCTTCTCATTCAAAAACTTCAAAGCATTCCATTGGCGAGGATTATGGCTTGCAGTGATGATGATGCCACCGCAAGCATGCTCCATTGTCACAGCCAATTCCGTGGTAGGCGTTGAGGCCAGGCCGATGTTCACTACATCAAAGCCCATACCCATCAGCGTGCCACACACCACATGGCTCACCATTTCGCCCGAAATACGGGCATCACGGCCTACCACAATTTTACGGCGGAAAGCACGACTAACCACGTTCTCACGCAGTGATGCAAAAGCAGAAACCGACTTGGCAATGTCCACAGGGTTTAAAGTATCACCCGTACGGCCACCAATCGTTCCGCGAAAACCAGAGATGGATTTAATCAGTGTCATAGTATCTTATAAATAACGTTTTTTATTTTGAATTACAAAGATACGCTAAGCCAAGCGCATGACCAAGGAAAAACTCATTTTTTCTCTTCTCTCATCAAAAAATGGGGGCATTCCTTATCGAGGTGAAGAAACATCTCGATAACCCTAATTTCTGTATTCCGTCGGATTTACACCAAGATTGTGCAATACATAACGGCTGAAATATGCTGGTGATGAGAAGTTGAACATATCGGATATCTGAACGAATGACAACGTCTTGTCGCGCAGCAATCTGGAGATGTCAAGTGCGGTGTAGCGGTTGATCCAGAAGTTGGCAGCATAGCCGCTTACCGCCTTCGAC
>CAVFOF010000197.1:0-3990 GCA_963623895.1 bacterium
GGGTACGGACTGCTGCGCAGTGAAGGGACGAAGATCATCAAGTCCACCAACATGATCGTAGTGCTCATGCGTTAACAATACCCACTGAATGGGAGCAAAAGGCAACTTAAGCATCTGCTCACGAAAGTCGGGTCCACAATCAATCAATAAGCGTTCACCTTTGTCCGTTTCGAACAAGGCCGAGGTTCGCAGTCGCTTATCCTTTGAGTCTGTAGATTGGCACACAACACAGTTGCAACCGATTTGCGGCACCCCAGTGCTCGTGCCAGTACCAAGAAATATAAGTTTCGGCATAAGGCAATTAATAAATGAAGTTTGCCTCGGGCTGAATTGTAATCCCAAAACGATTCTGCACGTCCTTACAGATGGCTTCGCTCAATTCAACGACGTCAGTTCCCTTTGCTCCACCTAGATTAACTAGGACGAGAGCTTGCTTACTATATACCCCCACAGGGCCTTTCGACTTGCCTTTCCATCCACACCGCTCAATCAGCCAGCCGGCAGGTATCTTCACCCCATTGCCTACCTTATAATGAGGAATATCGGGATATTCTTTCAACAACGATTGAAAGATTTCCTCACTGACTATGGGATTCATGAAGAAAGAGCCAGCACTGCCAAGTTCAGAGGGCTCTGGCAACTTACTACGACGCACATCAATAATCAAATTACGCAAAGCTTGAGCCGTCAACGTATCGGTCTGCATGCTCCGCTGTTGCAGTTCACTACGAATGACTCCATAGTCCAAGTTTGGTTGGAATTGAAGGTCTAGACAATAAGTAACGTAGGTCACAATAAACTGTCCACGAAGCTCATGCTTGAAACTGCTGCTGCGATAGCCGTAGTTGCACTCCTCCCGTTGAAATACTCTTGGATTCCCCGTTGCCACATCAATTGCTTCGACTTGCTCAATATAAGAGCCCACCTCCTTACCATAAGCACCAATGTTTTGCACAGCACTTGCTCCCACCTCTCCTGGAATGTAAGAAAGGTTTTCTAAACCATAGTAGCCAAGACTTACACAACGGTCTACCCATTCGTCCCAGTTTTCTCCAGCTCCTACTCGTAGCCACACCTTTCTGTCGGTGCGTTTCACCTCAGAATCTCCCTTTATAAGGGAATGGAGCACTGTGCCTTGAAAGTCGTTGACGAAGAGAAGGTTGCTACCACCCCCTATCTGCAACCAACGCTTTCCCCGAAGGGAAGGCAGTAGCTCTTGCAGTTCTTCGACGGTGGCATATTCGATAAAATTCTCACATTTGGCATCGATGCCAAACGTGTTGTGATGAAGCAATGAATACATATACATACAAACAATTAGAAGGTGGCAAAGATTAAAACCACCTGAAATAGGAAACGAATTGATTGAGGAACTTGTCTTTTACTTATAGCGACGCTTAATTTTCTAATCGATTAAGCATCCAACGCCCACCCCTCTTCACAAAAAAAAGCGAGCAGCCCATTCCTCCCGATTGACTACACACCATAAGGATGCGTCGCTTGGAGTTGGCATACTGCTGACCATAATTGATGTTGGTTATCACACCATGAGGCAACGTGGGCCGATAGTCAGGCCACTGTTCCACGTCGAGCAGACCCTCAATATCTTGGAAATTCTCGTAGTCGTAGGTCTTAAAATGAAACGGATTGTCGATGTGGGTGGTCTGGTACTTGGCACTCGTGGCAAAACGAACATAAAACTGCAAAAAATCGGCATTTACATTCTCACTCACATGCTGCTCCTGCGTGTAGGCAAGCATCCACTGACCTTGCTGCTTCTCGAAATGATAACTCATAATCACTTGCTGCTTCAATTGTATCATTTCTACCACCACATGACGTAGAGAAGTGTCCTTTTCAGCCCGAAGAGACTTTGCGCCGTCAAAGATGAGCGTATAGACATCCTGCTTTACATAAAGGTCGTTATGCTTCCACGCTAATTTTTCCGTTAGGCATTCCTTACCATACACAATCTGTTTTAGAGGGAACACAATACGCTCACTCTGAAACCGTGGGTTACGCATAAAGGAATAGATAAAATCGTCAAACAAACCATCGGCCGATTTGGGGGGATTAACCAAACTGTCGGACACGCTACAATCCGCAGCAGGCCCTTCCACAGAATCAATATTTGGGATGGGGCCGGAAACCTTACGCGAGGTGCACGATAGAAGAGAAATAAGAATAATTGAACCATAAATGACAAGTTTCATTGTGTAAGCCTTTTATTTAGACAACAAAAGTAAGGCTTTTCAATATAAGTTGGAACGTATTTTGAAAGAAATCTTTAACTTTGCATCCAAAATAAGCACAAACGCCATGTTAACAGATAAGATTAAAGAAATACTCGCCGAAGTGTCGAACCTTCAAGCCAACGATAGTAAGGTGCTTGAGGAGCTTCGCATCAAATATCTAAGCAAGAAAGGAATCGTAAGCGAATTGATGAGCGAATTCCGCAACGTGCAAGCCGACCAGAAGCGAGAAGTCGGCATGAAGATAAACGAACTTAAAACTGCCGTACAGGAGAAGCTAAAGGCTCTTCGTGAAAGCATCGCAACAACCGACGATGAGAGTTCGGAACTTGACCTGACACGTACACCCTACCCCATCACCTTGGGCACACGTCACCCTCTATCCATTGTAAAGAACGAGATTATCGACATATTTGCACGCCTTGGCTTCTCGATTGCCGATGGTCCCGAGGTAGAAGATGATTGGCATGTATTCTCCTCTCTTAACTTCCCCGCAGACCATCCTGCTCGCGACATGCAAGACACCTTCTTCGTGAAGCAACGACCCGACATCGTGCTACGCACGCATACTAGTTCGGTGCAAAGCAGAGTGATGGAATCTACACAGCCTCCTATCCGTGTGTTGTGTCCTGGTAGAGTGTATCGTAACGAAGCCATTTCGGCTCGCGCACACTGCTTCTTCCACCAAGTGGAGGGTTTGTACATTGACAAGGACGTAAGTTTTACCGACTTGAAGCAAGTGTTGCTGACCTTCGCACGTGAGATGTTTGGCCCCGATACCAAAATACGTCTTCGCCCTTCTTACTTTCCCTTTACAGAACCTAGTGCCGAAATGGACATTTCATGCAACATCTGCGGTGGAGAAGGTTGCGCCTTCTGCAAGCAGACAGGATGGGTGGAAATCTTAGGCTGCGGCATGGTTGACCCCAACGTGCTCGATGCCAACGGCATTGACAGCAAAGTCTACAAGGGTTATGCCTTCGGTATGGGCGTGGAGCGCATCACCAACTTGAAATATCAGGTTAAGGATCTTCGATTGTTCTCAGAAAACGATGTGCGCTTCCTTGACGAATTTACTGCAGCCAACTAAAACCGAAAGAAATAACTAAAAATAGCGGAAATGCAAGGATGTTTGTTCACTCAACAAATATCCTTGCATTTCGTTTATCACTTCTCGACCATAAACTCTATGATAAAATATGCCCGCAATCTGCTAGAGAGCCTTCTAATACAGATTAACTTATCTTCTGAACACGCTGTGGTCATTGCCCAAATTCTTGTTATCGTAAGTTTGTTCATTCTATTCAGCATACTAGCATGGGGACTGCGAAGAGTAGTCGTCCCCAATATACTGAAGTTTGTGGAAAAAACTGACACAAAATGGGATGACTACCTAATCAACAAGCCCGTACTCAACGCAATTAGCCACATTGTTCCCTGCTCAGTAGTATATGCACTGCTGCCCCTTTGCTTTGACAATACGGCAACATCCAATGCCTATCATGCCATCTCACACATACTTCAGGCCATTATTTGCATCGGGGTTATTCTGCTGATTACTAGTTTTCTTAGGAATCTCTCTGTAGCAATGGTGAAACAGTTTAACGAGCACCACCTTATAGGCATTATACAATTTCTGCGACTAGCCACATGCTGCATTGGAGCAATCATTGCTTTTTCCCTACTATTGGGCTTCGACCCCATGAATGCAGTGGCTGGACTGGGAGCTGCTGCCACC
>CAVFOF010000198.1:0-3947 GCA_963623895.1 bacterium
GTTCCGTGGAGGACGCTTGCCGCTACTACCAATTTATGACCTCGCAGCAAAGCGACGGCACGCTCACTTCCGACACGTGGACGAACGACAGCATCGGCACGCTCAAGTTTACGGCCGAAAATCAAACCGACCTCTACGCCACCGTCGACGTCGACGTGAAGCAGCTGCCCCACCTCACGCAAATTCGCTTCGTGCCCGCCTCAGCCCTAGGCAACAACGACGGCGAAGGCTACTGGTATAGCCCTGGCGACATCATCCTGCAAGAGCTTCCTGGCGAAGAGCCCACCTACTGGATGTGTGTGCGCCCCTGCATCGAAGGCAGCAAAGGCCGCAGCCACTGGTGTACCCTCCAGCTCAACTCCACCACGCAGAAGAACCCCAACTTCATAGAGTTTGAGGGGAAAACCTACGGCAAACTCACCCTGCCCACCAAGCTCGCCAAGTCGCAAGGCGACGCTGCCCGCATGATACACCACTACTTCAACGAGCTGCTCGTGCTTACTGACACCACCCGCTTCAAAAACCTCAGCAGCTTTGGCGAACTCGCCTCGGACGACTTCTCCTCCAAGCAACTACGCGACTTGCAGTACCTATGGGACGACTTCGACATCTGGAGCAAAATATCCCCTAATTTCTCCTTGCAAGAGAAGCTCAACGTGAATTACCCTCAGGCCTATGCGTTCTTCTACGGATATAGCAAATCATTCAACCTGCTTAGCCACAACGACTACAACGTCTACTGCTTGAGCCTACTTCCCGTGGTAAACAAAGAGTACAAGAACACCTTTGTCAGTGCCATCGATTTACCAACCAGCGTCGAGCCCGAGGTAGGCCAAACCAAGGCCAAGGACTTCAGCAAAATCAACGAATCGGGCACCATGTCGTTCAATCTCACCACCAACGACAAATTAAACCTGAGCGAGGAAAACAAGCAGAAAGTCTACGTGGTGAAACATCGCACTGGTGCTCAGCTCGAAAACCGCTGGCTAAGCACCGACAACAAGCCGGGGGCGAGCCTTAGCGACCGCCACAGCAGCAACTACATCACCGACATCCTTGTGCAAAAACAAATAATCAATACTAGCAGTTCCGACCTAACCGACAACTTTGTGCCCTTCTTTGCCTACGGCGACCAAATCACGAGCGACTCGCGCTCAGGCGAAGAGCTGCTCTGCGTGCGACCTGCACCTTATCAAAAACTGCAAGACATTACCCCAAGCGCCCCCGACAAAGTGACCTACAGTTACTTCATCACAAGCAAAAAAGATAAGAAAGAATTTAGTGACTTCGACTACATCAGCCTCAATGTGGCCCAATACGTCAACACGCTCTTGCTCGATAGCTACCTCGTGTCAATAGGCAACGAAGAAGTTCAGCCCCTCATTCAGCTACAAGAGGGGGAGCAAAACCTCCTCTACGAAACAGCCGCCAAAAGCCTATTCAATATTGTCTCGAAGATTAATAACAAGGACGAAGTCATCACCTTTGGCCGAGGCACCGACGAAGAGACGAATAAGACCTACTACTACGTCACTGCCACCTACAACGCCCTCGACCCCACCCATACATACGATAAAGTGGAGAAGACGATATGCACCCTGCGCTACTACCCAGGAGGCAAAGTCGACAAGCAGGGCAACAACAAGAAGCTCTTCTTCACCTACACCAGTGCCGATGTCAACGCTACCTGTGTCGACTTGCTTGCCTACCAAGACGCCTACACTTACACTGAGGGAGTCAGCAAGACCCGCACGCTCATTGCCACAGGTTCAGCGCGCCGCACGCTGCGCAAGGGCGTACGCGAAGCCTACGAGCAGCTAAAGTTCTAAAAGCCCCTTTCCCCAAAAATTGGGGGCGACGCGTCCTCGCGTCGCCCCCAATTTTGTGCTCAAACTTTGAGGTTTCCGCCCCAAGCCGACGCGGGGACGCCGTCGCCCCCAATTTGTTGTTAAGTCGCCCCCAATTTGTTGTTAAAGGCCTTACCTTTGTAGGCAGAAACGTTTGAAACACTCGAAAATACAAAACAATTATTATCGTTAACACAACACCCGAATGAAGAGATTTCTACTCACCCTAGCCGTGGCCACTAGCCTAGCCACGAGCTCGACACTCGCTGGCCCAGCCCGCCCCTGGAAAAAACAAGTGGCACAGAGCGACGGCACGCAGCTCACCCTCACCCACCGCGGCGATGAGCACCTCCACTATGTGGCCACCGCCGACGGCCTCCCCCTCGTAAAGACCACCCAAGGCGCATGGCACTACGCCACGCTCAGCAACGGCACGCTCGTAGCCACCCCGCAGCTAGCCCACGATGCCGACCAGCGCAGCGCAGAGGAGCAGCAGTTCCTGACCCTGAACGCTGCCTCGCCCACCCAGCTCCGCACGCTGCGCTCAGAGCGACTACTCAAGCGCAAAGCCTCAGCGAAGCGAAGCCTCAACCGACAGCTTAGCACAAAAGCCCTAGCGGGCAAGACCTCGCAACCCGTGGCCAACCTCAACGGCTCTCACCGCGGACTCGTCGTGTTGGTCAACTTTAAGGACGTGAAGTTCCAAGCCTCCCACACGAAGCAAGCCTACAACCGCTTGATGAACGAGGTGGGCTACACGGAGAACGACAATTCGGGCAGCGTACACGACTACTTCCTAGAGCAAAGCTACGGGCAGTTCGACGTGACGTTCGACGTGGTAGGCCCCGTCACGGTGTCGAAGAACATGAAAGCCTATGGCGGCAACGACCGCAACGACAACGACAAAGACCCCGCTGGCATGGTCTATGAAGCCCTCAAGCTAGCTAAGCAGCAAAACCCCTCGCTCAACTTTGCCGATTACGACTGGGATGGCGATGGCGAGGTCGACCAAGTGTTCCTCATCTACGCTGGCTACGGCGAAAGTTCGGGCACGGACGACAACCCCCTCTCCGACACTATCTGGCCTCACGAGTGGCAACTCTCGAGCGCGGGCTACTCGCTCAGCTTCGACGGCGTTAGCATCGACACCTACGGCTGCTCGGCCGAACTCTATGGCGACACGGGCACACGCATGGACGGCATCGGTTCGCCCTGCCACGAGTTTAGCCACTGCCTCGGTCTGCCCGACCTCTATGACACATCGAACAGTGAGGAGCCCAACTTCGGCATGGACTACTGGAGCGTGATGGACTACGGCTGCTACGCTGGCGACTGCTTCAAGCCCGCAGCCTACACCGCCTACGAGCGATGGATGAGCGGCTGGCTCACCCCCACGGAGCTATCATCGGCCGCCACGGTGAGAAACATGCAGCCCATTGAGCTGCGCCCCGAGGCCTACGTCATCTACAACGATGCCCACCCCGATGAATACTATCTGCTCGAAAATCGCCAAGCCCTGCTCACCGACTCAGAGCTACCGGGCCACGGGCTGCTCGTGGTACACGTCGACTACGATGCCGCGGTTTGGAACGCCAACACCATCAACAACACGGCCAACCATCAGCGCTGCACCATCATAGCCGCCGACAATAGCTACTGCGGCTCGCAATACATCTTCGACGACCTCGACGGCGACCCCTACCCCGGAGCCGACAACAACCACTCGCTCACCAACACCTCCACCCCCCGAGCCACGCTCTACAACAAGAACGCCTCGGGTCAGAAGCTCATGAGCAAGCCCCTCACGGAGATTGAGGAGTCGGCCCAAGGCCTCATCTCCTTCCAATTTATGGGTGGTGGCCAAGTGATTGACGCTATCGACAACGTCAGTGCAGACTCCTGGGCCCAGCCCGTAAGCATCTACCGCACCGACGGCACCTGCGTAAGCTCCACCGCCCCGCTCGCCCCTGGCACCTACCTGCTTAAGAGCCTCGAGGGCAACGTGAAGAAGGTGGTAAAGTAAGCTCTATTATCTAAGAATTTACCACAAAATTGAGCAACAGATTGGGGGCGACGCGTCCCCGCGTCGGCACTAGAAGC
>CAVFOF010000199.1:0-1335 GCA_963623895.1 bacterium
GAAACAAATTAATCAAAATGACAACAATAAACGAGAATTTCTTAAAGTTACAAAAGAACTACCTATTTGCCGACATAGCCCAAAAGGTTGCTGCCTACAAAGAAACACACCCCGATGCTAAAATCATACGCTTGGGCATCGGTGACGTCACTCGCCCCCTTGCTCCTGCAGTGATTAAAGCACTGCATGCCGCTGTTGATGAAATGGCCAGTTCCGACACATTCCGCGGATACGGACCTGAACATGGATACGAGTTCCTACGAAAAGCTATCATTGACAACGACTTCACGCCACGAGGCATCAACCTCGACGCTGACGAAATTTTCATCAACGACGGTGCCAAAAGCGACACGGGTAATTTTGGAGACATTCTCGGAAAGGACAATAGCATCTGCGTGACCGACCCCATCTATCCCGTTTACATTGACTCAAACGTAATGGGAGGCCGAGTAGGCGAATTTTCAGAAGGAGCTTGGAGCCAAATAACCTACTGCCCTTGCACAGCTGAGAACGATTTCATTCCGCAACTTCCTGACCACCCAACAGACATGATTTATCTGTGTTATCCAAACAACCCCACGGGCACCACGCTACAACGGGAAGAACTGGAAAAATGGGTAAACTATGCACTGCAAAACAATAGCCTAATACTCTACGATGCTGCCTACGAAGCCTACATCACACAAGAGGGCGTGCCCCATTCTATCTACGAAATAGAGGGGGCTAAGAAATGCGCAGTTGAGTTCCATTCTTATTCGAAAACCGCAGGGTTCACAGGCTTGCGTTGCGGTTATACTGTAGTACCAAAAGAACTTACATTTAAGAGCAAAAGCGGAGAAGAAGTGCAGCTAAACCAATTGTGGAATCGTCGCCAATGCACCAAGTTTAACGGCACAGCCTACATTGTACAACGTGCTGCAGAGGCCATCTATTCAGAAGAAGGAAAGCGAGAAATCCGCGAGACAATCGACTACTACATGACCAATGCACGCATCATGCATGAAGCACTCACTGAAGTAGGTATTAAAGTGTACGGCGGTGTTGACGCACCCTATATTTGGCTGAAGACCCCCGATGGCATAGGAAGCTGGCAATTCTTCGAACAGCTACTCACAGAAATCAACGTGGTAAGCACACCAGGTGTTGGATTTGGACCCGCAGGTGAAGGCTTTATCCGCCTAACAGCCTTTGGCAACCGAGAAGACTGCGAAGAGGCCATGGCTAGACTAAAAGCTTGGATGAAGAAATAAAACATTCGCATCTACTAAAATACAATAGACCAAAAACTAACAATAAAGACCTAAGAGACAGCAAGCACAAACAACTACAAGCTAA
>CAVFOF010000199.1:1345-3818 GCA_963623895.1 bacterium
CTCACAAACATGAGCAACCTCCGTTTTAAAGTAGTAGAAGAGGCGTTCAAAAAACGCCCCGTCGAAGTAAAAGCGCCCGCAGAGCGTCCGTCAGAGTACTTTGGAAAATACGTTTTCAACCAAGAGAAGATGTTTAAGTACCTTCCCTTGAAAACCTACAAACAACTCCGCGAGGTGATTGAGAAGGGTACTCCCCTCCCCCTTTCAGTAGCTAACGACGTAGCCAAAGGCATGAAGCAGTGGGCCATGGAATTGGGTGTTACACACTGCACCCACTGGTTTCAACCTCTAACTGAGGGAACAGCTGAAAAGCACGATGCTTTTGTGGAACACGACTTCAAAGGAGGTATGGTAGAGGACTTCTCTGGTAAAGAACTCGTACAGCAAGAACCCGATGCCTCCTCATTCCCTAATGGTGGTATCCGCTCAACCTTCGAAGCTCGTGGATACTCTGCATGGGATCCCGCATCGCCCGTCTTTATCGTAGGTGATACACTTATGATTCCAACTATCTTTGTAAGCTACACTGGCGAAGCACTCGACTACAAAGCTCCCCTTAAGAAGGCCTTAGCTGCTGTGGATAAGGCAGCTACCGCTGTATGCCAATATTTCGACCCCAACGTTACTCGCGTAATTGCCAATCTGGGGTGGGAACAAGAATATTTCCTTGTAGACGAAGGTCTTTATGCCGCACGCCCCGACTTGATGCTCACTGGCCGCACGCTCATGGGACACGACTCTGCAAAAAACCAGCAGATGGACGACCACTACTTTGGTGCAATCCCCGAACGTGTACAAGAGTTTATGCGTGATTTGGAGATCCAAGCTCTTGAACTCGGCATTCCTTGCAAAACACGCCACAACGAGGTTGCTCCCAACCAATTTGAATTGGCTCCTATCTTCGAAGAGTGCAATCTCGCTGTTGACCACAACATGCTCATTATGTCATTGATGCGCAAAATTGCACGTAAGCACGGCTTCCGTTGTCTGCTTCACGAAAAGCCTTTTGCAGGTATCAATGGTTCAGGTAAGCACAATAACTGGAGTTTGACAACCAACACAGGTGCCTTGCTTCATGGCCCTGGCAAAACTCCCGAGGACAACCTTCGCTTCCTCGTATTCGTAGTGGAAACTCTAATGGGTGTGTACAAGCACAATGGCTTACTCAAGGCTTCTATCATGAGTGCCACAAACGCTCACCGTCTTGGTGCTAATGAGGCTCCTCCCGCAATCATCTCAAGTTTCCTTGGCAAACAACTCAGCGAATTCCTAGAAAAAGTAGAGAACTCTACCAAGGACGAACTTTTCACCTTGGAAGGCAAGCACGGGGTTCAACTCGACATTCCCCAAATACCCGAGTTGATGATTGATAACACCGATCGTAACCGCACCTCACCCTTCGCTTTCACTGGCAACCGCTTTGAATTCCGTGCCGTTGGTTCTATCGCTAACTGCGCAAGCGCAATGATTGTACTCAATACTGCTGTGGCCGAAGCGCTAGAAAGCTTTAAAACGCGTGTTGATGCCCTCATCGAGACTGGAGATAGTAAACTCACTGCTATCCTCGAAGTTCTTCGTGAAGACATTAAAACATGCAAGCCCATCCATTTCGATGGTAACGGCTATAGTGACGAATGGAAGGAAGAGGCTGCTCGTCGTGGCCTAGATTGCGAAACCTCATGCCCCATCATCTTCGACCGTTACCTCGATGAAGACAGCATCAAAATGTTCGAGAACATGAACGTTATGAACCGCCACGAACTTGAAGCACGCAACGAGATTAAATGGGAAACCTACCAGAAGAAGATTCAGATTGAAGCGCGCGTATTGGGCGATCTCTGTATGAATCACATTATCCCCGTCGCAACTAAGTACCAAAGCGAACTGGTTGACAACGTTCATAAGATTCAAGCCACCTTCTCTGACCCCGCCAAAGTAAACGAACTTACCGCCTACAATGTTGACCTGATTGAGAAGATTAACAAGCACGTAAGCTTCGTTGCTGAAAATGTGGAAGCAATGGTTGAAAAGCGTAAGGTAGTTAACAAAATTGAAGATATCCGTACACTTGCCGTAGCATATCACGATGAAATCGCACCTTACTTCGATGCAATCCGCTACCACATTGACAAACTAGAACTCATCGTAGAGGATGAAATGTGGACTTTGCCTAAGTATCGTGAACTGCTATTCATCCGTTAATTATCACTTCTTCTAGATGTTCTAAAACACAGAATATATTTCTAAACCCTTTTAAATTTAGAATTAGTCTAGACCATCTCAAAAGTTCTAACATCTAACAGTCCATTGGTGGAATTAAGTACAAGACATCGTACATAATTCTTCCAATGGATTTTTACTATGTTGTAACCTTTGTTTTTGAAATAACGTAAGCATCCCATACAAGCCGTATTGTATACTTCCCCATAACGTACGAATTTTGCAGACAAAAAGTACACATGTTTTGTCTGAA
>CAVFOF010000200.1:0-3814 GCA_963623895.1 bacterium
TTACAAGCGGGTTTGCTGTTACTTACACAAACTGCTTACACTGCGCTGAATATCAAACGTTTCAAGCATGTAAGCAGTGCTGCAATGCTGCTTACATTCCTAGCATTCTGCTTACATCATGCAAGCAAAATGTTAGAAAAAAATATAAACTTTTTGGGCTGAAAACGGGGCTGAACGTTGCATAATTATGCAGTGCAAGCAGTTGCTGCGTTTGTGTAAGCAAGTGCAAGCAAAGTGTAAGCAAATACAAAGTTGCTTACACTCTTGAAACGATTGATAATCAGTGTAGTGTAAGCAGTTTGTGCAAGCAACAGCAAAAGTGCTAGTAAACTTATAGGGAGGAGAATGCGGCTCGTCGATGTGAGTTTTCCACAATTTTTATGCAAAAAATATGCAGTTTTGAAATGTGGCCCATACTAAGCCCCCAATCCGTGTTTTTGACCAATCCATCACAAAAAAAATATCACAAAATTATCAACAAATTGGGGGCGACGCGTCCCCGCGTCGGCGCAAGTGGAAACGCTAGCAGAGAAGCTGAATACTAAGCAATAGCTAACTAAATGATTAGCTAACGCTTCTAGCGTTTCCATAGGCACCGATGCGGGGACGCATCGCCCCCAATTTTGTGATAATAGGCTTAGTAAATCAGCTGCAACGCCACAATCATTACCAAACCAATGACGATTTGCAAGGGCAAGCCCACTTTTACATAGTCGATGGGCTTGTAGCCGCCAGCCGACATCACCAAGGCATTAGGCGGAGTGGAGAAAGGCGAAGCGAAACACATGCTGGCTGCCACCGTCACCGCCATCAGCACGGGCACGGCGTTGATGCCTTGAGCCTGAGCTGCTTGCAAGGCTATGGGAGCCATGAGCACGGCCGTCACAGTGTTCGAGATGAAGAACGTGAGCAGCGACGTAACCACGTAGACGGCAGCTATGAGCAGCGTGGGACCGCCACCGCCCACCCAATGCACGAGTTGCTGCGAGATGAGATGCGAAGCACCCGTTTTCTCCAAGGCAGTAGACATAGGTAGCATGGCTCCGAAAAGCACGATGCTCTCCCAGTTAATCGTTTTGTAGGCAGCTTCCACGCTACGCAAACATCCCGTAAAAATCATCGCCACGGCTGCTATCATAACCGCCGTAACGGGCGCAATGGGAATGAAGTCGAAGGCCATTGCCACCACCATCAGCACCATGATGAGTGCTGCCACGGGAGCTTTGTAGTCGAGTGTAACGCGAGCGGCTTGTTGCTCAGGCTGACCAATCACCACATAGTCTTGTCCATCTTGCTGATTAAGTTTGGCAATCTGCTCCCACGTGCCTTGCACCAGCACGATGTCGGCCGCATGGAGCTTCTGGTCTTTTAAATCACGAAGCAAATAGTCGTTGTGTCGGCGAATGCCCATCACGTTGAGCTGATAGGTGGAGCGGAAATCGGTTTGTTCTACCGTACGATTTACGAGCGACGACTGAGGCATAATCAAGATTTCTGCCATGCCCACGTCGTAGAAGTGGAGGTGCTCAGCAGCATCCTTGTTTGGATCGACGAGTACCAAACGGTTGTCTGCCGTCCATTGCTCGATTTGCACTGCTTCGCCACGCACATAGAGCACGTCTTCGGCCTCGATAGCTACATCGGCCAGCGTGTATTGCTCCACGCGATGCATGGGGTGCGACTGCTTCATGCCGCGGCGTATTTCGATGACGTTGATGCCGTAGAGTTGATGCACATTTAGCTCTTTGAGCGTGCGTCCCACCATGGGCGAGCCCTCAGCCACCCTCACTTGGTGTAGCCCCTCGGTGAGTTTATACTCTTGCGCCAACTCTTGGAGCGACTTGCCGTTGGTGGCCGATAGTGTGGTTTGCCGTTTTTTGAGATAGCGGCGTGTGAGGGGAATGAGCACCACAATACCCACTGCGATGCAGATGATGCCCACGGGCGTAAACGAGAAGAAACCGAGTGGCTCGTAGCCCGCTGCCGTGAGTGCATCGCGCACAATGAGGTTGGGGGGAGTACCGATGAGCGTGAGCATACCGCCCATACTGCCAGCAAAGGCCAAAGGCATGAGCAGTCGCGAGGAGGAGATGTTTGCGCCACGAGCGATGCTCACCACAATGGGCAACATCAAAGCCACCGTGCCCGTGTTGCTCACAAAAGCTCCCACAAAGGCCGTGGTGAGCATGAGCAGCACAAAGAGGCGGGTCTCGTTCGTCCCAGCCAACGAGAGAATGCCCGTACCCATACGCTTGGCTAGACCGGTACTGAAAATGCCGCCGCCCACAACGAACAAGCCTATCATCATAATCACGATGGAATTGGAGAAACCAGCTAATGCTTCTTCGGGCGTCAGCACGCCACAAAGCACGAGGGCTAGAGCGGAGCAAACAGCCACAAGATCGGAGCGGATGCGCCCAGTTACAAACAATAAGGCGGAGAGAACAAGGATAATGAGAGTAGCAAGCATATTTTCTGATAATTAATGAGAGGGGGTGTTTGGAACTCTTTTTCGTCAACACTTCTTGCCGCTAATTACAAAGAGCTAAAGACTGCGCAAGAGCGTTGAAAAACAATTGGCACAAAGATACGCCAATTCCCCTAACGGCACAAGAGCGAAATTCGTAAAGATTTGAAAAAAGCGTGACGATTTAGTAACATTAATCCGTAACTTTGCGAACAAAACATCTACGCCCAATGAACTCTTCCACTCTGACACAACTAACTAGCGAGGCCGTGAGCGTGCTACAGCAACTCATTGCCATCCCCTCTGTGAGCCGCAACGAAACGGCGGCGGCCGACTTTCTCTATAATTATCTCTCAAGCAAAGGGGCTGAGCCTCAACGACACAATAATAATGTGTGGTGCAAGCAACCCGTGCCGAAGGGCAACCGCCCCACCCTGCTTCTCAATGCACATATCGACACGGTAAAACCAGCTGCCACTTGGCAACACGACCCTTTTACGCCCTCGCTCGAAGGCGACCGCCTCTACGGGCTAGGCAGCAACGACTGCGGCGGCGGTTTGGCGTCACTCATGCAGCTATTTCTGCACTATCGCACGGCCGAACTGCCCTACCACCTTGTGTTTCTGGCTTCGGCCGAGGAGGAGGTGTCGGGCAAGGAGGGCATTGAGAGCGCACTGCCGCTGCTCCCCTCCATTGATGTAGCACTAGTGGGCGAACCCACTGGCATGCAGCCCGCCGTGGCCGAGAAGGGATTGATGGTGTTGGACTGTGTGGCGCACGGCCGCTCAGGCCACGCCGCCCGCAACGAGGGGGTAAATGCCCTCTACCGCGCCATGGACGACATTACGTGGTTCCGCTCCTATCAGTTTGAGAAGCAAACTTCCCTACTCGGCCCTGTAAAACTATCCGTCACGATGATTGAGGCCGGCACGCAGCACAACGTGGTGCCCGATGAATGCCGCTTTGTGGTGGATGTGCGCGCCAACGAGTGTTACACCAACGAGGAGATTTTGCAAATAGTGCGCGCTCACGTGGCAAGCGACGTGACACCACGCTCTACAAGGCTTCACTCCTCTCGCATCGACCTCTCCCACCCGCTCATTCAAGCGGCCATCAGCCTTGGGCGCACTCCTTTTGGTTCGCCCACATTGAGCGATCAAGCCCTCATGCGATTCCCTTCTTTCAAAATGGGGCCTGGCCAATCGGCTCGTTCACACACGGCCGAGGAGTTTATTTGTGTGAGCGAGATAGAAGAGGCTTTAGCTATTTACTCACAAATGATTACAAAAGAATAACAGATAATTGCCACGAAAATGGGGGCGACGCGGTGATGCGTCGCCCCCACTT
>CAVFOF010000201.1:0-3792 GCA_963623895.1 bacterium
GAGATGCTCGACCGCTATGAGAACGATGAGCGCATCGGCATGATACAAGGCTGCAACTTTGAGGAACGCACGGAGGATGTGGAGGGAGCTGACTACTTGTTTACCACCAACTTCTGCGTGTCGGGCTGGGCCTCTTGGCGACGCGTGGTGGAGAAGTGGGACGAACACTACACTTGGCTAGACGACCCCGAGGCCGTGGCTCGCATCGAGGCCTTGGTGAAGGAGCGAAAGCTACGCAAGGACTTCCTACCCATGGCTCGCACTCATAAAGCACGGGGCAAGGCCTACTACGAAAGCATCTACTACGCCCACTTGCTGCTCAACTCGCAGCTAAGCATCGTGCCTCGACTCAACCTTATCAACAACATCGGCGTAGTGGCCGACTCGGCTCACTTCAACGGCGGCTTGCAGTCGCTACCCTCTGGCTACCGACGCATCTTCACCATGAAACGCTACGACCTAGAGTTCCCCTTGCGCCACCCTAGCCACGTAATCGAACACGTGGACTACCGCAAGCGCATCTACCGCATCGTGGGATGGGGACACCCTTGGGTGAAGCTTTACCGCTCGATGGAAGAACTCCTTATCAACCTACGTCACGGACAGTGGGGCTACATCGGTTCGGCCATCAAAAACCGGCTGCGCATCATCTTCTGCGGACGTAAATTCCATTAATCCGACACATGCTCACGCTTCAAGACGTCGGCATTGGTTACGGCACGACTTTCGTCAACCGCCACCTTCATGCCACCCTAGCAAAGGGCACTCTCACCGCCCTGCTAGGGGCAAACGGCTGCGGCAAGAGCACCTTGCTGCGATCGATTGCGCAACTGCAACCTACGCTGGAGGGGGAAGTGGACTACGAGGGGAAAGACCTTCGCACGTTGTCGCCTCGCACGCTGGCTCAAACCGTCAGTGTGGTATTGACCCACAAACCTGAGGACCACTCGCTCACCGCCATCGAGGTGGTAAGGATGGGACGTTTGCCCTATGCCCATTGGCTAGGCACGCAGCGCAACGAGGGGGAGGTTCACGTGGAACGAGCAATGTGTCTGACGAAAACTACCTATTTGGGAGAGCGTCCACTCCACACCTTAAGCGACGGCGAACGACAGCGCATCTTCATAGCTAAGGCTTTGGCGCAGGACACGCCAATCATCTTGCTCGACGAGCCAACCGCTTTCCTCGATTTCGCCACGAAAGTACACACTTTGCGGCTATTGGCTGAGTTGGCTCACTCGGAGGGAAAGACCATTTTGCTCTCTACTCACGATGTGGAGGTGGCCTTACACACGGCCGACAACCTTTGGCTACTCAATGCGGAGGGCATTGCAGAGGGAAGCCCTACGCAATTGGCTCAGAGCGGAGCTATTGCTCAATTCTTTAAAGCCAACGGGGTGAGGTTCGATGCCGTGAACCAACGATTTTGTTACTAATCTCCCTTTTTGAAACACCTACATACGATATATGATTGTCTGCATCGCAGAGAAACCTAGCGTGGCGCGCGACATTGCCAACATTCTTGGCGCCACCACTCAACATTCTGGCTACTTAGAAGGCAATGGTTACCAAGTGACATGGACCTTTGGTCACCTTTGCGAACTGAAATACCCCGAGGACTACACGCCACTTTGGAAGCGTTGGTCGCTCGGGGCTTTGCCCATGGTGCCTACCCGCTTCGGCATCCGACTAAAAAACGATAAAGGAGTGGAAACGCAGTTTGCCGTAATCAAAAAACTGATGCAAAATGCGGAACTCATCATCAACTGCGGCGATGCTGGGCAAGAAGGTGAACTCATCCAGCGATGGGTGATGCAGAAAGCAGAGGCGAAATGCCCCGTGCAGCGACTATGGATTTCGTCGCTGACGGAGGAGAGCATCCGTGAGGGGTTTTCTAAGCTGCAACCTCAGGAGAACTATCAGTCGCTCTACGAGGCAGGACTATGTCGCGCCATCGGCGACTGGCTGCTAGGCATGAACGCTACGCGCCTCTACACCATCAAGTATGGCGGAGGTTACGGTGCACCGCCGCTCAGCATTGGCCGCGTGCAGACTCCTACGCTAGCTCTCATCGTACGCCGACAACTCGAAATTGAGAATTTCAAGCCAGAGCCTTACTGGGTGTTGACCACGAAATACCGCGACACGGTGTTCAACGCCGTGATGGCTGATCCGAACGAGGATGAAGAGACTGCCGCCCCTGGCGACGAGAAGAAAAAGCAACAAACCCCAGCTCGACGCGGTTTCACCACTGAGGAGGAGGGACGTGCTGCACTCGATAAAATCAAAATGGAGCCTTTCAAAGTGACGGCAGTGGAGAAAAAACAAGGCACGGAACAGCCGCCCCGACTCTTCGACCTCACCTCGCTGCAAGTGGAATGCAACAAAAAGTTTGGCTATTCGGCCGATACGACCCTCTCAATCATACAGTCGCTCTACGAAAAAAAAGTGACAACCTATCCACGTGTGGACACCACCTACCTTTCGGACGACATCTACCCGAAATGTCCGAACATCTTAAAGGGCATCAGCTCACACTACAACGAACTACTTGCCCCACTGCGCAGTGCGCCCCAACTATTGAAACGCAAAAAGGTGTTCGACAGTTCGAAGGTGACCGACCACCACGCCATCATCCCCACAGGGGTAACGCCCAATAACTTGACAGACATGGAACGCAACGTCTACGACCTCGTGGCACGACGCTTCATCACCGTGTTCTACCCCGACTGCAAATTTGCCACGACCACCGTGCTGGGGCAAGCTGCCGACGTGCCGTTTAAAGCTACGGGTAAACTGATTTTGGAACCTGGGTGGCGAGCCGTTCCGCCTTCGGCTGCGAAGCTTTCCTCGCTTGTCGACGACGACGAGAAAAAGGAGGAGGGCGAGCGCACCTTGCCCGACTTTACGAAAGGGGAAAGCGGCCCACACCAACCCGACTTGGCGCAGAAAACAACGCAACCGCCCAAGCCCTACACGGAGGCCACCCTACTGCGAGCCATGGAGACGGCTGGACGCACCGTTGACAACGAGGAACTGCGCGACGCGATGAAGGAGAACGGCATTGGCCGTCCCTCCACACGTGCAGCTATCATCGAAACGCTCTTTCGCCGACAATATATCCGCCGACAGCGCAAGACGGTGGTTGCCACACAGACAGGGGTGCAACTCATCTCAATCATTAAGGAAGAATTGCTGAAAAGTGCGGAACTCACAGGCTTGTGGGAAAAGAAATTGCGACAGATTGAGCACCATGAGTACAGTGCGGTACAATTTATTGCGGAACTAAAGGAAATGGTGACCGACGTGGTGCAACAAGTACTGAGCGACAACACAAACCGCCACATCGAGCAAGCGGTAGACTCTCTGGCTGCGCTCAAAGCTAAAGCCAACGCTAACGCCTCGACGCCCACCTCCTCTACATCGTCCACCGAAGTTGAGAAACCCAAGAGGCGCATCATCCGCGCTGGCAGTGTATGTCCTGAATGCGGTCAGGGCAAAGTAATCAAAGGCAACACAGCCTACGGATGCTCCCGCTGGAAAGAAGGCTGCAACTGGCGCAAACCCTTCAAGAAATAAAAAAAACACCCAAAAAATACCAATAAATTGGGGGCGATGCATCCCCGCGTCTGTGCAAGAAGGAACTGAAATAGATCGTAATTATTATGGCTTTCTACTAGCATTTCTTCCCCAAGCCGACGCGAGGACGCATCGCCCCCAATTTTGTGACTCCAATCTCTCGCTCAAGAACTTTCTAATTCCTAGTTAAAGTAAGTCGATGGTCAATGCACT
>CAVFOF010000202.1:0-3780 GCA_963623895.1 bacterium
CATTTCTATAATAAAGGGCAACTCAGCACAATATTGATTACAAAATTGAATACGAAATTGGGGGCGCATCGGCCCCAAATTTGTAATCATTTTTTTCAAAATCCCAAAAATTCCGTACATTTGCAGAAATTACACAACACTAACACCCCAATGCAATGAAAAGGAAAACACTTCTCCTCTCAAAACTCGCCCTTACCCTCGGCCTTGGGCTTACCCTCAGCCTCACCTCATGTAAAGACAATGACCTTGCCGACGGTGACAAGACCCCAGGCGGCAACGACAGCGAACTCACCGACCTCGAATGGCAAAAGCAGCAATCGCTGCAGTGCCTGCTCGGAGCCGTAGCTAGCCTCGACTCTCTCCCGACAAACTGGGCCGACGCTTCCTTCACCGCCACGCCCACCATTGGCGTAGCTGCCGACGAAGCCACACCCTATAGCGTGCGCCTCGTGCCCACAAGCAGTGCCGACGAAGCCTACCGCGAATTTTGCAGCATGACGCAAAGCAGCATGACCTCTTCTGCTACCAACCAAACCTGGAGCCAAGAGGGCATCGGCACCATGCGCTTCGAGGTGAACAACACTGCCGATTGCTACGCCACCGTCAACGTCAACGTGCAACAACTGCCCACCCTACAACAAATCCGCTTCGTACCCCCCACCATCATCGGCGATAACGGTGACGACGTAGACGCCTACTACTCATTTGGCGACATCGTGGAGAAAACGGAGGGAGAGGATAAAACCTACTGGGTGTGTGTGCGCCCCGTCGACACTAGCCTCAAGCTAAAAACCTCCCACTGGTGTACCCTGCAACTCACCGAAAACAACTACAAGACCACGGAGAGCAAAACCCTCGTCATCCCCACCGCCCTCTGCAAAGACCGCTCCGACGGCGAGCGCATGACGCAAAACTTCTTCAACCTACTGCGCTCCATGGCCGACCTCTCACTCTACGACGACGCCTCCGTCACGGGGATTGACAAGTTCAACAAGAATAAACTCCCCTGGAACCAACTTAGAACCACCAGCTACCTTTGGGACCTCGACAACTACTGGAGCAAGTTCATGCCCGACCAATACGCTGAATACGAAAACCAGGAGGTAAAAGACCTCTTCACCGAGCCCGCTGAACTCGACGCCATCTACAACGGCTACACCAGCAAGAGCACCCTCTTCGGACTAGGCACAACGACCTACAAGGTCTACAACGTGCACCTCACCCGTAACAAGGCCGAAGGCCAACCCAACCGCACCCTCTTCAACAACGCTACGCCCCAAACCCGCAACGTCAAATGGGAGAAGGATGAAGGACTAGTCGATTTCCACAATTTCTACCAAGACCCTAGCCGCTACATCAACAACATGGAGCAGCATCAGGCCTTTATAGTGAGATACAAGACGGGAGCCCAACTACAAGAACGCCTCTTCTCCACAGCCAACGACTATCACCCTCAAGAGAGCTTTAAAAGCTCCGCACCCAAAGCTGGGCTTACCGACGTGCTCGTCTACAACGACATATTGAAAAAAGGCCAAAAAGGGACCAACGACAACTTCACCCCCTTCTTCACAATTGGCGACATCATCACTCAGCTCTACAACCCCACAGCCAATCCGCTCGATGAAAATGAATGCCACTTCTGCGTGCTCCCCGCTTTCAACAGCCACTGGATAACAGAAGAGGAAAAACAGTCGGACTTAGCCTACTTCATCAGCAACCAGCCCCACACCACCAACGTCGGTGTAAAGGTCAGCGAGAAGATGGCCAAATATCTAGCTGCATTCATAATGGAAGTATACGTCAGCACAGAGTACAACTTAAGCTCCCTCGACATCAGTGATGATTACAGCAATAACGAAACCTATGTCATGAGAAAAATCAAAAATTCGCTCAATGACCACCCAGCCATCCACTTCGAAAAAGTAGGTAACAACAATGACGACTACTACTTTAGCCTCAGCCTCAACCTCTACATGGACGATAACGACCTGACAAACGGTCAGGTGACCGCTCCCCACACCATCACTTGCAAGCTCTATCCCAAACACGATAAGGGAGAGCAATATGTCTACACCATCACCCCAGCTGCAGACAACGAAGCAACCAGCGTGTTGGCTCTCTACACCTACGAAGACACCCACATGTACTCTGAGACCTACAGCCGACAACGCACGCTCATGCTAGAAAAGGAGGCACGCAAGCATTTCGCCTCCAAAGCCTATGCCCTCTTCTCTAAGACACAAAATTACTAGAGAGGAAACAAAACTTAACGCAAAGTTTCTAACCACAACGATTTCTCAAATTGCTAGAAGTGGTTCAGAAACTCAACAAAAAAAGAACAACCAGTTGAGGACGCACCGCTCCCCCAACTGGTTGCTCTTCTTTTATACCCTTCTTCCCCCGAGTAGATTACTCCCGATCTAAAAGACGAAACGCCCCTCCCCCAACTTAACAAAAGCAGATTTCGAGCCGCAGCATTCTTACAGCGCAACAAGCTAATAATCAGTTAAATTAAAACTACGTAGCTGCATTTTCTGGGAATTCTGCGTGGATAAAACCGCACAAAATTGGGGACGACACTGCTGAAAAAAAGTCCATTTTGAAGCATAGCCCAATTTCAGGTCTTTTTAAAAGAGTTTATTTGTCTTATTATTATATTCTTCGGGAGCACCATGATAAAAGTTTCCTTCAAAACCTTTACAATGATCATCATGGGGGTGGGTACTTACAAATAAATCGACAAACGGGGTGCCATTCTGGTCTCTTCCTAGTTCTTTCAGCAAGTCAGCCTTTACATCAAAACGTACTTGATTTCCATTGTCATCATTCAAGTTGTTAAAAATTTAACAATCAGTAATGATGGTCTTTCCATTGTCTAATTTTATCAATGTACAGTCTGCATTTTCTACAGGACAAAATTTGATTAAATGTTCCATCGTATTATGAATTTAAAAGATTATAGATTCATGTCTTTCATCACCTTCTCCACTTCTTCCAACGGCACATTCAGCATACGAGATACATACAGAGGTGTGATGACATCCATACTTCCAGACTGTCGTTCCATGCCAATTAAGTACTCAATGTTCTTTTTAAGGCCGCCCAAACTGTTGGAAAAAGTTGGTATTGTTTGTCCTTTCTCGGCTTTGATGACATCCAAACTTTCACTCTCGTCTTCTCCATACTTACCATCTTTCGCCTCGAAAATCACGCTCGGCTCTATCACTTCCACTGTATGCCAAGCACTTTCTGGTATCTGACAACCATATTCTGCTTGGACAGGGCATAGGTGGAAACGCTGTACTTCACGATACTCCACCTTACGAGTAACGTCTTGTGCATCCATGCTCTGTTGGAAAGTTTCCGAAGAAGGTTTCTCATACGAAATAACTTCCTCATAAATCACTTCGTCCAACTTTCCGCATAGACAGATAATTGTTTCTGTACTGTTGGGATGCCGATGTATAGGTACAACCGTTCCTGGCAGCAAAGCGTTCAGCATACGCTGACTTGTGTCTGTCTGTGATGTACGCAGGTCGTAGTTCTGACGCAAGCGTGGATTAGACACAGCTTGTTCAAAAAGTGCCCCTAAGAAAATTTTATTTATTTCCATTGTCGCTATTTTTTGAATACGATTGAGCCTGTCCTGTTATATGCTTGCCTTGCTGTGGCCTACATAAGAAAGTAACAAACTTCCATATTTTCTTTACTATTCGCAAGTTTTTATGTTTTAGATTATTCAGTAGTAATACAAGCCAATACCCAATCATTGTACCAAGC
>CAVFOF010000203.1:0-1554 GCA_963623895.1 bacterium
GCTCGTAGAAAGCTACAATTTAAGGTAGTCAGTCTATTAGAGTCTCTTTTTGCGCCGATGCGGGGACGAGTCGCTCCCAATTTTGTGCTCTTCATTTTAAAGCTCTACCACATCCAAATCATTGGGTACAACGATGCGACCGCTAAAGTTTTGTGCGGCTTCTTGGGTGTAGAGCTCTCGGCGTGTGCTGAGTGTCTTTTCTTCCGTGTGGTAGAGCAGCAGGTTCTTTACTTTTAGTTCTGCTGCTAGCTGTCCTGCGTCAAGTGCGGTGCTATGATTCTTTTCGTAAGGTTTAAATTCCTTACGGTCGGCATAGAGGCAGAAGGCCTCGCATAGCATCCAGTCTACCTGTTCCACATAGGAGCGATTCAGCTTATTGTAAGGCTCATCTCCCAAGCAAGCCAATAACTTGTGGTCGGGAAGTTCGGCTCTGAAGCCAAATTGCTTTTCTTTCGTAGAATGGATGTCGAAGCAAGTCAAGTTTAGGTCGCCTACGGTGAAGTGGTCGCCATCTTTTAATTCGTGAAACTCAACTCGTTCGCCCACTTTGGCTAACTGCTTCGGAGCTAGTATGAGGTCGATGATGGTTCGAACCACCTTTATCACTTTGTCGTGGCTATATAAATGCAACTTGCCCTCATATCCCTTGCATTGAGCCACCATTCTAATTACCCAAATCACGCCAAGCACGTGGTCGGTATGGGCATGGGTAACGAAGAGGTGATGGAGGTTGGCAATGGGTATTTCTACTTCTTTTAATTGGTGCAGAATGCCGTTCCCTCCGCCTGCATCAACCAAGAGCTGAGTGGTGTCGGTTTGTAATACAAAACAAGTGTTGTAGCACTGCGTAACGGTGGCGTTACCTGTGCCAAGCATGATAATCTTATTCATTTATTGGTATAGGGTTTTGTAGTTTATCTATTTCACTCCTTCTACTAAAGCCCCCACCTTCATCAAGGCATGCCAAAGGCTATAGCGATATTCGGGGTTGATTTGTTGCAGTGCTTGCGTCGCTTGCTGAATGTTGGTGCGGTTTGACACCCCATCAAAAGGACACACTTTGCTCACGGGTTGATAGTGTCGCATTTGAGCCCAAAGTCGTAGGTCGTCCTCTGCCATGCAGGCCAGAGGACGGATGAGGGTCATGCGGAATTTGCGCATCTTCAGCAGGGCGGGCATCGTAGAGAACGTGCCGTTGAAGGTGAGGTTCATCAGTGCGGTGCGCAAAATGTCGTCTTGGTGATGTCCTAAGGCAATTTTGTTGCAACCTAGTGCTTCAGCTTGCGCAAAAAGCACTTTGCGGCGGTGCCAAGAACAAAGAAAGCAGGGGGTGCGCTTTTCGTTGCGGTCGGGCTCAAAGCCCGTCTCAGCCACGTGAAAGGGTATGCCCCAACGTTCGCAGTGAGCTTGCAGATAGCTCGTGTCGGAGGCATAATGAATGTTGCGCATGCGCACATGCAAAGCCTCTACCTCAAAGTAGTGATTGCTATGCGCCATGCGTTCACCCAAAAGGTCAACTAGTGCTAGCGAATCCTTTCCGCCCGACAAACCGAT
>CAVFOF010000203.1:1564-3769 GCA_963623895.1 bacterium
GGCAGGCAAAGGCGGCAACGTGGTTCCAGTGGAACGTTTCGCCCTTGAAAAGCAGTGTGACGATAACGGTGAACACGATGAGCGACACCACCTCTTGTATCACTTTGAGCTGGATGAGGCTGAAGGGGCCGCCATTGTCGATGAAACCCAGGCGGTTGGCCGGCACTTGGCATAGGTATTCAAACAAGGCGATGCCCCATGAAAAGAGCACTACCACAATCAAGGGCCAGTTTTTGCTAATGCCTGCGTCCTGCAACTTTAAGTGGCCATACCAGGCAAAGGTCATGAATATGTTTGAGAGAATGAGAAGAAGTACGGTGTAGAGTCCGTGCATGTTGTTTGGCTTTTGTAAGAGGTAAGTAAAAAGGTGTATCGGGGAATATCGGGCGATAGGGGAAAAGGGGTAGCGTTCTTGCTAACGGCAAAGCATGAGATAGCGAAACTACGAACGTGTCGTAGCTTCGCCATCATCTGAATGTTTTCTATTTTATTGTTTGCCTTTCAACTTTTCATCCATCTCGGCTGCAGCCTTTTTGCCATCACCCATAGCAAGGATGACGGTAGCTCCGCCGCGTACAATGTCGCCGCCGGCGAAGAGTAGAGAAATAGACGATTCGAGGTGCTCGTTGACCGCAATGGTGCCCTTGCGCCCTAATTCGAGTCCTTCAACAGAGTGGGGGAGAATGGGGTTGGGCGAAACGCCGATGCTTACGATTACGAGGTCGGCATCAATCGTTTCGGTAGCTCCAGGGATGGCCTCTGGACGACGGCGACCGCTCTCGTCTGGTTGGCCTAGTTGCATCTTCTGTAGCACCACTTTCGACACGCGTCCCTTTTCGTCGGTGAGGTATTCAATAGGGTTGTGAAGGTTCATAAAACGCACGCCCTCGGCTTTGGCATGGTGTACCTCCTCCACACGGGCGGGCATTTCTTCCTCCGACCGGCGATAAACGATGGTAGCACTTTCAGCACCAAGGCGCAAAGCCGTGCGCACAGAGTCCATCGCTGTGTTGCCACCGCCTACCACCACCACGTGTTTACCGCTCGGCACGGGCGTGTCTGTAGCTTGGTTCGAAGCATCCATCAGGTTTACGCGGGTGAGGTATTCATTGCTCGAAAGGATACCTGTGGCGTTCTCGCCAGGAATGCCCATAAAGTTGGGCAAGCCTGCTCCTGTGGCTACAAATACCCCGCTGAAGCCCTGCTCTTTCATTAGGCTCTCCACGCTTTGCGTTTTGCCGATGATGCAGTCCTTAATGAACTCTACGCCTTGCGCACGCAAGTTGTTTATCTCGAAATCAACAATCTCGTTGGGCAAGCGGAACTCGGGAATACCATATTTCAGCACACCGCCAATCTCGTGCAGGGCTTCGAACACGATTACTTTGTAGCCACGACGTACCATCTCGCCAGCAAACGAAAGTCCACCAGGACCACTGCCCACGACGGCCACTTTCTTTCCATTGCTTTCTACTGTGGGGAAGTGTTGCTCCACTTCTCCTTCTTGCACAAGGGCACGCTCAAAGTCGGCTGCGAAACGTTCCAAGTAGCCAATGGCCACGGGCTGCGATTGCATTTTGTGGTGAATGCATTGACTTTCGCACTGCTTCTCTTGCGGACAAACGCGGCCGCAAACGGCGGGCAAGGCACTTGTTTGTTTTAGCACGTGTGCTGCTTCAAGAATTTCTCCGCGCTCAATGTGCTTGATGAAGTGGGGAATGTCGATGCCGACAGGGCAACCTTGCACGCAACCAGGATTGGCGCAGTCCAAACAACGTTTGGCTTCGCGCACGGCCATGTTCAAAGTGAGGCCTTGGTTCACTTCAGTCTTAAGTAAGTGAGCGCGCTCTTTTCCATCAAGTTCGGGCATCACCACGCGTTCAATGCTCAAACGATCTTTGGGCTTATGCGCTGTGCGCAATGCCTTGCGCCATTCGGCATCGCGTGTGCAGTGAACGGCCGTTTCGTCGTCGTGTCTTGCCGTGGCTAGCGTGTCAGCATCCATATCGCTTAGTTTTTCGTGGCTAACCGATGGGGTGGGAGCGTTGAGTTCGAGCGGTGGAAGGGGCTTGATGCGTTGTAGCATCTCGTCGAAGTCCACTTGGTGACCGTCAAACTCAGGGCCGTCAACACATACAAAGCGAGTTTTTCCACCTACCGTGATGCGGCAAGCACCACACATGCCTGTGCCGTCCACCATGATGG
>CAVFOF010000204.1:0-381 GCA_963623895.1 bacterium
TATGGTTTAGTATATACTCCAAAGCATGAATCTGCCGATGGCAATACGATTGAGTCAAAATACGTTTTGAAATCCTACGCTGAAAATGATGAGGCTGCAACGCTTCCCTTGATAAACGTAGTTGATTATAAAGACAATTACACCTTTAGCGAAACTTTTAGCAAAGAGGGAAGCACCACGCTTGGTAAAACGGCAGAGGAAAGAGAAATGCTCAGAAAAACCATGCCGAAGACAATCGTCTCAAGTAAAATGTAGTTGCAATAATAGAAGATAATCTCTTTTCTTAAAGGAATTCATATAAGTTTCCTACAAGGCGAAGCCCATTGTCCCCCATTGTAAGCCATTGTCTTAATTTTTAACGACAATAGCTGACAATAGGGG
>CAVFOF010000204.1:426-3736 GCA_963623895.1 bacterium
GGAAATAAGGCTCATCAGTATTGTCAATAATTTTTACTAACTTTGCAATATGAAAGAATTCGTTCCATGCAGCAACGTTCCCTCCTACTTGTCGCGACTAAAAGGCGACCGAGCCAAGGAGATTTACGCTCTCGTCTTGAAAGCACTGAAGCGTGACCGCAACTATCGCAACCCCAAATACAGCTCAAAACAGTTGGCTCAGGATATACAAACCAACACGCGCTACGTGGCCGCCGCCATTGCTATGTGTACGGGAAGCAATTATAATACTCTCGTCAATCAGCTACGACTGAAGGACGTGGTACACATGATGGGCAGCCGGTTCTATACCCATATGACGACCGAGGAAATTGGCCTCTTGGCTGGGTTTGCCAGTCGGCAAATGTTCTACAAAGCCTTTAGCCGAGAATATAGCACCACGCCGCGCCAATACCGCTTAATGTTGCAAAAAGAAATGCTAGAAGAGCGAGAAAACGACTACGATACAATTCAACCCAACCTTACCTACATTCCTTAAAGACTAGGAAGGCGCAAATCTAAAATACCGTGCTTACCGAAAACGAAAAGCAACAAATCACACAACTTGTGAAACATTGGGTAGTGCCCGCCATCGGTTGCACCGAACCCATCAGCGTGGCCCTTGCCGCTAGCAAGGCAGCCGAAACACTAGGCTGCGTACCGAGTCATATTGAAGCCCGCCTCAGTGCCAATATTCTGAAAAATGCCATGGGAGTGGGCATTCCTGGTACGGGCATGGTGGGCTTGCCCATAGCGATAGCCCTCGGTGTGCTGATAGGCCAAAGCCAATGGGGACTCGAAGTGCTGAAGAACTGCAACGCCGAAGCCGTGGAGCAAGGCAAAGCTTACATAGCTGAAAACCGCATAGACATTGCCCTGAAGCAAGATGCTCCCGAAAAACTCTATGTAGAGATTAGTGCCTGCGATGAGCAAGGCAACAAAGCTATCGTTGTGATAGCTCGTGAACACACACGGTTTGTGCGCATCAGTCGCAACAACGAAACGTTGCTCGATGAACCATTGTCTAGCGACCAGAACGAAACATCCGAGGCCGCCCCCGACAATGTTTCGTTGCAACTCACGTTGCGTAAGGTGTGGGAGTATGCCACGACTATGCCGTTGGAGCAGATTGACTTTATCAACGAGGCACGCAAGCTTAATCAGCGTGCCGCCGCACTCTCACTCGAAGGAAACTACGGCCATTGCCTAGGTAAGGCACTGAGCCGTCCGCTCGGGCGTGGCATCATGGGCGACAACATCTTCTCACACATTCTCTCGTCCACTTCGTGTGCTTGCGATGCCCGTATGGCTGGTGCCATGATTCCCGTGATGAGCAATTCGGGCTCGGGCAATCAAGGCATCTGTGCCACTAATCCCGTGGTGGTGTTTGCCGAGGAAAACCACAATACGGCCGAAGAGATGACGCGCGCTTTGATGCTGTCGCACCTCACGGCCATCTACATCAAACTCAACCTTGGCACACTCTCGGCACTATGCGGCTGCGTGGTAGCTGCCACTGGGTCGAGCTGCGGCATCACCTACCTAATGGGCGGCAACTACGAGCAGACCACCTTTGCGGTGAAAAACATGATAGCCAACCTCACGGGTATGATATGCGATGGAGCAAAACCTAGCTGCGCACTGAAGCTCACCACGGGCGTAAGCACCGCCGTGTTGTCGGCCATGCTCGCCATGCAAGGAAACTGCGTAACTAGCGTAGAGGGCATCATCGATGATGATGTGGATCAAAGCATACGCAACCTCGTGAGCATCGGAGCCGACGCAATGAACGAAACCGACCGCTGCGTGCTCGACATCATGACACACAAATCGTCCTGCTAACTAGCCTTTGTAACGCAATTGTAACGTTACATATCGAGGCGAATGCTTTGTCGGCCTTATTTTAATACGTACATTTGCAAAAAGATTTCACCATTATGAGCAATTCAAGCACCTACAACTATTGCGTAGAGCCTTTTAGCGAAGACTATTGCGGCAACCTTTCGTGGGGCAATCTAGGCAACCTCATATTGCGTTGTGCCTCCATGCACGCTGGCGAACACGGCTTTGGCTATCCACAAATGATAAAGCTGCACCACGCTTGGGTGTTGTCGCGCTTGGTGATTGAAATGGACGAACTGCCCACTACGGGCGAGGAGTTTGCCATCGAGACGTGGGTGGATCGCCTTTACCGACAGTTCACCGACCGCCACTTTAGCATTCTTCGTCCCGACGGCACAGCCTACGGCCATGTCACAAGCATTTGGGCACTCATCGACACCGAAAGTAGACAGCCTGCCGACTTGGAGAACCTGCCCGATGGCGGTTTTACGTCAGTCCTCATCCCCGAGCGACCAGCCCCCATCTCCCCGATGGGGCGACTGCGCATGAAGCAACCGCAGTTGGTGCTTACACACCAAGCGGCCTACTCTGACCTCGACATCAACGGCCACGTCAACTCAATTCGTTACATCGAACTACTGCTCGACTACTTCACGGCCGACCACTTGAAGCAGCACCCCGTGCGACGCATAGAAATGGCCTACTGTCTTGAGTCGTACTGCGGCGATGGGCTACAAGTATTTCACGAAGTGGATGAAAAGAACGCAGGCCGCCACGTGTTCGAAATCAAGTGTGAGGAGCGCGTCATCGTGAAAGGCTCTATCAGTTTCTGATTATTATTCAAACGTAACAAATTAACAAAGCCATAATATACCTATAATAAGAATGGGAAAAGTATTAATTATCGGCGCCGGTGGCGTCGCTACAGTAGCCGCTCACAAAGTGGCAAAGAACACCGATGTGTTCAGCGAAATAATGATTGCCAGTCGCACGAAGTCGAAATGCGATGCCATTGTTAAAGCCATTGGTCGCGACGACATCAAAACGGCACAGGTTGATGCCGACAGCGTGGAGCAACTCGTAGCCCTCTTCAACGAGTTTAAGCCCGACCTCGTGATGAACCTTGCCCTTCCCTATCAGGATCTCACCATTATGGAGGCTTGCTTGCAATGTGGCTGCTCTTACCTCGACACGGCCAACTATGAGCCTAAGGATGAGGCTCACTTTGAATACTCTTGGCAGTGGGCCTACAAGGATCGCTTCGAAAAGGCTGGCCTCACCGCCATTCTCGGTTGCGGTTTCGACCCAGGCGTAACGAGCATCTACACCGCCTATGCAGCCAAGCACCACTTTGATGAAATTCAGTATCTCGACATAGTAGACTGCAACGCTGGTAACCACCACAAGGCATTCGCCACCAACTTCAACCCCGAAATCAACATCCGCGAGA
>CAVFOF010000205.1:0-3723 GCA_963623895.1 bacterium
GGGGTGTGGGATAAGAGTCATTCGTTATCCCACCCACCAATCAAAGCAAAATGTTTTTGTTGTATGTATGCTTCACGCTAGGGAGTTGTTCATCCCCGATGGCGTTAACTTACTTTACGAGGTCTACGCGACCCTTGATTTCTTCGAGCACTTCGCGAGCGATGCTAGAAGAGAGGGGAGCGTGGTGATCGTACTGCATTGAGCTAGAAGCACGACCTGAGGTGATGGTACGCAGAGCAGTTACGTAACCGAACATTTCTGCCAGAGGAACCATGGCCTTCACGATGCGAGCACCGCTGCGGCTAGTTTCCATACCTTCTACTTGACCACGACGCTTGTTCAAGTCACCGATAACGTCACCCATGTTCTCCTCGGGAGTAACAACCTCGAGCTTCATGATGGGCTCCATCAATACGGGGCCTGCTTGAGCGCAAGCGTTCTTGTAGGCTTGGAGAGCGGCAATTTCGAATGACAACTGGTCAGAGTCAACGGGGTGGAAAGAACCATCGAGCAACTCTACCTTGAGGCTATCCAAGGGGAAGCCACCGAGCACACCGCTCTTCATGGCGTTTTCGAAGCCCTTCTGTACAGAGGGGATGAATTCCTTAGGAATATTACCACCAGTTACCTTGTTGATGAACTGCAAGCCACCTTCTTTGAAGTCTTCGTCTACGGGACCTACGTTAACGATGATGTCGGCGAACTTACCACGACCACCCGACTGCTTCTTGTAAACCTCGCGGAGGTTAACAGTCTTAGTGATGGCCTCTTTGTAGTTAACCTGTGGCTTACCTTGGTTACATTCAACCTTGAATTCGCGCTTCAGACGGTCGATGATGATGTCCAAGTGGAGCTCACCCATACCCGAGATAACGGTCTGGCCACTTTGCTCGTCAGTCTTAACGGTGAATGTGGGGTCTTCTTCAGCCAATTTGGCAAGACCTTGTGAAAGTTTGTCGAGATCCTTCTGAGTCTTAGGCTCAACAGCGATACCGATAACGGGATCGGGGAAATCCATTGACTCGAGTACGATAGGAGCGTCTTCGTCGCAAAGCGTATCACCAGTGTGGATATCTTTGAAACCTACACCTGCGCCGATGTCACCTGCACCAATTACCTCAACGGGGTTCTGGTGGTTAGAGTGCATCTGGAAGAGGCGAGAAACGCGTTCCTTCTTCGTAGAGCGTGAGTTGTAGATGTATGAACCTGCTTCGATTTTACCAGAGTAAACACGGAAGAAGGTGAGACGACCAACGTAGGGGTCGGTAGCAATCTTAAATGCAAGAGCTGAAGTGTGTTCGTCTTCGCTGGGCTTGCGATCTTCCTCTTCGCCAGTTTCGGGGTTGGTACCGATGATGTTGGGAGTGTCGAGGGGTGAGGGCAAGAACATACATACGTAGTCGAGCAGCGTTTGTACACCCTTGTTCTTGAATGAAGAGCCCTGAGTCATGGGGACGATGTCCATTGCGAGTGTACCCTTGCGGATAGCGGCAACGATTTCGTCGGTAGTGATTTGTGAGGGATCTTCGAAGAATTTCTCCATGAGGGCTTCGTCGCACTCAGCGGCAGTTTCAACCATCTTGTCGTGCCATTCTTGAGCCTCGTCTTGGAGTTCGGCGGGGATGTCGTCTACTTCGTATTCGGCACCCATTGTTTCGTCATGCCAGAAGATGGCCTTCATTTGGATAAGGTCAACGATACCCTTGAAGTTTTCTTCCGCACCGATAGGAATTGAGATAACGCAGGGGTTAGCACCGAGAATGGCCTTCATTTGGCGCACTACTTCGTAGAAGTCAGCACCTGAGCGGTCCATCTTGTTAACGTAACCGATACGGGGTACGTTGTACTTGTCGGCCTGACGCCACACAGTTTCAGATTGAGGTTCTACACCACCTACTGCGCAGTAAGTAGCCACAGCACCATCGAGAACACGGAGTGAACGTTCTACCTCAGCGGTGAAGTCAACGTGTCCCGGAGTGTCAATCAGGTTGAGCTTGTATTGCTTGTTGTTCCAGTTCCAGAAGCAAGTGGTAGCAGCAGAGGTGATAGTGATACCACGCTCTTGCTCTTGTGCCATCCAGTCCATTGTAGCACCACCATCGTGTACCTCACCGATTTTGTGAGTCTTACCAGTGTAGAACAGGATACGCTCTGATGTTGTGGTTTTACCGGCATCGATGTGAGCCATGATACCGATGTTACGCGTTAAATGTAAATCGACTTTTGCCATCGTTGTGTATTCTCAATAATTATTAGAAACGGAAGTGTGCGAATGCGCGGTTAGCCTCAGCCATGCGGTGCATGTCTTCTTTACGCTTGAAGGCACCACCTTGTTCGTTATAGGCATCCATAATCTCGGCGCAGAGTTTGTCAGCCATAGTCTTACCACCACGCTTACGAGCGAAGGCGATCATATTCTTCATGGCTACAGACTCTTTACGGTCGGGGCGGATTTCTGTAGGAACTTGGAAAGTGGCACCACCAATACGGCGGCTCTTTACTTCTACCTGAGGCGTGATTTTGTCGAGGGCAGCCTTCCAGATTTCGAGGGCACTCTTCTCTTGATCCTTCATCTTCTCGCCTACGAGGTTGAGGGCGTTGTAGAAGATTTCGTAAGAGATAGTCTTCTTACCGTCGTACATCAAGTGGTTTACGAACTTAGACACCTTTTGATCGCCGAACACGGGATCGGGAAGGATCACACGCTTCTTTGGTTTTGCTTTTCTCATTGTGTGAGTTACTTGTTTTGTGTGGGCTGCATATAGGTTCTTCAACTCTATTTTCCAAAGAAAGTAGGTTTACTCAACCACTGCAAACCAAGTTAATATAAAAAAATGTATTGTTTGTCTGCATTCTTCTCCAAGTGGAGAGCCCATGCAGAAGGCTTTTGTTTGGAAGAGGTGGACAGAAAGGGTAAATGTGTTGCGAGCATTATAAGTTTATATAACGACTCCCCAACACATTCACTCTACTTTTTATTCACCATTAAAATCCATAAGGATTGCTGAATTACTTCTTAGCAGCCTTAGGACGCTTTGCGCCATACTTAGAACGACGCTGAGTGCGGTTAGCAACACCAGCAGTATCGAGTGTACCGCGAACGATGTGGTAACGTACACCAGGAAGGTCTTTTACACGACCGCCACGAACCAACACGATGCTGTGTTCTTGCAAATTGTGGCCTTCACCAGGGATGTAAGAGTTAACTTCCTTAGAGTTAGTCAAGCGCACACGGGCTACCTTACGCATTGCTGAGTTAGGCTTCTTAGGGGTGGTGGTATAAACACGCACACAAACGCCACGACGCTGAGGGCATGAATCCAACGCAGGCGACTTACTTTTGTCTGCTGCTACGTTTCTGCCCTTTCTTACTAATTGTTGAATAGTAGGCATTGTTTTGTATTTTTATTGTTATATATTGTTTTATTTTTTACTGTGTATCAGAGGTGTAGGTATACACTACACCATTCGGGCTGCAAAGTTAGCAACTTTTCTTGGATTTACAAATAAAACATCCGTCTTTATCAACAACTTTTTTGTACAAGCCTCCATTTTAACATTCTATAAATATAACACAAGAGAGATTCTAGCTAGATTGGGACTATCCTTAATTTTTAACTGAATAATTGTAGTTTCCTCATATCTACACGTCAAAAGCACACCTCCAACTCGTAACTATTCAGCGGTAGGTGCATGACGAGGCCTCAAACCTCAAATAAGGCT
>CAVFOF010000206.1:0-3682 GCA_963623895.1 bacterium
TCTAGCGTTTCTTCTTGCGCCGACGCGGGGACGCGTCCCCAATTTTGGGTTATTTTTGAAGTTTTTACTTTACTTCCTTCACCAACTAGATTTGCGTGGGAAGGTGATCGGAGTAGCCGTTGAGCCAAACGCCACCAGCGTGAGTGCGGAGCGGAGAGCCTTTGTAGCGACCCTCTTGCTGGAAGAGGTAGTCGCGCATGAAGATGGCGTGTTGGTAGAATTTGAGCGACGAGCGGTCGGTGCCAACCATATTGCCGCTCACCACGATTTGGTCGAAGAGATTCCACTTGCCGTTGTACATCAGCGTGCCTTGACCTACCTTATATAACGTGTTGTACCAAGGGTTGTACATATCGCCCTCCTTCACCTCCTTTTGTTCGCTCTTGCAGCCTAGTTGCGCCGTCATGCTTTTGTTTCCGGGGTCGTCGTTCATATCGCCCATAATCACCACCTTTGAGCCAGGGGCACTCTTCTGCAAAGCATCCTTGAGTTGGCGCACTTGCCAACCAGCGCGTTGACGCGTTTCGTCGCCTGCCGCACGCGAGGGCCAGTGGTTTACGATGAAGAACATCTTCTCGCCAGCAAGTTTGCCTTCCATCACGAGGAAACCACGCGTAATGTGTGTCGTGTCGCCCTGAAGCGTGTCGATGGCCTGCACTTGGTTGTTGGCGTCGATGGTGAAGCCGAGCATCGGGTCGTCCACCTTGCCCGAAGGACCGTAGTTGTACTGCACGCAGAAGTAGCGCTCCATGGTGAAATATTTCGGGTTGTAGAAGAAGGCGCACTCTACACCGCGGCGGTCGTAGCTAGGAATGTCTACATATTTATAGCCACGCTCGGCAAGGGCGGGCTGCTTGAGTAAGTCGTCGAGCACGTTGCTATTCTCAATCTCCGACACACCGATTACGGCAGCGCCCATAGGCAACTTGTCGGTACAGAGCTCAGAGAGCACGCGGCTCATGTTGTGAAGCTTGGCCTCGTATTTCATCTTGCCCCACTTCATCGTGCCATTAGGCAAATACTCGTAGTCGTTTTTGCCCGCATCGTGTAGCGTGTCGAACAAGTTTTCGAGATTGTAGAAGGCCACGCCGTAGAGGGCGTAACGCTTTTGCTGTGCCACACCGTCGCCACGCAGGGTGAACGAGCAAAGCACAGTTAGCGACAAAAACAGTGTCGCTAACGATAATAAACTTTTGCGCATAATTGAATAAATGATTGATTATGCTGCAAATTTCTTAAAAAAAAATGAGATTACACGCCCTTTTGCATAGTGTGCTTGCAAATTTCACACAATTGTAAAAGGGTAGCCTGTTTTTTTTTGTAATTTTGCACCGAAACATAATAACACGAACGTGTGTAAGGCTCAAAGCATTGCGTTTCAATCGTTGACGGACGATTTCTTAACTCTTTGCATTTTATATATTATTATAAGAGCATTTGCCTTGAGCCTCTACATGCCCAACCTTTTTTATTTAAACTTTTTTACATGACTAAAGGTGTAAAACTCACGGCGGCAGCGTTGCTCCTTGCCACAGGCGCATGGGCACAAGCTCCCACCGACTCCCTCAACGTCGACAACTCCGACTTTACGTTCACTGAGTCGCAGCTCGACGAGGATAACGATGCGGCACAGACCGTGTCGTCTATCACCGGAGCCAAAAGCGACCCCTACAATTCGGAAGTGGGTTACTTGTTCAGCCCCATGCGTTTCCGCGTGCGTGGCTACGACAACATGTACAGCAACTACTACATGAACGGGCTGCAGCTCAACGACCTCGAAATGGGACGTTTCAGCTACAGCATGGTAGGCGGTATGAACGATGCCACGCGCAACCAGGAAGGCGTAGCTGCCAACGATTTCAACCGCTTCGGCATTGCAGGCATTGGTGGTGCCACGAGCGTTAACACCCGCGCAAGCCAGTTTGCCCAAGGCAACAAACTCACCCTCTCGGGCTGCAACCGCAACTACGTAGCCCGTGGCATGTATAGCTTCGCCACAGGTCTCAGCCAAAAGGGTTGGGCATTCGCCGGCCTCGTAGGCTATCGCTGGGCCAACGAGGGTAACATCGAGGGCACGTTCTACAACTCGCTATCCTACTTCCTCTCAGCTGAAAAGCGCTGGGGCGACAAGCACGCCCTCTCGCTCGTCACCTTCGGTTCGCCCACAGAGCGCGGACAGCAAGGTGCTTCGACCGAAGAGGCCTACTGGTTGACCAACTCCCACTACTACAACCCCAACTGGGGCTACCAAAACGGCAAGAAGCGCAACTCGCGCGTGGTGAACGACTACGAGCCTACCGCCATCCTTACTTGGGACTGGAAGATGCAGGACAACATGAAGCTCACCACCGCTGCTGGCTTTAAATATTCTATGTATAGCTCTACGGCCTTGGGCTGGAACGGCAACGCCTATGACCCTCGTCCCGACTACTACAAGAACCTGCCTAGCTCGGCCTTCGACGTGTACGACGGAAGCGTGCCCAACGAATGGCAGCTCAACGAGTGGAACATCATGTACAACGCATGGCAGAACAAGGCACACCAGCAAATCGACTGGGATCGCATGTATGCCGTGAACCGCTCGGCCGCAGCCCAAGGCGACGAAACGCTCTACTATCAAGAACGTCGCCACAACGACCAAATGGTGGAAACCTTCAACACCATCTTCAACCACGAGGTGAACAATAAGCACAAGTATGCCGTAGGTTTCCAGTTCAACCACACCAAGGGCATGCACTACAAGACGATGGCCGACCTCCTCGGCGGTACTACCTACACCGACATCGACAAGTTCGCAGCCAACGACTACGGCATGAATAGCCAAGAGGCACAAAACGACCTCAACAACCCCAACCGCAACATCGGTGTGGGCGACAAGTTTGGCTACAACTACAACATCCTCGTCAACAAGTCACGCCTCTATGGCCTCTACCAGTACACCGAAGGCAAGTGGCAGTACAATCTGCAAGCCTTTGCTGAAGAGACCATGATGCAGCGCGACGGTTTGATGCGCAACGGCCGTGCCGCCGACAACTCTTACGGCAAGAGCGGCAAAGCCAACTTCCTAGGCGGCGGCGGACGCTTCGGCCTCACCTTCCGTCCCTCAGGCTCACACGTGCTTACGCTCAACTTCGGCATGGAGAGCGACGCCCCCTTGGCTCGCAACTCTTTCGTAGCTCCCCGTATGCAGAACGACTTTGTCAACAACCTGACCAACGAGCAAATCTTCAACGCCGACCTCAACTACACCTTCCGCTTCGGCAACTTCTCGGGTAAGGTAGCTGGCTACTACGCTCGCTTCAACAATTGCGTAGAGCAGACCGCCTTCTACAACGACGACGAGTCGCGCTTCACCTATCTCACCATGACGGGTGCCGACCGCGAACACTATGGTGTGGAAGCCGCATTCAAGTATCAAGTAACGTCGAACTTCGCCATCAACCTCGTCGGCACTTATGGTGAAGCCAAATACGTGAACAACCCCTACGCCCAAGTGGCCTACGAAGGTTCTAACGCTAGCACGCTGCAAGAAATCAACACTTGGAAGAGCCCCAACGCTCAAAAGAGCATGCCTCTCTGCGTGTTGGCCAAGAATGCCAAGGTGAGCGGCACTCCCCTCGGCGTGGTAAGCCTCGGCTTCGACTACAACGTGAACGGATGGTTCTTCAGCGCCAACCTCAAC
>CAVFOF010000207.1:0-2195 GCA_963623895.1 bacterium
GGATAGTAGCTCTGAGGGTCGGCATCGGTAAACTCGAAGCCTTTCTCCTTGGCCAATTCCTTGATTTCGGGAGCCACCTCACCAGGCAAGCGTCCGCTCTTGCCAAGAATCATGCCCCAGATAGAGTTGTCCATCATGCTGTAGCGGGGTTTGCCCATCGACTCGGTGAGCAAGTTCATCAAGGCAATGTTCTTCACATATTGCGAGAAGGGAGTAACCAAGGGTGGGTAGCCCACACGAGGCCATACGTAAGCCACTTCGTTGAAGAGTTTTACCAAAAGTTCGTCTTCCGAAAGTTCGGCTTCGCCCTTAGCTTTGCGATTGTTGTTGATAGCTCCCATCACGCCTGTGAGGTCGGCCATCATGGAGCCCATCATACCGCCGGGGAGACCGCAGCCAAGCAGTAGCGAACTCATCAGTTTGTTGGCGGGATTCATGAAGTAGCCCAAGAAGTCGTCGATAAACTCTTGAGTGAGTTTGCGAGCCTCCATGTAGGCGTCCATGTTGATTTCGGGCACGTCGAAGCCAGCGTGTTTCAGCATCGACTGCACGGAGATTACGTCGGGATGTACCTTACCCCACGACAGCGGCTCAATGGCTGTGTCGATTACGTCTGCACCGTTGCGGCACACTTCGAGGATGCTAGCCATGCTGAGGCCAGGACCCGAGTGGCCGTGATATTCGATGATGATTTCGGGGTGCTTGTCCTTAATCATCTTGGTGAGTTTACCAAGCATAGCGGGCTGACCAATGCCGGCCATGTCCTTCAAGCAGATTTCGGGAGCACCAGCCTCAATGAGTTGGTCGGCAATGTTGGCATAGTATTCGGCCGTGTGGATGGGCGAGTTGGTGATGCAGAGGGTGGCTTGAGGGGTCATGCCGCCTTCGAGTGCATATTTAATAGAGGGGATAATGTTGCGCACGTCGTTCAGTCCGCAGAAGATGCGTGTGATGTCCACGCCCTGTGCATGCTTCACCTTGTACATTAGTTTGCGCACGTCAGCTGGTACGGGGAACATGCGCAAGGCGTTGAGGCCGCGGTCGAGCATGTGTGTCTTAATGCCCACTTCGTTGAAGGGCTTAGTAAAAGCGCGAACGGCTTGGTTGGGGTTCTCGCCATAAAGAAGGTTTACTTGCTCAAACGCACCACCATTGGTTTCTACTCGGGCGAAGCATCCCATCTTTATAATCACAGGTGCTATGCGCTCCAATTGATCCTTGCGGGGCTGAAATTTGCCGCTGCTCTGGAACATGTCGCGATAGACAAGACTGAATTGAATCTTACGCTTTGTCATTATGCTTAATCTATATAATAATATATGTATGTGTTTCTTTGTGAACGAATTGCGCAAATTTGCGTGGTTTGCGCAGTTCGGTGCAAAAGTACAAAAAACAATCCATTTGCGCCGACCATTGCCTCTAAAAAAGGGTGGGGCTTGGCAAATGGGCGTGGCACAGGGGGAAATTAAGAAAAAACGTGCCACAAAATTTCCTTCTCATGTAGATAATGGCTAATTTCGCTTTGCAATAATTAAAACCTATAGATATGTCAGTAAAAGAAACTCCAGTGCTCTTGCTCACCGGTTATTTAGGAAGCGGAAAAACCACCTTGCTTAATCGCATACTTAATAATAAAAAAGGCATCAAATTTGCCGTTATTGTCAACGACATTGGTGAGGTCAATATCGACGCTAGCCTCATTGCTCAAGGGGGCATTGTGAGCGAGGGCAGCGATAGCCTAGTGCCTTTGCAGAATGGCTGCATCTGCTGTACGCTGAAAATGGATCTCGTGCAACAACTCAGCGACATTGTGAACGAACAACGCTTCGACTATATCGTCATCGAGGCTAGCGGTATTTGCGAGCCTGCTCCCATAGCTCAGAGCATTTGCGCTTACCCCACCATGTACCCGAACTTGGCCGTTCACGGTGTGGCCAAACTCGACTCCATCGTCACTGTGGTTGATGCCCTACGCTTGCGCGACGAGTTTGCATCGGGCACGCAGCTCAGTCGCAACGATAAGGATGAGGACGACTTGGCCAACCTCGTGATTCAGCAAGTGGAGTTTTGCAACACCATTTTGCTCAACAAGGCCTCCGAGGTATCGCCAGCCGAATTGCAGCAAATCAAGGCCATTCTGCGTGAGTTGCAGCCCAAGGCCGAATTTATCACTTGCGACTTCTGCGACGTAGACC
>CAVFOF010000207.1:2205-3646 GCA_963623895.1 bacterium
GCCGTAGCCACTTCGGCCACGTGGGTAGAAGCCGTGGAGGGCGACTCACATCCCGAAGAGGACGAAGAGGACGACCACGATGAGCACGAGCATCACCATCATCACCATGATGAGGAAGAGGATGACCACGAGCACGAATGCGAACACGACCACGAGCGTCACCACCATCACGACCACAGCCATTGCCACTGCCACCATCACCACCATCATGGCTTGGAGAATGAGGAAGAGGGCGAGGCTTTAGAGTATGGCATCAGCACCTTCGTTTACCAATGCCGTGAGCCGTTCGACATGACGGAGTTCGACCAATTCGTGTCACGCTTTTGGCCCGCCAGCGTCATTCGTTGCAAAGGCATGTGCTATTTTGCCTCTGAGCCCGACATGTGCTACGTGTTCGAGCAAGCTGGCAAGCAAGTATCGCTTAGTCAAGCTGGCCGTTGGTATGCCACGATGCCCGCCGAAGAACTCGAAAACTTCAAGAAGCAAAATCCCCAAGTGGAGCGCGATTGGGACGACACTTACGGCGACCGCATGCAGAAACTCGTGTTCATCGGTCAACACATGGATCGTGAGGCAATCACCACCTTGCTCGACGCTTGCCTAGTAAAAAAATAAACACGAATTTGCCTCTAAATTGGTGCCAAAAAATGGGGGGGCGACGCGTCCCCGCGTCGGCTTGGAGAAGAAACCTAAGAAGAAACTTAAGGGAAAACACAAATTTCCCCCTCTAAAAACAAAGCATTTTCAATGAAACTAGTCTATTTTCACGGCTTTGCCTCCTCGGGCGCCTCGGGCACGGTGCAGTTACTGCGCAAGAAGTTTCCTTCGGCCGAGGTCATTGCCCCCGACATCCCCGTTGCCCCCGCAGAAGCCTTGCCTATGCTTAAGGAGTTGGTAGAAACGGAACAGCCCGATCTCGTGATAGGCACGAGCATGGGGGGCATGTATGCTCAGCAAATGCATGGCCACTTGCGCATTTGCTTCAATCCCTCCTTTCGCATATCCACGATGAGCAAGGTGCTTCGCACGGGTGAGCATCAATGGCTCAACGGCCGAAAGGACAGTGCCAAGACTTTCCGTGTGACGGCCGATACTATTAAGCACTTCAACCAAATGGAGCGCAAACAGTTCGACGGCATCACTCCCGAGGATCGCGAACTTTGCTACGGCCTCTTCGGCATCAACGACACCACGGTGAATCCCGTGAATGCTTACAACACCTTCATGAAGTACTACCCCCACGGTGAGCGTATCGAGGCCGACCATCAGCTCAACGACAAGGCCATGCATAAGTATCTGCTCCCCCTCATCAAGAAATTAGTGGGAGAGGAGGCTTACAACCAAGCCACGAGTGAGCCCTTGCCCGACTACATGAAATATTAGTCCTCTCAGCCCAACTGATCACAAAATAAGCACAAGATTGGGGGCGACGCGTCCTCGC
>CAVFOF010000208.1:0-3544 GCA_963623895.1 bacterium
AACTTTTTGTACGTTTCGTTTTTCCCGATTTTTACACGTTTCGTTTTTCAAATCGTGCACATTTCGTTTTGCCGGATTTATTTTCCTCGTTTTTCCTAGTGGCCTTATCGTAAAAACTGGCCGCCGATTAGTGTTGAACTAATGGCCTAATCGTGAAAACTAGCGGCCTAACTGCAATGGGGGGAAGACGACAATGTTTGTCCCCTATTGTCGTCGTTAAAATCAAAGGACACAGCCCTACAAGGCGAAGCTTATTGTCTTGTCTATCATTGTCGTTAAAAATAAAGAGCCAATTGTCGTCGATTTCGTTTTGCAAAAAAAAATCGTGCAAGTGCGCCAGAGGGGCGCATTTGCACGATAATTATATTTGAGGTAGAAAGGCGTTTTACTTCGTACCGTCCTTTTCAGTGAAGTCGGTGGGGCGCATCGACACGGTGGTGCAGTTGTTATCCTTCAGCAACACGTTGTTGACGAAATTCTTGATGTCGTCGGAAGTGACACCCTTGATAGCTTCCTTGCAACCCGTGTTAAGGTCCTTGTTCCAAAGCACCTTGGCGCTGATAAGGCCGAGCCAGAAAGCGTTCTCCTTCTGAAGGTTCTCATACTCCTTGAGCTCGTAAGAAGCCACCTTGCTGAGTTCGTCCTTCGTTACGCCCTTGGCTGCGATGTCGTTGATGCTCTGCTTCATGAGTTTGAGTGCTTCGTCGAGCTGAGCAGGCTTCACGGGGCACTGAGTGACGAGCTGGTAGCCCTCTCTTCTTTCGAAGGTAGCTTGACCGTCGGTGTTTACGCTGTAGGCGATACCTGCGTCCTCACGAATGCTCTTGAGGTAGCGCTGAGTAAGGATAGAACCGAGTGCGTTGACGATGGCCGACTCCTTCATCGTGTAGGGACGCTTGCCGTGCCAAACCTGTACGATGATGGCTTGGGGAGTCTCCATTTGGCGGAAGAAGTGGTTGTCGCGGATGCCGTCGGCAATCTGATCTTTCAAGTCGAGGTAGGTTTCGCGCTGAGCCACGCCCTTGAGGGGAGCGATGTATTGCTCGGCGAAGAGGCGCAGAGAGTCGACATCGATAGCACCAGTGAAGAAGAAGTCGAAGTCGCCAGCAGCGTTGAAACGCTCGCTATAGAGCTTCTTGATGGTTTCGTAGTTGGCTTGGTCGAGGTCGGAGAGTTTGAGAGCACGACGCAAGGGGTTGTGGTCGTAGAGCGTGCTCTGTAGAGAGTCGCTATACACCTTCATGGGTTGCTTGTCGGCATTCTCAAGTTGCGTGCGGAGGTAGCTGATTTCGTTGTTGTAGGCTTCCTCGTCGTTGCAAGGAGCTTGGAAATGGAGGTAAATCAACTCGAAGAGAGTGCGGAGATCCTTCGGAGTGGAAGTGCCATTGAGGCTCTCGTCGATGCTGCTGAGATCTACGCTGCAGTTCACTTGCTTACCAGCAAGCTTCTTGCTCAACTCGGTGCTCTTGAATTGGCCGAGGCCAGTAGCACCCATTACAGAGGAGATGAGTTTAGTGTTTACGAAATCCTTCTCGATAGAAGCGTTCATACCACCGAAGCTCTTGGCGGTGAACAGCACCTCGGAGTTGTTGAAGTCGGTCTTCTTGAAGAAGATGCGAGCACCGTTGTTCAGCGTCCAGCAAGTGTAGCCGAAGTCGGCTGTCTCTTCCTTCTCAATTGTGCCCTTAGCGGGGAGTTCTGCCACGAGGGGCTCGTTGTTGACATCGTCTACGTAGGCTTCTATTTCAGCGTTCTTGCCGTCGGCAACGGCTTTCTCGAGGTCGGCTTGTGTGGGGACGGTCACGTCGTCCTTTTCGGGGTACATGGCGAGCACTACCATGTTCTTACCGCTTAGGTCGACGATTTCCTTGAGAATGCCGCTAGCCAAGGTGTTCATTTGGTTGCTCTTCTTGAAGCCTTCCTCTAGCTTCTTGTAAATCTCATATTCCTGCTCGGTTGAGGGAATGGGGTCTGATTCGAGGAAGTTGCGCACGTACTGCGTTACGTAGAAGTCGTTCTTCTGCTTGTCGCGGTTGTTGTAGATGGCCTCAAGGCTGCTCATAAACTTGTCGCTTGCACGTTGGGCTTCGCCGAGGGTGATGCCCTGTTCGAGCACGCGTTTCAGTTCCTTCACCACAGCGGTGAGTGCCTCCTTGTCCTGACCAGGCTTGGGCATGATGCCGAAACTGAGGGCGTCTTTGGTCTTAGCCACGATGTAGTGGTCGTCGTAGCAACCAGCACCGATGAAGGGGCAGTCGGGGGCTTGGGCAGCCTCCTCGAGACGAGCGTTGATGGCCGAAACTACGATGCCGAGGCTGTACTTGGTGAGGTAGTCGGCAATGCAGCCTTTCATTTCGTCGGGCATGAGGGGGTCGTGCTTAAACATGAGCTGCACTACGGAGCGGCCTTGCTCCTTGTCTTTGTCGATGACGTAGATGGGCTTTGCATTGTCGGGCACGGGGTAGTGTTCATATTTGGCAGCCTTCTTAGGCATCTGGATGGGCGAGAAGATTTTCTTGATTTTAGCTTCTACCTGATCCACATCAATGTCACCCACGATTACAAGGCCTTGAAGGTCGGGGCGATACCACTTCTCGTAGTAGGCACGCAGTTCGGCGGGCTTGAAGTTGTCCACCACGCTCATCAAGCCGATGGGGTAGCGGTGGCCGTAGCGTGAGTTGGGATAGAGGGTGGGCAGGTTGCGCTCGAAGATGCGGCTTTGTGCGCTTGAGCGCATACGCCATTCTTCGTGGATTACGCCACGCTCCTTGTCGATTTCAGCGGGGTCGAGGGTGAGGCCGTCGGCCCAGTCGTGAAGGATGAGCAAGCAAGAGTCGATGTTGCTCTCCGTGACGGGTACGTCGTCGATGTTGTAGACAGTTTCGTCGGTCGAGGTGTAGGCATTGAGATTCACACCAAACTTCACGCCGATGCTTTCGCAATACTTGATGAGTGCGTTGTCGGGGAAGTTGTCGCTACCATTGAAGCACATGTGCTCGAGGAAGTGAGCCAGGCCACGCTGACTCTCCTCTTCCTGCACGGAGCCCACCTTCTGCGCAATGTAGAAGTTGGCGCACTTCTCGGGCAGTGCGTTGTGACGAATGTAATAGGTCAGTCCGTTGGGCAGCGTGCCAATGCGCACCGAGGGGTCGGTGGGCAACTTTTGCATCATAGCCTCAGACTGTGCCATTGCGGGCATCACTAAACATGCCACGAGCAATAGCCATAAAGCCTTTAGTCTGTTCATTATGATTTGTTTATAAAATATGGTTTCGTTCTTTCTTGGAGGATGACCTTTAATTGGAATAGAAAGGCACTTTTTGTAGCTAAATGCTTGGCTTTCAAAAGTGCAGAAAAAGTGTCATAAACTGAATAAACTGGGCAAATTTACTCATTTCTCTTCAGTTGCGGCTCGTTTCGAAAAACATTTTGTAATTTCGCATGCAAATTATCAATGCATAGATGATACGCAAATTCGATTTTCTAGTAATTGGTTCCGGTGTGGCCGGAATGAGTTACGCCCTCCAGGTGGCCGCCTCGGGCA
>CAVFOF010000209.1:0-3489 GCA_963623895.1 bacterium
AGATTTGATCAAGTAATTATTTTTGATAAAAAAACTTCCCCACACTCCTATGCTCGGAACGAGCAATGGGGGGTGGGGATTTTTGTGTTTAAATATGTTGAATTTGTATTTCGCCGCACTTTTCCCCATGTTGCTTTGCGCTTGTCAACCCAAGCAAACTGCTTTAGAAGCACCAGCGGTCGACTCAGTGGCTGAGTCGGTATCAGTGGTTGAGGCTTCGGTTGAACCTGCGCCCTCCATTCTTGATAGTTGCATCTACACAAAGGCCGACTCCGCTCGCGTGGTGGAACTCTTAAAGATGCAGCCCACGGGCAGCGATGTGTTGTTTTATGCTCGACAATTCAAAGGTTTGCCTTATGTAGCTTCTACGCTCGAAGTGGCCGACCCCGAACGCTTGGTGGTAAATCTTCGACAGCTTGACTGCACCACGCTTGTGGAGACAACCTTGGCACTCACACTGACAAAACGTCAGTATGGCAGCAGTTTTGAGCAATATTGTCACAACTTGATGCGCTTGCGCTATTGGGACGGGCAGATGAATGGCTACTTGTCGCGACTGCACTACTTCACCTGGTGGATGCACGACAATATAGGCAAGGGATTGGTGGAAGAAGTGAGCGACGATAAACACTTCACGACGCCCATCCGCATAGCCAACCATTACATGTCAACTCACCCCGACAAGTATAAGTTCTTGAAGGATAATCAGCAGCGAGTAGATAGCATTGCCAAGTTGGAAAAGGCCTATAATCGCTCCGATGGCTATTATCTATCAGAGGAAAAGACTGGGCTTCGGCAGCAGGAGTTGTCGGCTATCCACGATGGCGACCTCATTGCTATTGTGACAAAAAAAGATGGCATCGACTACTCGCATCTAGGCTTCGCCGTATGGGGAAAGGACGGCTATTTGCATTTGCTCAATGCTTCGTCCATCCACCACAAGGTGGTGGAAGAACCCAAAACGCTGCGACAATATTTGCGTGAGCATCCCTCGTCGATAGGCATCCGCTTGCTGCGGTTGAAGTGAGGACTGCTTTGTGTTAAAGCAATCTGCTGAAAAGCGAATGAGGTGGAACTCTTTGTGTGGGTTCCGCTTCATTTGCTTTTGTTGTTAGCAAGCTAATTCCGTAATTTGTATAATTCAATCCGTAATGTGTTTAGCATACTTATGGTGTAAAGAAGCTAGTTTTGCACCATGCATTCAGGCATGATTAAAACAAACAATTGAAATATACAGCAATGAGAAAAACGAAATTGCTCCTACTAGCTTTTGCCCTGATGAGTTCTGTGCTTCTTCAGGCACAATCGAGGGTTTACATGACAAAGGAAATTAGCCCAGAGGCTTTGGTTAGAATTTACAAGGCGTTGTGCGTGCCAGCCCACGGGCGGGTAGCGGTAAAGATTAGTTCGGGTGAGATGGGTGGTAACAATTATTTGAAGCCCACGCTGATACGCAATCTTGTGGATGAGGTGAATGGGACGCTCGTGGAGTGCTGCACAGCCTATCAAGGTAGTCGGCAAGACAAGAGTAAACACTGGGAAACGATACATGCTCATGGCTTTGATTCCATCGCCGCTTTCGACTTGATGGACGAATATGGGCAAATGCGTATCCCCGTGAAAGATAAAAAGCACTTGAAGTATGACATTGTGGGCGATCACTTGGCTAATTATGATTTTATGGTTAACCTTGCGCATTTCAAAGGGCATGCCATGGGAGGCTTTGGAGGCGTGCTGAAGAACCAAAGTATCGGGGTGGCCTCAACCGATGGAAAAGCCTACATTCATACTGCTGGTAAGGTGCAGGATGCGTCGCAGCTTTGGCAGAATCTGCCCTCTCAAGACGATTTTCTAGAGAGCATGGCGGCTGCGGCTCAAGGAGTGCATGAGTATTTTGATCACGGCAAGAATATTATCTACATCAATGTAATGAATAATATGAGTGTGGATTGTGATTGCAGCAGCCACCCTGACGAACCTAAACTTAAAGACATGGGCATATTGGCTAGCACAGACCCCGTGGCACTAGACCAAGCCTGTCTCGACCTAGTGTTCACGCACAAAGCGAAACCTGGCGATGACGAGCAACCCCTAATTGAGCGCATCAATCGCCAACATGGCACGTATATCACCGACTATGCCGAACGGATTGGGCTAGGAAGCAAAAAATATGAGTTAATCCCAATAGAATAAAGACAGAGAATGTATATGAAGAACAAGACTCGATTATGCTCTGTGGCGTTGACCTTGTGTGCGCTCACTGCAACTAAGGCCAACAATGTGGTCGATACGGCTCGTGTGCAAAGTGTGGGCGAGGTAGTGGTTACGGGGAGCAATCAAGCCACTTCCCGCAATTTGTTACCCTATACCGTTTCTGTTGTCAACCATCAGCAGTTGGAGGCTTCGGGCAAAACGCAGTTGCTTTCAGCTCTTTCGGGCGAAGTACCAAGTTTGTTTGTTTCCCAACGCAACATCTTTGGATTTGGAGTGAGCAATGGTGGTAGTGGGGGAATTAAGATACGCGGCGTGGGTGGTTCGCCCACCAATGCCATACTGATGATGGTGGACGGTCAGCCTCAGTTTGCAGGTTTATACTCGCATCCCGTTGCCGATTTTTACGAAACGGAGTATGTAGATCATGTGGAGGTGTTGCGTGGGCCGGCTTCAGTGCTCTATGGTTCTAACGCAATGGGCGGCGTGATAAACGTGATAACTCGTCGGTCTCAGCAAAATGGCGTACATACCACGCTTTCTTCGCAGTATGGCAGTTACAACACTTGGCAGAGTGCGCTGACCAATACCATACGTTTGGATAAATTTTCTTCCCTAGTGTCCTTGGGCTACGACCAAACTGATGGGTTACAGAAGAATTTCGACTTTAAACAAGGAAATATTTACGCAAAGGTGGCTTATGATTTCACTCCCCATTGGCAACTCGCAGCAGATTATTCGCTCATGCGTTTTGTGGGTAACGACCCCATCTATGCCAAGTTGCGCAATGTGGAATCGAGCGATATCTATCATCAAAACATTACCCGTGGAGAGGCATCGCTTACGCTGACAAATCAATACGGCAATAGCTCGTTCGTTGACGAATCACGCTCCACTAATGGCGTTGTGCGAATTTATTATAGCTACGGCAACCACTACATCGATGATCCGAACCATTTTCATAGTCTTGATGATCGCCTTGGCATACTGGCCTACCAAAACCTTACGCCCTGGAGGCAGGCTGCATTAACGCTTGGCTTCGATTTCAATAGCTACACTGGGAAAATTCCCATGTCGGGTGGACATGCCTATGGCGATGGTAGCAATCAAGCACGAATGCAAACTCTTAGTCGCAAGCGCATTACCGAATATTCTCCCTACATCACGCTGCAACAATCGCTTTTTCAAGAGGTACTTACTTTGAGTGGCGGATTGCGAATGGCTAATAGCGACCGCTTTGGCACGCATTGGTTGCCGCAAGTGGGATTAACTGTGCAT
>CAVFOF010000210.1:0-3466 GCA_963623895.1 bacterium
AGCAAAAGTGTATGTAAACTTTATAGTAGGGAGAATGGTCTGATTTCAACTAAAATTCGTACGTTATGGGGAAGTATGCAATACGGCTTGTATGGGATGCTTACGGAACTCCGTTGTATGCGGTCGGCAATGTCGTACCGCTCCACGACCTTGCCGTCCTTCTCCATGATATACGCTCCGCCTCCGGCACGCTCCTCGTGGGCGTAGTCGCAGCTGCTGCCCACCCATATATAATAGGTGGCGGCATCCATGCGAAGCTTTATCGGTTTTTCTGCTTCGTATTTTATATTGACATTGGAGTTTTTACCAATCTGTTAATAATCCACACGGCAAGAGTGAGTTGCAGAATGAATATCAAGGGCATACATCTTTTTTGTTTTTTATTGACAAAAACTCAATGGCTTTCTCTTTATCAAGCATGGGAATTCCCTCTGTAATTAATTTCTTAATATACCGTGATTTCAAACTATTGATAGTTTCACCATTTGCTTTTTTTCTTGAATAAGTCCCTGTATAGTCATCGGTATCTGTATGAAAATAGAATGTGGTTTTCCCCTATCCGTATATGGATGATAATATTCAGGGTGGCAACTTAATATCTTATCTACGACACTAATTACATATGCATTAGTTCTGCTCTTTTCAATGCAGTGTCGGTGTGCTTAAGAAGAAGCGGCTTCCCCAACCATAGTGAGCTGCCTCTGTATAAATGAAAAAGGCAAGGCGCAGTCTTAGTGTCTTGCCTTTTTGAGCGTTTGTATGGAGCGGGTTGAGGCTCTTGCGTGCTTATAGATAATCTTTTAGCACGCTACTTATTTGTGCACTACGAAGGATGGTCAAGGCCTTCTCCTTTAGTTGTCGAACTCGCTCTCGACTCAAGTTCATTTTCTCTCCAATTTCCTCAAGTCCAAGTTCGGGTGTGTTGATGCCGAAGTACATACGAATGACTTTCGACTCTCTTTCGGGTAGCATGTCAAGCACGCGAGCCACCTCCTCTTTTAGCGAGTCGGACACGAGGGTGGAGTCGGTAGCCGTGCTCTCTCCAGCTGTCAGTAGGTCGAGCAGACAGCTATCCTCATCGTCGGTGAGAGGGGCATCCATCGACACGTGTTTACCAGAGGTAAGTAGGGCAGTATGCACCTTGCTCTTTTCCAGTTGTAGCTCGTCGGCAATCTCGTCGAGCGAGGGAAAACGCTCGTTTTTTTGAAGGAACTTGTCGTAGAACTGATAGACTTTGCTTACGTAGCCTATTTGGTTGAGTGGAAGGCGCACCATGCGGCTGTTCTCAGCCAAGGCCTGTAGTATGCTTTGACGTATCCACCACACGGCATAGGAAATGAACTTAAACCCTCTAGTTTCGTCAAACTTTTGTGCTGCTGTAATCAGTCCAACGTTGCCCTCGTTGATGAGGTCGATGAGGGTCATGCCTTGTCCTTGGTATTGCTTGGCCACCGACACGACAAATCGTAAGTTAGCTCTTACCAACTTCTCTAAAGCCTCTTTGTCACCCCTTCGGATTCGGTGGGCTAACTCCGCCTCCTCGTCCACGCTAATGCGCTTTTCTCGGTTGATGTCTTGCAGGTATCTATCGAGTGCTTCGCTAGCTCGAGAGGTGATAGCTACTGATATCTTTAACTGTCTCATAACGCGGGAAATGGTTGGTTTAAGGTCTAAATCTTAGGGAGCGTTGCCCCTTAGGATTTATTTAAATGTCCTCAAAAATACGCTAATCCCACGGACTGAGCAAGGTTTTCGCAAATAAATGCCTATCTTCGCAGTAAAATTTCATGAAAGAATAACCATGCACGATAATCCATTTCTTATATATAATAGGTGTGCGCTTGCTGTGACACTATCGCTCTTGCTGGGCTTTTCCCTTCAAGTCGAAGCTCAATCGATGAGTCGGTTTAGAGGGTATAAGCGGCCAGGCAGCGCAGCGTTGAGCGATAATGCTAAGACACATTCCCTCGTGATTAGTGTCATGCATCAGCTAGATTCGCTACAGTGGTATGTGCACCACACCAACTTGGCCGACTCGCTGAGCAATCCCTACCTTGTGTCGCTCGTGAGCCGTCCCTCGCTCTATCAGCAATCGGTGAGCCGCCTATTCTCCTTACCCAAAACGGGTCGAAGGGTAGGGGGGGGAGGGAATGCTTCAGCCGCCTCAACCTACTTTGTAGATTGTGCCGATAGGCTCGTGGTGGCTGCTTGCTTGCAATATCCCCAATGGGTAGTCCCCCCCACTAAGGGAACTCAGGTGGCTACTAAAAGCGCGCCGATACAACAACCTGAAGTGGTGCTGACCGAGCAGTATCAGGCTCCTCCCACGCTTCCCGAATCCTTTATGTCTGCAATGGACGACAACCTTGGCATTGTGGTACGCAAACCGAATTTTTGGACCTGGAAGGCCAACTTTACTTTGCAGTTTACGCAGAACTACGTGTCGGATAACTGGTATAAGGGCGGCGAGAGTCATAATGCCCTGTTAGCCTCCACGGTGATTGAGGCCAACTACAATAATCAGCAGAAGCTCACCTTCGACAATAAATTAGAAATGAAACTCGGCTTCCAGTCGTCGTACAACGATGAGGAGCATAAATACAAAACCAATTCCGACTTGCTGCGCCTTACTAATAAACTGGGTCTCCGAGCGGTAAAAAATTGGTACTATACTCTCATGCTGCAAAGTTGGACGCAGTTCTATAAAGGGTATAAGGCGAACGATTCCTTCGTTTATTCCGACTTCATGTCGCCCTTCGAGTCGCTACTCTCTATTGGTATGGATTATCAGTGTACTACGAAGAACAAAAAGTTTAAAATCAACGCAACGCTCTCGCCCATTGCGCTGAAACTGAAGCACGTGAGTCGCTCATCGCTCGTTACCAAATTTGGCATTAGCGAGGGACATCACGTGAAGTGGGAGTATGGTTCGAACGTCACTATCAACTATACCTGGCAGTTGGTGAAGAACGTATCGTGGACAGGACGCATCTACTACTTCACCGACTATTCCTCCACCCAACTAGAGTGGGAGAATACGTTTGATCTCTCTATAAACCGCTATCTCTCGGCTCGCGTGTTTCTCTATCCCCGCTTCGACGACAGTCGTAGCCGCTCAGAGGGACAGTCCGACTTTGAGTTCAAGGAACTACTATCCTTGGGGTTGAACGTCAGTTTTTAGCCTCGATAACCTTTCAAATATTCCCTGAGCGGAAGAAAAAGTAAAAAAAAGAAATCGAAAGTTTGCTCATAACAAAAGAAATATCTATCTTTGCACTCGCAAACGAAAAAGGACGCACGGCGGCCTTTGGAAAGCATTTATTATGGGTAAGTGCTGTACGGCCAGCTCCCTTCGAATCCTCCAGGGCTTGACCGCAGCAAAGGTAGTTGGTTGTAGCGGCGCGATACAGATAGCTTACCCACCCGCCTCTTTAGCTCAGTTGGCCAGAGCACGTGATTTGTAATC
>CAVFOF010000211.1:0-3353 GCA_963623895.1 bacterium
GACCCCATCTTTGCTTTCAACAAAGCCATCATTGATGCCACCGCCCCCTACTGCGTGGCCTACAAGCCCAACCTCGCTTTCTACGAATGTTTTGGTCTGAAGGGATGGACGGCTTTCGAAAAAACGGTTCGCTACATTAAAGAGAACTATCCCGATCAGTTCATTATTGCCGACGCTAAGCGTGGCGACATTGGCAACACCTCAGCTATGTATGCCCGTTCGTTTTTTGAGGAAATGAACATCGACTCGCTCACCGTAGCTCCCTACATGGGCGAGGATAGCGTAACGCCTTTCTTACAATATGAAGGAAAGTGGGTTATCTTGTTAGCACTGACGAGCAACAAGGGTTCGCACGACTTCCAACTCTCGGAGGATAAGGAAGGCGAACGACTATTTGAAAAAGTGCTGCGCCGCTCACAAGAATGGGCCAACGACGAGAAGATGATGTACGTGGTAGGTGCCACTCAAGGCAAGCTTTTCGAGGACATCCGCAAAATCGTGCCCAACCATTTCTTGCTCGTGCCAGGTGTAGGTGCTCAAGGAGGCTCGCTCGAGGAAGTGTGCAAATATGGCATGACGAAAGATTGCGGTCTGCTCGTAAACTCTTCACGCGGCATCATCTATGCCGACACCACCGAAAACTTTGCCACCGTTGCAGGCCAGAAGGCTAAAGATTTGCAACAACAAATGCAAAGCGAACTCGCTAAGGTGGGATTGTAATAACCTAAAAGCTTCTTATTTTTAGCACAAAGTGGGCGATGCGTTTGCACCGCCCACTTTGTATTTCCCCTTTGTTTTCATCGTTAAAAGACCCACTGCTAATACTAGCTGCGAAAATTTGGTATGTTTACTGGAATACCACCGTTTTGTGCCGATTGTTGTGTTAGTTCGGCCAAGCACGACCACTCAGCAGCATCATACACATCAATATCGAGCGGAAGACCTTGCTGAAGACATTGCACTAAGCGCATATCCATAGCATAATTCATTTCGTTAGCGACACCCATTTGGTTCCCTTGCGTCCATAACTGAGCAGCCTCAGATTGAGCGTAGCTAGCGAGCAATTGCTCAGCCGCCTCTCCATAGAGTGCCTGTTCCTGCTCAACCCGTTGCACCGTGATTAGAGGATACTTTTGCGCAAAAGCCTCCGTGCCACAAATGGTTTGCAAACGATTGTAGGGCCGTGAGGTGGTGACATCAAGCTGCAGCAAAATGCTTACGCCGTTTTGAGTCTGAATTAAGGTGGAATTAATGCGCCCCATGCTATTCTGCAAATCCGCTCCCACCCCCTTGGAAGTAATCGACACGAGGTTTTCCATGCGGTCGGAGTGATGGAAATCGAGCAACTGAGCTATTGGGCCAATGGCATGTGTGGGGTAAGGATTGCCTCCGTGGAGGGCGCAAGAGTGGAGCATCCAGTGATGGCGAGTGCCTCCCGCTGCTATCTGTTCGGCCGTACGGTCGGCCAAGCAGTGAATGTAAGCCCCTTCACAATGGGTGATAGAGCCGAAAAAGCCTTGGCGATGCATCTCGAGCGTTTCGAGGGCGAAGAAATCATAGCAACAATTTTCGGCCATAAACAAATGACGCTGCGTTTGCTCGGCCGTGCGCACCAACTGCCAACACTCCTCAATCGTAGTGGCCGCTGGCACTTCTACCACCGCATGTTTACCACACTTCATAGCCTCCACGGCAATAGGTGTGTGCGTTCGCCATTCCGTGCAAATGTATACCACGTCGATGTCGGGGAGTTGGCAAGCCTGCTTCCATGCCTCAGCCCCACAAAGTTGCTGAGCTTGAGGTTTGCCTTGCTCCTTGAGCCACGCATTGGTCGCATAAAGTTTGGCTTCGTCGATGTCGACAATGCAACGGATTTCTGCCCCTGAAATGTAAAGGCTATAACGCTCCAGCGTTTTGCGCCCTCGCTCACCAAGGCCAATCAAGGCGATGCGAACAAGGGGAATGGGCGGACAAGAAAGTTGAATGGCTGACGGCATAAGAATTGTAAGGAATGAATGGAAGAGCAGAGGCTTTAATAGAAAAATAGTGCGGAACTTCGTCCCCTGGAAATTCGCCCCTTGGAAAATAGCAAAAAAGTGGACACATCTTTTCAGACGCATCCACTTTACCACTTGGGTGTTACCTAGCCCTTTGATAAGAAATATCTTCGGAGCGCTAGTAAGGAGAATTACTTGCGGCTCTTTCCGTAACGGCTCATGAACTTGTCTACACGACCTGCAGTGTCCACAAGCTTTGACTTGCCTGTGTAGAAGGGGTGAGACGTGCTTGAAATTTCAAGCTTTACTACGGGATAAGTTTCGCCTTCGAATTCAACAGTTTCAGTAGTTTTGCAAGTTGAACGTGAAAGGAACATATCGCCGTTACTCATGTCCTTGAATACAACGGGACGATAATTCTCAGGGTGAATACCTTTTTTCATTGTGCTATAGCTTTTTATGGTTTATCAAATTGTTATGGTAACAACTTAGTGTAATGGTCGTTAATATCGGCTGCAAAATTACGACTTTTCGGCTAATAAGCCAAACTATCGCTTATTTTTCTTTGATTATTACGCTGCATGGTTTAACTTTGCGCTTATGAAACGACTTATTCTTTCTTTACATCTCGTTTTTTTTGCCCTTTGTGTCTCAGCGCAAACTCAGCATAGCATTGACAAATTCTTTGCCCAAATGCCTCAAACCGTCCTTCCTATTCTCGACCGAACGGCTCGGCTGGACATGATTGACTTATTTAATAACGGGCTGCTGGCAAAGGTAGAAAACACTTACGGCGGGCAGTCGGAAATGCTACGCAAAACCGATGAGTACATCTTCATTCGCTGCACGGACGCTAGCACCTGGCAGATGCGATTGCTCACCTTGCCCCACGACACACTCATCGTGTGCATCCACTCGTTTATGGCTCAAGGCACTTCTTCGCAACTTTCCGTCTACAAGCGCGATTGGCATGCAACTAAGCACGAGCTGCCCACACCTATCCGTAAACTCATGCTTAACCCGAACAGCAAACTCAGCTACACTCGAAGCCAAATTCTGCAAATGACAACGGCCAATCTACCCATTCAAGTCATTGCTGACGCGGACTCTCCCACCCTCACTTATAGCTTAAGCCTAGACGCTCTTACCGAACAAGACCGAAAGGATGCCGAGGATTTATTCTTACCGCTCGTCTATAGATGGCTGCCTAATGGTAAATGGAGCCGAGTTACCGCTAACACAACAACGAGCAAATAAGCATTCTCCATCCAAACTACATCGCAATAAAGAACTTACACAAACGCCCAACTCCTTTCTGAGAAGTTGGGCGTTTTAGTTATTTACTTGTTAGACTGT
>CAVFOF010000212.1:0-3343 GCA_963623895.1 bacterium
TCGTCGGGCTGGTAGAGGACTATCTGGGAGTCGCCGCCAGCAGCGGACGGGGATAATATGTCCAGGGTCTTAGCGTGACTCCACTTCGGCGAGGATAGTCTCTGGGGGGGGGTCCCAACAGGGTGATGGCGGAGATTTTATGACCTCCATTGGCATTGAGGGAATGCCCGCAATGATAGAGCTTATCATCGACTATCTGCCATCGGTCGTGTGAAGGCTTGTTCCACATACGATTGAGCATGAAATTTTTATACACCTTCTATTGCTTCAAGAATATGCTCCAAACGCCCTTTGTCTCTAACCTACTCTCTCATAAATCAGTATTTTATCACGTTCTGCTGATTTTTGTGCAAAAGGAAGAAGGCAATTTGCTTCAACCATATCAACTTTACAATGAAGCAAATCCTCTAGTCCTAGCATGATCCCTGCAATTCTCATTAAAGAAATTCGAGAGTTCTGACGATCATATTCTACAAGGATGTCAACGTCACTGTTTTGTGTCTCCTCACCACGTGAGCAAGATCCAAAGAGCCATGCTTTTTTGATGGGCTGATTACCAAAATATCTCTGTATCTTAGGAATCATATTTCTTACATTCTTGCTAATCATATGTGCCGTATTTTATTCTTAGGTTTGAACCTTATGCTGAGCCGCAGCCTATTTTATTAAAAGATAGTGCAAGGTGAATGCAGGACATCAAGTTTACTTGAATGTTATGCTGAGCCGCAGCCTATTTTATTAAAAGATAGTGACTTCATTAGAAAGTGTACGTATACCATTGCATTTGAGATCTGGTGTGTTGATGCGAATATCGCAGTCAATAACGAATATGTTGCCCTGTGGTGATTTTATAAGATTCTCATCGTGCATGTCACTGAGGTAGATACTTGGTGTGGCATAGGTCCAATTGCGAGGATTTATTAGTTTAAATCCAAGTGATTCTACGTAATTACGTATTTCAGTATCGGTTAGAGCCGTTCCGTGAATAAATGGTTGTTGTACAACAACTTCAAAATATCCTTCTGTGGTTCTACCAAATCCTAGCACGGTTAGCCGTGTCTCAGGAAACAGTGTGTTATGAAGGGTAATTCTGTCAAGTGCTAGTTCTGGAAGAATGTAATAATCAAGCCCTATACGTTTGATTATTGTGTTTCCATTGTCATACACATGAGCTTCACCACCCTCTGCGAGTTGTTCACCAAAGGTCTGTTCAAAAGCCTTGTCAACATGATCAATCCAGCATCCTGTGGATTTGGCCCACCGTTCTATAATTGTTGCTTGCGCCTCTGCTCGTTGGCATTCTCTTTTGAAACTGCCTTTTGCCGCAGTGAGTTTATTTGCTGGAGTTTCTGCTCCCGCGAGTATGGATGCAATAACATGGAAGCTACCTCCCGCTGTGCAGCCATGCTGTTCGCTTGGTGTGTAGCGTTTAAATAATAACTGCTTACTGATAAATTGCTCTGCATAATCTTCTAGTTTAAGTATTCCGTCTTTATCAAACCCATTGTTTATGATTGCATAAATTGATGTCCAAAATTCATGATTAGTCATAATTGAAATTTATGAGAAGTAACTACTGCTGTATTGCTCTGCACCGTGTTCTCACTATTTGGGGGGACTTCCTTTTTATGCTATACCAATTCCGCGAGATCAACCTCTGCCAGGTCGGCTCCGATGATGGAGATGCGGTTGGCGTAGCGGCGGTGTTCGTGACCTTGGATCTTTTGGGAGCTGTAACTATTGGCGGGCAGTTGGAGGATGGTGCAGAGTTTGCTACCTACGACGTCGATGTTTTTGTCGATGACGATGATTTCGGCGTTGCGATTGGAACGCAGGAGGTCGCAGAAGAATGCGTCGGGCGAACTGAAGGAGTAGCCTAGGATGAGAATGCGATTGGCACGAAACATCAGTTGAGAGGCTTTATACCATGTGTCAATGTAGTGCTTGGAAAGCAGGGGCTGCAACTTCAGTGGGGGAAGGAACGAGGGAATGGGGATGGCTCTACGCTCGGGGTCAAAACTGAGTTCTTCGGCCAAACGATTTTGGATGAAGTCCGGCAGATTGAGGGTGGAGAGGTCGTTGATGGTGAAATCGTTCTTGTTTTCTATATCTACATACTCGGTGAGCGAACCATGGAAGTAGAGCGTTTCGGAAGAGGCTTCACGTGCGAGGGTGGTGTAGTTGAACGTGAGAAGTTGACAGGGAAGGGATTGCAGTTGATGGTAAAGGTCCTTGCGGCTAGGCTGTGCTTCGTTCGTGCTTTCTGCGGATTGGGGAGCAGGGAGCTGGGCAATTCGTTGCTGTTCGCTTACGAGATAAGCCCAGAGGATCCATGAGATATATAGGTAGTCGCGCACATAGCTGGTTCGGTCGGTATAAAATCCGTAGAAGTAGTGCGTGAGGAGTTGTTCTATATCGAGAATGTTGCGGTAGACGTGGCGCAGGATGGGATTGCCCGTCTCATGCATGCTTCGCTGCAGAATTTCTATGATGAGGCTTCTGAAAGTCTCGGTATAGTTGATATGGGTGAAATCGATGATGCTATCGTCTTTCACCACGATGTTGAATACTTCTCCTATCAGGCTTTCGGTCTCAGCATCGATGGTCGCCCCTGTCTTAAAGTCGATGATCTTGCTAAAGAGACGCGTGATGAGGTGCCCCATCTTCTGCTGTTGTTCGTCGAGGGAGGGATTGTTCCTCAGTTCATTGTTGATGTTTTGGCAGATGGTTACGAGTTCTTTGTCCAAGTCTTTGGCAAGGCGGTCGATGGCATTGCTGACAAATTTGTCGAAATGGAAACGCACGCTGCCGATGGCCTTTCTTAGGAGCTCGTCAATCTGTTTGCCCTCGTCGGTCTCTAAGTAGGCTACGATGCGTGGTATGAGATTGGACGATGTGGGGAGGCCCATTGTGGCATCGGCGCCAGCTCCGAGCACTACGAGTGTGAGCGGTGTGTCTTTGCTCTTGAGCAGTTGCTCTGCAAATTGGTCGCCAAGAAAGACTTGCTGCTGAAGTCCTACGCTGGATGCTACTTGGTTGGTACCTCCGTTTACGTCGATTTGATTGTTTGTGGGCATTATGGTTTAAGGGGAAAGCTCTACTTTATATTATAGGGTGTTTTGTGGCGTTCTACGCTCCATCATCTTTTGGTTAAAAGATCGTTGATTCGTGCACGAATGTTGCTGATGGAGTTCCCTTTCGTGATTTGGGGACATAGAGCGAGGAGAACTTCTATAAATTTTCTCTTGACCACAACTTCTTTGTCCACACTCTCTATCTCATGACTGTTGCATATTTCCATGGCCACTTGGGCCAGTTCGCTAGCGGTGGCGCACACTTTGAG
>CAVFOF010000213.1:0-3323 GCA_963623895.1 bacterium
GGGGCTGCGCTTAGCGTTGCTTCTTGCGCCGACGCGGGGACGCGTCGCCCCCAATTTGTTGCTCAATCTGTTGCTCAATCTGTTGCTCAATCTGTTGCTCAATTTTTTGCTCAATTTGTTGGCAATTTGTTGCTCAATTTTGTTGGCAATTTGTTGCTCTAATTTCTTGGAGGGATATTTGTGCTTGCGCCGACGCGGGGACGCGTCGCCCCCAATTTCGAGGCAATTTGTTGGCAGTTATAGGCGGCGGGTGGGCTGGACGCGGTTGAAGTGGGGTCGCCCGTCGGTGAGATAGAGGCTAAACTCACCCTCGTGGAGGTTTTTGGGGTTTTGGGCGATGTAGTCTACCACGTGCCAGTAGTTGCGGGGGCTTCGCATGATGCGGTCGAACGATTCGCGCTGCCACACCTCGCCCGTTTTCTCGAGTAGGGCATTGAGGCGATGCGCTGTGTACGACTTCCACGCACTCACTATCTGCTGCATCGTGTGTTCGCCTATCGACTCGGCCAATACGTGCACGTGGTTGGGCATGATGACGTAGTCGTGTAGGTGGTAGTGTTGGTGGTCGAAGTGGTGAAGGCTTTCACTCACCACCTGCCGCACCTTGGGCTTTCGCAGCAAGCAGCTGCCTAGGCATTTGCTGAGCAATTGTTCCATCAGCGTGAGTTTCAAGCGTTCAAGTTCCTGTTCCTCAGCGATGGTGAGAGCTGGCTTGTGTTTTGCTCGCCAGGCCTGGATGCTTTCTTTATATACCTTTTGAGCATGGAGCGGGATGGAGTCGGCCAGTCGGTAGGTCACGAAGGTGATTTTTCCCTCTTGGCTCCAGTGGGGGAGGTCGCCCTGCGTCACTTTCGTGTCGTAGTGGCCAAAGAAGGGATAGGCTGGCTCCTCGTCCATCATTATTTTATTTGCCACTTAGCAAGAAATGAGCTACAAATTGAGCAACAAATTGGGGGCGACGCGTCCTCGCGTCGGCGCAAGTAGAAACTCAAGTAGAAACTACTATAAATACTGCTACTAACTTCTTTGCTTTTGTGGACTTTTATTTAATTGGTTTGTAAATTCTCTAGGGGGAAGGGGGCTGCGCTTAGCGTTTCTTCTTGCGCCGACGCGGGGACGCGTCGCCCCCAATTTTGTGGCAATTTGTTGCTCCAATTTCTTGGAGTTGCTTCTTGCGCCGACGCGGGGACGCGTCGCCCCCAATTTGTTGCTCAATTTTGTGGCAAATTGTTGGCAATTTTTAGGGGACAAGCTTCAAGTTGTCCTCATTGCCAGCCTCCTTAAAGAGCTGGCGGGCGTCGTCGTAGCGATCCTCCATCATGGCGATGATGCCTTGCACGTTGAGCGAGGTGGCGTTGTTGCCCGCCCGCTTCAAGTATTCCTTGGCCAAAATCACGTTGCCCTGCTTGATGGCCACGTTCGCTGCGTTGGCGTTCGCTGCCTCGTCGTTGGGGTAGATGTTGGCCGCTGTGAGCAACACGTTGTTGTAGTCGTCGCTGCCCTCGGGATAGAGCTTGGCGATGCGGTACATCTTCGTGAGCGAGAGCAGGCGAGGCTCCGTTTTGAGCAGCTCGGCCGCCTCTTGGTCGGTCATGGGCGCTATCTTATACTCTACTCTGTAGTCGGAGTGGCGCAAGTAGGGGTAGCAAGCGTTGAGAATCGTGTTGTAAGCCTCGGGGAAGTTCTTGCGCAAGTAGGCATCCTTCGGGTCGGGTTCCATGTCGGAGCGCACAATCTTCAGTAGCTCTTCCTTCTCGGGCAAGTTGCTCTGTTCGAGGAAACTCTCAAGTCCCGCCCAGTCCTCGGGAGTCGACTCCACGTGGTATACCTCAGCGGGTAGGTCGTACTGACGCTTCACGTAGTCGGTCAGCGTGGCGGCACGTCCTTGAGCCAATCGGGTGTTGTTGCTGTAAGAGCCTTCAGGCGAAGCGTAACCATGGATGCTGATGGAGGTGATCGTCACCTTCGAGTTGTTGCGCACAGTGTCGATGGTGGCCATAATCTTGTGTAGCTCCGCCGCGTTGTTGTGGTAGTCGGGGTGCAGCTCCGTGCGGTTCACGGGGAAGTCGAGGTAGGCCTTGCCTTGCAGCGAGAACACGGGGTCGTCGTCAGCAAGCGAAGCGGGCGTGGCGTAGATGATGCCACACTTCTTGTCCCAATGCGGGTTGACGTCCACCGGTGTGCCTGCGTTGCGTCCCATGAGGTTGCCGCAGCCGCAGGTGTCGATGCTGATGCGCACGCGGGCGTCGCGCATCCAAGGCTCTAGGGCGATGGCCTCTCGGTAGTCGTAGGCTTGCTCCTCGCCGTTGCGACGTTGCAGTTCGATGGCGTCGGGATAGTTCTTGTTGCCGTTGTTGCGCTCGTAGACGTAGTGTTGCTTGCGTCCGTTCACGATGAGTGAGCGCAGCGTAGCGGTGTTGTTATCGTCCTCCACGACGGGGGTGAACACGAGCGTTTGGTTGGGGCGCACCTTCATTGAGTCGAGCAGCATGCGGTAGCTCACCACGAAGTTGGCATTGCCCGAGGGCTTTGCGCTAAATTGCTGAATATTTTGTGCTGACATACTGAGCCCCAAACTGGCCAGGAGCAGCAGAGAAAGATTCTTTTTCATACGATTTTCTGATTACGAATGAGGTTGGTAATAGTTTGTAACGAACCGAAGTCCGCGTCTAAGTTTGCCTCCTCTCTCTATATATTATAGGAGTGGGTATAGGCCTGGTTAGAACACGTACATCAAGCTCAGTGCCAGTTTGTCGAAGCCCACGTAGTGCTTATGTCCCGTTTCTTCGGTGTTGCCACACTCCGTGCAAGGCTTCTTTTCGTAGTGAATATATTGGTAACCCACGCCCACCGAGGCTTCGAGGTTCCAGTGTTTCGCGAGAATCCATTGGTAGCCATAGGTGAGGCCTGCTCCAGCGTTCCATCCCTCGTAGCGATTCGAGCTGAAATCTTTAGGCCAGTTGTAGAGGGGGAGTTTGAAGCGTCTCACGTTGGCCATGTTAAACTCACCGCCCATAGCGTGTACGCCCACGAAGTGGCCATTAAACTTTGAGCAGGGCCACCAGCGGTATTCGCCGCCCAGTTGCCAGTGTTTCCACTGCGTGTTGCTCGATTTTCCCTTGGGGTGATTCCAAAGGTTCAGACTATAGAATAGTTGTGCCGTGTGTTTACGTCCTAGCCCTAGCTCCACTCCTATGTTAGGGGTGAGCGTTGCATCGTAGAGCAGGTTGGTCTTCACGGCTACCTTTTGTGCATGCACACTGAAGCTCATCAGCCAGACGATGGCCAATGAGAGCAATTGTTGCATGAACGTTGTGTAGTGT
>CAVFOF010000214.1:0-3238 GCA_963623895.1 bacterium
ATCGAAACCTTCACCGTGTTGAAGGATGCCTCCGCCACCGCTATTTATGGCTCGCGCGCTTCGAACGGCGTTATCATCATCACCACCAAGAAGGGACGCAAGGCCACGAAGCCCCGCGTAACCTACAACGGAAACGTGAGCGTAAGCACGAACAACAAGTATATGGACGTGCTCAATGCCCAAGAGTTTATCAACCTCGTGCGTCAGCGCACAGGGTTGGCAGGTGCTGAAAACGAAGAAGCTTGGATCAACTCCGAGTACTACGCTAGCCTAGGCTACTGGAACGCAGCCGGCGAACACAAATTTGCCGACACCGACTGGCAGAAGGAAATCTACCGCACTGCCGTATCTACCGACCACAACATCACCGTGAGTGGCGGTTTGAAGAATATGCCCTATCGCGTAAGCTTTGGTTACACCAACCAAAACGGTACGCTCAAAACCTCTAGCTTCAACCGCTACACGGGCAGCTTCAACCTCTCGCCCTCATTGCTCGACGACCACTTGAACATTAATCTTAATGGTAAGGTGATGTACTCCAAGTCGTCGTACGCCAACACCGACGCTATCGGTCAGGCTCTCTCAATGGATCCCACCAAGCCCGTCTACGACGACCGCGACCAAGCAAAATGGTACGGCGGCTACTGGCAGTGGGCCAAGACCACCGATTTCAACGATAGCGAATGGACCTACGACCGCAACTCGCTCGCAGTGGGCAACCCCGTGGCCGCACTCAACCAACAAGAGAACATCGGTAAGAGCCACTCTATTCAAGGTAATCTCGAGCTCGACTATAAGGTGCACGGCTTCGAAGACCTCCGCTTCCACGTAAACGGCGGTATGGAGGTGGCACACGGACGTTCCGACAAAACTTGCCTGCGCACCGACTACGCCAATATGTACTACGGTAGCAAGGGATGGAACGAGAGCGACAAGTACAACCTTTCGCTCAATATGTATGCCCAGTACTACAAGGACTTCAATGCCAACCACCACTTTGACGCTATGGTAGGCTACGAGTGGCAACACTTCCACCGCAAGACCGACTACGACTACCCCGTATATTACCCCTCAACCTATCTCGGCGTTGACGACAACGGCAACTCCTTGGCTGGTACGCTCAAAAATCCCAACTACTACACTGAGAAGAATAGCCTCTACAAGACGGAGTACTACCTCGTGAGCTTCTTCGGCCGTGTGAACTATTCGCTCAAGAGTCGCTACCTCTTCACCTTCACCCTTCGTGATGACGGTTCTTCACGTTTCGGCAAGGGCAATCGTTGGGGACTCTTCCCCGCAGCCGCATTCGCTTGGAAGGCAAAGGAAGAAAGCTTTTTGAAGAACGTAGAGTCCGTAACCGACGCCAAACTCCGCTTAGGCTGGGGTGTAACTGGTCAGCAAGAACACAGCTACGGCGACTACGTTTACATGCCTAACTACACCGTCAACACGGCAGGGGCATTCTATCCCATCATTGGCGACGGCACGACCTATCGCCCCGAGGCTTACAACAAAAACCTCACTTGGGAAAAGACTACAACCTACAACGTAGGTATTGACCTCGGCTTCTGGAACAACCGCGTAACGGCCAACTTCGACTGGTACTACCGCAAGACCACCGACTTGCTCAACACAGGTTTCGTAGCAGTAGGTTCCAACTTCTCATCAAGCGTGCTGAGCAATATTGGTTCGTTGCACAACACTGGTTTCGAAGCCATGGTAACCGTACGTCCCGTTCAAACTAAGGATTGGGGTTGGGAACTCAGCTACAACCTAGGTTGGAACAAAAATAAGATTGACGAACTCGTGGCTTCACAAGGGGCTGACTACTACATCGCCAATTCTTACTGCTCGGGCGGTAAGGCCACTGCCGACAACATGATTAAGGCTTGGAAGGCTGGTCAGGCCGCAAGTGCCTTCTACGTATATCAACAAGTTTACGACGAACAAGGACATCCCATCTACGGCGAATTTGTTGACCGCAATGCCGACGGCAAAATCGACTACCAAGACCGTTACTTCTATAAGAAGAGCGACCCCGACGTAACCATGGGCCTCACCTCCAAACTCACCTATAAGCATTGGGATTTGGGCTTGACTTTCCGTGCAAGCTTAAACAACTATGCCTACAACGGCGTGGAGGCAGGCGACAACATGAATACGGGCTTGACTCACCTTTACAACGGCAACTCTTGGCACAACGTGCTACAGTATGAGCTAGCTAAGAATTGGACAGAATCGGGCGCAACGGCTTCTTGCTCCGACTATTTCATCCAAAACGCTTCCTACCTCAAACTCGACAACATCACGCTGGGCTACTCCTTCGATAAGATTGGCAAAGCTCCTATCAGCGGTCGTGTTTATGCCACAGCACAAAACGTGTTCACCATTACCAAGTACAAGGGTCTCGATCCCGAAATCGATGGTGGCTACGATAGCAACGTCTATCCCCGTCCCTTTACTTGCATTGTTGGTGTAAGTCTTAACTTCTAAAAGCTACAACCATGAGACTCAATATAAGAAAATATGCCGCACTGATGGCGTGCACCATGGGGCTGACGCTGTCGACCTCATCCTGCGTGGGCGATTTGGACGTAACACCTATCAACCCGCAGCAAACTCAAACCTTGGATAAGGATGCCCTCTTCAACAAACTCTACGCTACGTTCTGCCTTACGGGTCAGCAAGGCAATGCCGGTCAGCCCGACATCCCGAGCAGCGTAATGAGCGACGAAGGCTCTACGCAATACTACCGCATGCAGTGGTATCTCAATGAGTTCACTAGCGACGAAGCCGCTTGGGCTTGGTCGGCCAACGATGGTGGTGTGCGCGAACTGATGTACAACAACTACAGCGCAAGCAACGCTTTCGCCCTCGGTTTGTACTATCGTTTGTATTTCGATATCACTCTCTGCAACCACTACATCAACGATTCGGGCGAGAGCGACGCTCAACGCCTAGCTGAGGCTCGCTTCATCCGCGCCTACAACTACGCTTCGGTGCTCGATATCTTCGGCGCAGGTCCCTTCTGTACGGAAGTGACCGATGCCAACGCCGAATACTACAATCGTCAACAACTTTACGATTTTGTAGAGAAGGAATTGTTGGAAATCGAACCCACTTTGGCCGAAGCAGGAAAGAATACCTACGGACGTGTTGACAAAGTGGCCGCTTGGCAATTGCTCTCTCGCCTCTATCTCAATGCCGAAGTTTACACTGGTACGGCTCAGAATAAGAA
>CAVFOF010000215.1:0-3235 GCA_963623895.1 bacterium
AGATAGTACCGTCGATAGTGCCTTGATTGCCTTGGTTTACCACGTAGAAGCCCGCTTCACCACGCACGGGTTGAGGAGCGGGTTGGGGAGTGTCGGTGGTGTCGTCGGAACAGGCGGTGAAGCCTACTGCCACAAGCAGCGCAAGAGCTGCTAGCTTAAAATGTTTCAGCATGATTAAAGTTGTTATTACTTATATGAATATAATGTGATTGTATCAATCTTAAAACTCTAGTTTCGCACTCACCTTGTAGCTTCGCCCGGGCATAGGGTAGCGGCGTATCACCTCGTAGCGCATGTCGAAGGCATTGACGAGATCGGCACGCAGTTCGAGTTGGCCGATGCGTTTAAGCTTAAACTGCCTAAAGGCGGCCAAGCCCCATTCCTCGTAGGCAGGGAGATTGGTGGTGGCTAAGTGATTGTTCGTAGCCCAACGCAAGCTGCTAAAGGTGGTGTGCAGGGCGAGCGAGAGCCACGGGTTGAGCCACGAGAGCGAGGCTGCGCCGCTATGCTCGGGGGTGTAGGCCAACTGTTTGTGCCATGAGGTGAGCAAGGGCGAGGTGTAGTCGCAGCAGCGTTGCCAAGTGTAGTTGGCGTTGAGCAGCAAACTATGATTGCTAGCTAGCTGCCACTGGCTTTGCAAGGTGAGGTCGAGGCCCAACGTGCGCACCTCGCCCACGTTGATGGTTTGCCACACAAAGAGGTTGTAGGGGATGGACACGATGCGCTGCGTCATGCGGTTATAGTAGCCGTCGGCGGTGAGGGCTAGGAGGGACCACCAAGAGCAGGGGGCAGCTTGCAGCGTGAGGCCAGCCGAGAGTTGGTGGGCTAGCTCGGGCTGCAAATCGTTGGAGCCGCGGTGGTAGTAGTAGCTCTCGGTGAAGGTGGGCAAGCGAAACGACTCCTTGTAGCCCCCACGCACATAGAGCCAAAAGGGGCGGCTGAGCACTAAATAGGAGGCCGTGAGCGAGGGCGTAATGCGCTGCGCATTGCGTGCCGAACCGCCACCACGCATGCCGTTCCAATAGAGGTGGGCAATGCCGCGCGCCGTGAGTTGCCATCGGCGAGTGTGTAGCCCAAGGCTGAGGCTTTGCAGCCACGTTTGTCGCTCCACGCGGCGGTCGGTAGTGAGGTTGCTGTTCTGTGAGGTATAGGCAAAGTCGGTAGCATAAGCCAGTTGCCACTGCGAGTTGAAGCTATAGCTTGCGCCAGCTGTAGTATAGGTTTCTCGTTGCCAGTAGTGTTGGCTCAAGCGGCCGTCGGGGTATTGCGCATCGTAGTTGTCGTACTGGCTTGTTTGCCAATTGTGCTTCGCTGCGGCAAACACTTTCCAACGCTCCCAACGTTGCTCCCACCGCAATTGGCCAAAGGCCGTTTGCTCTAGCAGCTGCTCGTTGTTCTCGTTCACATAGTAGCGCACCATGCCGGGCAGGTGGCGATAGTTGTGGGTGAAGAATAGCTTGGCTCGGAGTTCGCCTTGCGAAAAGCCGTGGCCTAACTGCTGGTGCAGATTGGCCTCAGTGGTCACCGTCTGCATGCGCGAGTTGGTGCGCCGCAAGTGCTCGGTGGCCACGCCATTTTGCACGGTGAAAGGGTAATTGTTGCGGGCAATGAAGTAGTCAGTGCTGAGGTTTAGGCTAGTACGCTCGCCAAGTGCGCCTCTCACCATTAGGGAGGGGGCATACGTGCCAAACGAGGCTTGGCGCAGTGTGGCCGACCCGTGCCACCGCCCATCGGCCGAGGCTTGCCAAGGCGTAGAGAGGCTCACTAGGGCAGCGGCCGTGTTTCGCACGGGGCAGAGCAGCGTGCCGCCCTCGAGCGTTTGCAGTTCGATGGCCGCAAGGCGGTCGATGCTAAACTTTCCCAAGTCGATTTGCCCTTGTTGCGTGTCGTTCACGCTGAGGCCGTCGTAGGTCACGGCAGTGTGTGCTGCGCCAAGGCCACGCACGCTCACCGTTTTCAGTCCGCCAGCTCCGCCATAGTCGCGTAGGTTCACGCCTGAAAGGCGACGTAGCGCATCGCTAATGTCGGTGATGCCACGCTGCTCAATGGATGCCGAGTCGATGCGTTGCACGGGCGCAGCGGTGGCTATGCCCACAGCGCGTCGGGCTACAGTCACTTCGGCCGTGCCTAGCGTGTCGGGCTGAGCAGGGCTTACGAGAAAAAGGGATAGGAGCAGGGATAGCACTTCTATTTCCTCTGATTAAAACTTTCGTTTGATGAATTGCGCACACACCTATTTGCACACCGAACCGCTTCTATTCGAAACAACTCCGTGCACACTGCAAACATTGTCAAGCAAACTAAATAGACTGGTTGCGAAAGGCCCCTCCTCGGGGGCAGCAGTCCGCTCGCTCGGCTCGAGTGGAAGCCGAGGGTTAACGGCAGGTCTTCTGGCTCGTCGCCCAGCGTGCCGCCTTCCCACTTCCGAAGCCGCCGTGGGCTATGGAAGCAGTGGCCAATGTGGCACGCCGAGAATAAAAATCGACATACAGCTGCGGGACAGCACGGGAGTCGCACCCGTTTCCCTTATCCGTTGACAAGTGCAAAGTTACTTATTTTTTTTCTTCTCACCACGAGATGCAACGCTTTGATGCCAATTATTTGCCTTCGTGGAGTCTCGCGTCGGCTTGGGGAAGAAACGCTAGTAAGAAACAAAGCTAGAAAGAATTTATCACAAAATTGACCACAAAATTAGGGACGCATCGCCCCAATTTTGTGACAATCTCTTCAAGTTTCTCCTAAATCAGAAACCTAAGTTCTTTATTTTCAGATGCAGAAAGGCTACTTTCCCACGCACTATCTTCACATCCTTGATAGTCAAGCAGCTTCCACTTTAATCGGTACGAACCAGTTTCCGACATTGAGCCGAACATCTTCAGAAAGTTCAAATCCTTGATATTCAGCCATGACGAATATATCCTCGTACCGCACTAATTCTTTGTTCCATTTTGCGGTGGCTCTGATGTGGCAAAGATAATTATAATCAAAGAGAAACGAGCAGAAAATAGCAGAATTTCTAATCAGATGGAGTAAACGCATGATATTTTTCTAATATAGATAGAAAACACAATGAATATTGTGGGATATCGACATTCACTTCTCGATTCTCAACTATATTTGTTACCTTTGCATAAGTTGTAAACTACAGCTTGACAATAAATATTCTTTTTAGAAATATGTAATGAATACAAAAGCAAAACCATTCATCAAATGGGTTGGCGGTAAAGGTCAACTC
>CAVFOF010000216.1:0-3209 GCA_963623895.1 bacterium
GTCGCTTACCTCACGTTTAATAAGAAGAGCCGTAGCCTCGTCACACGTGTCAGACAAGGAGATAAAATCACCATACGAAGACATTCTGTCTGCCCCACGTGCTCTTGCGTAGGCGGTAGCAATAGGGGAGAGTGGAACTTTAATGTTATCAACAAAGTATATCTTCTTTAACGTGTCGCTCATGGGCAAGCCTATTGCAGCACCAGCAGGAGAAACATGCTTAAAGGATGTAGCAGCAGGCACACCTGTGGCGGCACGTAATTCACGAACTAATTGCCAACCATTCAATGCATCCAAAAAGTTTATATAACCAGGACGACCGCCCAATACCTCAATGGGTAGTTCGCCATCTTCCATATAGATGCGAGCGGGCTTTTGGTTGGGATTACAACCATACTTAAGAGCTAACTCTTTCATTTCTTGATATATTGTTTTGTCGTAATGAAACAACGTTGTTGCTTATTTATAACAAAATGGGAAGCATAGGCTTATCTCTCAATAAAGACTATGCTTAATCATATATAGTACTTATGTTTATTCCTCAATGATGCCTTGTTCGAACCAACTTTTGAGGATGTCTTGAGCATCCTTCAAAGCCGTGGCTTCATCCACCTCGTAGTTCTTGCAAAGCAAATCTGCAAGCACTTGGGCATCAAACGTAGATAGCTTTTCGATGTCCTCCCATAGGTAGGCAGCACTTTCGTTGAGCGAAACCATTTGGTTGAAATCAATATTCTCTATGCCAGAGGCAATAATTACTTTCTCCCCGCAGATATCACGGAGTTCAAAACCTTTCTTTATCTTCATAATTCTACTTTTTGCTTTATGTTTGGGATGTATTTATGTTGTCAAATTCTGAAGGGTAGGCGTCGATATATAGCCAATAGTACACGGCGCAGTGGAGTGAGCGCAAGCCAAACTTCGGAATAGGTTTTCCATTTCCATCCAGAGATGAGGTCGGGCTTCTTTCTTCCTTTGCGATAAAAGGCTGTAGCAATGCCAACCACGTCGGTATCTTTGCAATGTTCTACGCCTACCACATTACCATCGCCACGAAGGGTAAGCTGGTTATCAGTGCGGTCAATAACGCGATGCAAAACGTACTGTTTTGGTGCTATCTCGGCCAGAACTACATCTCTTACACGGATTGTTTCAGGCATAGTATGCTCAATCTTTACCACATCTCGCTCGGTTTCGAGGAAAGGGCGCATACTAAATCCTTTCACCCTAAAGGTGGCGCTATGCCCTTTTGCTAAAACTCGTTTAACCTCCGCAATAAGGACATCGTTGGGCACTTGAATTTTCCTTCCTTCCATACCCATATTTAGTGTTTAGCAATGGTGCGATAGCTCAGTTGCGCAGCCTCTTCATCTGCACGGCATCTTAGATAAAATGCTGATGTATAATTAACTACCTTCTCCACTGTTCGGGTGATATGCTCATAGCTTGGTTTATCCCAAATCATCGTTGAACAAGAAGAAAGAATGGAGGCAAATGCTTGTAGTCGTCCCTCTTGACTAATGATGTTCTTAGGGTATTGTTCCAATCGAAGAAACGCCCCCACAGGCATCTGTAGGTTGCGATAGCAAGGAGTCTTGCCACTCCAAGGAGTGCCATAAACAATGGCCTTTCCCTCTTCGTTAATTCGCACCGCGGGATTATCGTCATTCAGCAAGTCAGACCCCGCAATATGTTTTCTCCAAAGCGAGGAGTGTGTACTTTTACCAGTACCGCTCTTGCCCAAGAAAAGGTAGCCCCAACCGTCATTCATCGTTACAGAGGCATGCATCAGAATAGTGTCATAATAGGCCGAAGCAAAGGCAAATGCAATCATCATCGAGTTACCTATGCCAAAACTTTGACTTTCCTTATCACCGAAGAGCGACACTGTGCATTCACTGAAATCGTCATTGGTCTTCATCGCACTAGAGTAAGTGCCTTCAAACGAACTGATAATAACCTTGTATCCGTTTGCAAGCCTATAAACTCCGTGGTTAGTCCCACCACAATCAAACTGCCCGAGTTCATCGCCCTCGGGCGTTGTATCTATAGTACCATTATCAATTATAACTCTTAATGCTAATTTCTCATCTGCCTTACTAACGTGGAACGGTGCATATGAAGGTAGCAGTTCCTTAAGCGTTTGTGCGTTGTCTCCCGTTATGGAAAAATAGAGGTCGGCTACTTTAAAGAGAAGTGTATCCAATGTAGTATCGTATTAGGGTTAGAAGTATTTATTAAAAGTTGGCAGAGTGAGATTCTACGGCCGTCAGTCTAAATTCATTAATGGAAAGCTCAACAAGTTTGCCCTTCTTTCCCTTTTGGAAACTACGGCGTATCTTGGCATATTTCTTTTCCACTCTGTCTCTCTTTGTATCGAATAGAATGGCGCACGTGTGTGCTCCCCCATAAGTTGCATCAAGGTACTTTTTCATTTGGTTTGAATAAGAATTCCTATCATTGAGGAACTTCGTCTTCCTGTCCACCTGAGCCTCGGGTATTACTTGAACTCCCGATACATACACTACTGAATCGTTAAAGCATTGACCATAGGTGAAAGCGTACACGTTTTTTAACTTTTGTGCGCTAGCGACTGTGAAATTACCTATGATTAGAAACAATAGGAGAGTGAGACGTATGAGTAACTTTACCATGTAATCTATATTTATTTATATTGTATGCTATGATGTATGGATAATGACCGATGACCATATGGAACGTTCAGCATTATTATGGTTGAAGCATCAGTTTCCATGAAATATTATAATTGACCATTTACTTTTTCTTAGTTCGCTTCATATAACGAATGCCTTCCACCAAGTGGCGCATCATAGGAAGAAAATGGCAATATCCTTTCCGAGTGCTACGAATAGCAAAACACAAGCTCGTCCACCAAGCTCGTTTCCCTTGTATGTAGTAGGTTATGGCTCCCTTACTACGTTGCACTCCAGCGTCCACGTAAACTAGTGATTTTTTGAGCATCGTGCTAGTTTCCACTATCTTTTCAGGATAGTAATGCATCCTCAGTCCAAGGCGCAATGAATCCTCAAACCAAACCTCCTCCTCGCCGCAGGTAAGGAATTTCGTTCCCAATCCAAATCGTTCGTCAAAGCGAAGGATACCCTGCACACTTCTCCGCCTACACGCTATCTCCAATGCCGAGATGGTGTATTGCGTTGGCATGGCAAGCATATCGAAATCCTCCGATG
>CAVFOF010000217.1:0-3209 GCA_963623895.1 bacterium
CTATTGATTTTAGCTATTGGCTACTTGCTTTGCTACTTGCTTTGCTACTTGCGCCGACGCGGGGACGCGTCGCCCCCAATTTTTTGGTATTTTTTTGTTCATTTTTTGCTACCCCCCAAAAAAAGAAACGCCCTGCATTGCGGGGATGCAGGGCGATTCTTTATGTAAAATTCAAATCAAGTCGACTTAGTCCTTTTCAACGGGAGCATCTTGAAGCTTGCGGCTCAACGTGCGGTAAGCGATGGGTGCTGCAAGGAAAATGGATGAGAGTGTACCGAAGATGACACCCAAAATCATGGCGAAGGCGAATGAGCGGATGCTGTCGCCACCGAGGATGAAGATGCAGAGCAACACGAGGAACGTAGTGGCTGAGGTCATCACCGTACGGGTAAGGGTGCTGTTGAGCGAGAGGTTGAAGAGATCCCAGTGCTTCATGCGAGGATGAAGTTGGAGATTCTCACGCATACGGTCGAACACAACCACCTTATCGTTGATAGAGTAACCGATTACCGTAAGGATAGCACCGATGAAGGTTTGATCCACTTCGAGCGAGAAGCCAATCCAACCCCAGCAGATGGAGTAGACGCCGAGCACAAGCAATGTGTCGAACACGAGGGCTACCACTGAACCTACTGAGAAGGCAATGTTGCGGAAGCGGATAAGGATATAGATGAAGATGGCCACAAGCGAGAGCACTACGGCGATAACTGCGCCGCGAGCCATGTCGGCTGCTACGGTAGGACCTACCTTCTGAGCAGAGACGATAGAGCCACCTGTGTGGTTGTCGCGATCAATGAAGGTCTTATAGTCGGCCTTGATGAGCTTAGCATCGTGGAGAGCGTCGAAGATGAAGCGTTCTACCTCTTGGTCGATGTTCTCATCATCGTCGGCAATGCGGTAGTTGGTGCTAAGACGTACTGCTTCGTTGCTTGTAGTGGTGATGGCGATGGCACTAACCGTAGCCGTGGGGTCTTTAGCGTGAACCTTCTCGGCCACAGCCTCCTGCACCTGAGTGGGAGTGACACCCTTCTGCTCGAACTCAATCACATAGTTGCGACCACCAGTGAAGTCGATACCGCTTGAGAGGCCACGAGTAAAGAGGAAGCCAATGGCGATAAGTGCACCTACCACAAACACGACGATAGAACTCTTGCCCATCTTCATGAAGTTGACATTGACACCTGAGAGGAAATTCTTAGAGAGCGGAGTGGTGAAGGCCAAGCCTAGCCACTTATCCTTGTTGAGGAAGTGTTCGAAGACGATACGGCTCATCCACACAGCGGTGAAGAAGGAGCATACAATACCGATACCAAGTGTCATGGCGAAACCACGGATAGGACCTGTACCGAAGTTGTAGAGGATGATAGCCGCGATGATGGATGTGAGGTTGGAGTCGAAGATGGCGGAGAATGCGTTGCCGTAACCTTCGGCCAAAGCCGTCTTAAGAGCCTTGCCTGCACGAAGTTCTTCCTTCGTACGTTCGTAAATAAGCACATTTGCGTCGACCGCCATACCTAGCGATAGCACCATACCAGCAATACCGCTCATCGTCAGGGCTGCCTGGAACGAGGTGAGGATACCGAAGGTGAAGAAGAAGTTGAGGATCAATGCACCATTGGCCACCATACCAGGGATTAAGCCGTAGTAGCAGCACATGAAGATCATCAACAACACGAAGGCTACGATACAAGCGGTGAAACCAGCTTGGATAGAAGCAGCACCGAGGCTCGGGCCTACAGTTTCTTCCTGCACGATCTTAGTGGGGGCAGGCATCTTACCGCTCTTGAGCACGTTGGCAAGGTCGCGGGTGTCGTCGGTGGTGAAGTGACCTGAGATTTGTGAGTTACCGCCAGTAATCTCGCTCTGCACCACGGGAGCAGAGTAGACGAAGCCGTCGAGCACGATGGCAACACACTTCTTGAGGTTCTTCTTAGTGAGTGAAGCCCAGTCGCGTGCGCCGCTGGTCGTCATGGTCATGCTCACGATGGGGTTCTTGTTTTGGTCGAAGTCGTCTTTTGCATCGGCAATCACGTCGCCCTGCATAGAGGGTTGGCCGTTAATGGCGCGCAGAGCGTAAAGCTCATACACGTTAGCCTTCATGCCTTCAGCGTTCTTCACGCCCCAAGCCAGACGGAGGTCGGCGGGGAGGATGCTCTTGGCTTCTTCGCTATTAATCATCTTGTTGATGGCAGCGGTGTCCTTTGCAATAGCATAGCCCACTACGCAGCCATTGCTTTGCATGCCTTGGATTTGAGCGAGCTTGCTGAGCAAGGGGTGCTGAGCCTCTGCGCTCTTTTTCTCTGCACTCTTGGCCACGGCCTTTGTGCTATCGGTGGCAGTGGTGTCAGTGTCAGCACCAGCCAATCGCTTGTCGAGGGCGGTGAGGGGTGACATTACTTCGCCTAGCGTGTAGGTCTCCCAGAACTCGAGGTTGGCGCTACCTTGGAGCAGTTTGCGCACGCGTTCGGGTTCCTTAATACCAGGCATTTCCACCATGATTTGACCAATCTGACCCTTACCACGCAGGATTTGAATATTGGGCTGAGCCACACCGAAGCGGTCGATACGTGAGCGAACCACCTTGTTGGAGTTTTCAACGGCCACGTTTACCTCTTCAGTGAGCACCTTCTTTACGTCAGCATCGCTCGATGTGTTGGTCACGTTTTTGTCGCTGAGTTTCGCTGCGAAAAGTCCGCCCAGCTGGTCTTTCTTTCCAGTAGCCTTTTGGTAGGCACCCACGAAGGCGTCAACGAAGTCGACATCGCCCTTCTTGGTTTGAGCCAAAGCGGCTGCATAAGCCTCCTTAAACTTGGGGTCGTTTGCGCTTTCGCCGGCAAGGTTCTTCACCACGTCGGGCACGCTCACCTCGAGCACTACGTTCATACCGCCCTTGAGGTCAAGACCCAGGCCAATCTGCAACGATTCGCAGTCCTTGAGTGTTTTGCCGAGCCATACGGTCTCGTTGCGCATTGAGTCAAGGTAAGCAGCGCCGTCTTTGCCTTGTGCCGTCATCTGCTCTGCTTGTTGCTCGTACTTATGTGTGGGGTACGAGAAACTGAGATACATGAGGCAAATCAAAGAGAGCAACACTGCAATTACTTTTACAAATCCTTTGTTTTGCATTGTGTCTGATTGTGTGAATTTTATTGTATTATTTTATTGTTTCCGTAAAGTTCTGAGTGGTGTGTCACGAGCATACAATCCGTGCT
>CAVFOF010000218.1:0-3164 GCA_963623895.1 bacterium
GGGTTAGTGTTGATTACACTTTATGGTTTCCCCCTTGTATAGGGGGGGAGGGTTAGTGTTGATTAATCCAATCAACAATCCATGCCCCCACTTCCTTCGTGCCATACTTCTCGCCTCCCTCCACTTGGATTTCGGGTGTACGCACGTTGGCGTCGAGGCTGGCATCGACGGCTTGACGCACGAGTGCGCCCTCAGCGGTGAGGTTGAAATATTCGAAGAGCATGGCCACGGAGAGAATCTGCGCCAAGGGGTTGGCAATGTTCAATCCTTTAGCCTGAGGCCAGGATCCGTGGATGGGTTCGAACACGGGAGTGCTCTCACCCGTTGAGGCGGAGGGCAGCAAGCCCATAGAGCCTGTGATGCAAGAGCCCTCGTCGGTGAGGATGTCGCCGAAGGTGTTCTCCGTGACCATCACGTCGAAGAAGGTGGGCTCTTGAATCATGCGCATCGAAGCGTTGTCTACATACATAAAGTCGGTGGTCACTTCGGGATAGCTCGGAGCCATCTCTTGCGCCACCTTGCGCCAGAGGCGAGAGGAGGCTAGCACGTTGGCCTTGTCGACCACGGTGAGGTGTTTGCGGCGGCGCATGGCGTAGGCGTAGGCCACCTTCAAGATGCGCTCCACCTCGGGACGCGAGTAGGCATTGGTGTCGTAGGCATAGTCGTCGCCCTCTTTCTTCTCGCCAAAGTACATGCCGCCCGTAAGTTCGCGGATGCACACGAAGTCGGCCCCACGCACGAGTTCGTCCTTCAAGGGTGATTTATGGATGAGACAGTCGAAGGTTTGCACGGGACGGATGTTGGCAAACAAGCCCAGCTTCTTACGCATGGCGAGTAGGCCTTGCTCGGGGCGCACCTTAGCGTTGGGGTTGTTGTCGAACTTAGGGTCGCCCACGGAGGAGAACAGCACGGCGTCGGCTTGTTGGCAGGCTGTGAATGTTTCCTCGGGGAAGGGGTCGCCTACAGCATCGATAGCGGCTGCACCCACTAGGGCGGAGGTGAACGTCACCTCGTGGCCAAACTTTTGAGCTACGGCCGAGAGCACGGCCACGCCTTGTTCTGAGATTTCAGGTCCGATGCCATCACCGGCCAATACGGCTATGTTTAGTTTCATAGTTTTCTATTTTATCTTTGTTTTCTACTAAAAAGTCAATGTCGTCAAGCCCATTCTCTAGGCAATATTTCTTGTAAGCGTTGATTTCGAAATGTTCCGCCTCACCCGTGGCCAGGTTCGTCACCGTTTGGTTGGGCAAGTCTACCTTCACCTTGGTGTTGGCATCAGCCTCAATGCTGTCGAAGATGTTTTGCAAGAAGGCTTCGCTCACCACTACGGGCAGCACAAAGTTGTTGAGTTCGTTCTGCTTGTGGATGTCGGCAAAGAAGGAACTAATCACCACGCGGAAACCGTAGCCCGCAATGGCCCAGGCCGCATGCTCGCGGCTCGAACCGCAACCAAAGTTTTTGCCCGCCACGAGCACTTCGCCCGAGTAGGTGGGGTCGTTGAGCACAAAGTCCTTCTTCGTGCCGTCGGGATTGTAGCGCCAGTCGCGGAAGAGGTTGTCGCCAAACCCCTCTTTGTCGGTGGCTTTGAGGAAGCGGGCGGGGATGATTTGGTCGGTGTCGATGTTTTCAAGAGGGAGTGGCACGCAGGTGCTCTCTATAATGTTGAATTTCTTTTTCATAGATTTCAAACCAATTGCAATGTGTGGGGAAGGGTTACATCAGGGTGCGAGGATCGGTCACTACGCCCGTCACGGCCGCTGCGGCTGCTACAAGGGGCGAGGCCAAGCAGGTGCGTGAGCCAGGGCCTTGGCGGCCTTCGAAGTTGCGGTTGGAGGTAGAAACGCAGAGTTTGCCCGCAGGAATTTTGTCGTCGTTCATCGCCAAGCAGGCCGAGCAGCCTGGTTGACGAATTTCGAAGCCTGCTTCAGAGAGCACCTTGTCGATGCCTTCTGCTTCAATCTGTCGCATCACGGGCCATGAGCCTGGTACGAGCCAAGCTATGACGTGGTCGGCCTTGTGGCGACCTTTCACGATGGAGGCAAAGGCACGGAAATCCTCAATGCGGCCGTTGGTGCATGCACCGAGGAACACGTAGTCCACGGGTTTGCCCACCATGGGTTCGCCAGCCGAGAAGTGCATGTAGCTGAGTGCCTTCTTGTCGGAGTCGGTCTTTGGTTCGGGAATTTTTTTAGTGATGCCAAGCCCCATGCCTGGGTTAGTGCCATAGGTAATCATGGGCTCGATGTCGGCTGCGTCGAAGGTGACCTCCTTGTCGAACACGGCGTCGTCGTCGGTGCGCAGCTGCTTCCACTCCTCCACGGCCTTGTCCCAATCTGCTCCCTTGGGGGCGTAGGGCTTGTCCTTAAGATAAGCGAAAGTCACCTCGTCGGGGGCTACCAATCCGCCGCGTGCTCCCATTTCGATGGAGAGATTACACAGCGTGAGGCGGCCTTCCATCGAGAGCGAGCGGATGGCCGAACCCGCATATTCCACGAAGTAGCCCGTAGCACCGCTTGTGGTGAGCTGGCTCATGAGGTAGAGTGCCACGTCCTTCGCCGTGACGCCCTTACCCAGTGTGCCTTCCACGTTGATGCGCATGGCTTTTGGCTTGGCTTGCAGAATGCACTGCGAGGCCATCACCATCTCCACCTCCGACGTGCCGATGCCGAAAGCTATGGCACCCACGGCTCCGTGGGTAGAGGTGTGCGAGTCGCCACAGACAATGGTGGCTCCAGGCATTGATAGCCCTTGCTCAGGGCCTACCACGTGGATGATGCCGTTGTTGGGATGCATCATGCCCCAATAGCTGAGGTCGAAGTCGTGAGCGTTTTGGGTGAGGGCGTCCACCTGTTTGCGCGACACGGGGTCTTCAATGGGTTTGTCCTGGTCGTGAGTGGGCGTGTTGTGGTCGGGCATGCAGAAGATGTGGTCGGGACGGAAACATTTCAGTCCGCGAGCTCGCAGGCCAGCAAAGGCCTGTGGGCTAGTCACCTCGTGGGCATAGAGGCGGTCGATGTAGAGTTGGTCGGGGCCATCAGCGATGTGTTGCACCACGTGAGAGTCCCATATTTTTGAGAATAACGTACTGCTCATTTTGTAGTTATGTGTTGTAGATTGTATAGGGGTTCTTGTCTAATTCCTCTCTATATATAGGAGTGAAA
>CAVFOF010000219.1:0-2935 GCA_963623895.1 bacterium
CTCCTGCGGATAAAGATTGTTGGCACGTGCCCCGAGATTGTTCATAAAGCCAAGGGGATGCCCCTCATAGCAAACCACGATATAGCCACGAGAAGCCGTAGAAGAAAGCACCAAAGCCTCACGACGCAAATAGCTCAGAGCCTCGTCCTTCGAGAGTTCCACTCGAGGAAAAGCCTCAGGCGAAAGTTGAGTGGAGAGAGCTAATGCGTGCTGCGGAATGTACTTTCGGCCTTTCTCTTCGGCCAACAACACACCAGCAGTCAAGGCACGCACGGTGGAGCAAAGACGTTGCACCTCATCGGCTAAGGTCTGACGCACCGCTGTGATGTGTGCCTCGTCGGTGGGGAGGAGCTTAAATTGTCCGTTGTCGGCCAACCAAGCGGCCACCTGTGCGCCGCCCTGCACCGTTTGCTGCTTCCCGCCCCGTTGTTTCTTCCCCTTTTTCTCCTTCTTTACGGGAGCTTCACTCGTTTTTCGGAGCAAGGCCAAGAATAAACCCTCGCCCCGAGTGCGATGGGGGAAGAAGTGGTAAACGGGCAACTGCCGACCCGTCGTGTCGGGAGCAATATTCCACGTTTCGTCCACAGGAATAGGCACAAGTTCCGCACCCAGTTCCTCACAAATGCGCACCACATTGTCTTCATTCTCCTGCCTATTATAAGTACACGTGCTATACACCAAATAGCCCCCTTGCCGCAAAGCGGGCCACACGCTTTCTATAATGTTCCACTGTCGAGCGACACAAGCATCCACGGCTTCAGGACTCCATTCCGCCACGGCTCCTTCGTCCTTACGAAACATGCCCTCCCCCGAGCACGGCACGTCGGCTGCCACCACATCGAAGAAACTACCTAGCGAGGCGAACTCTTCGGGATAGGCCGAGGTACACACCACATCGGGGTGTCCCCATTTGGTGAGGTTCTCTGCCAAGATTTGTGCACGCTGCCTAATGGGTTCGTTGGCCACAAGCAAATCGCCATCATTCATCAGCGAGCGCCACAACGTGCTCTTTCCGCCTGGAGCGGCACAAAGATCAAGCAAGCGGTGGGGCTGAAAATCGCGAGTAATCTGCTTATAAGCCTGCTCCACAAACATCGAGGCGGCCTCTTGTACATAATAACAACCAGCATGAAGCCGTGGGTCGTAGGTAAAGCGAGGGCGTTGCGCTAAATAGCGTCCCTCGGTACACCAGGCCACGAGGGCTAATTGTTCCTCGCTAAAGGCCGATGAGGGTTTCTGCGGATTGAGACGAACGCTCACCGAGGGATCTGTTTCTTCGAGAGCGGCTAAAAGTTGCCGACTCTCATCCTCACCAAGCAACTGCGTGATTTGTTGTATAAACGCTGCGTGCATAAACTTTTTCTAGGGGAGAGAGAATTTTAGGAATTAAACGGACACCTTAGCTGCGATGTGTGGCCAAGGGGCGTAATCTTCGAGTTGAAAATCTTCGTACTTAAAACTGAACAAATCCTTCACCTCGGGATTGATTACCATACGAGGCAAGAGCCGTGGCGTGCGGCTAAGCTGCAACTGCGCCTGCTCCAAATGGTTAATATAAAGGTGCGTGTCGCCCGTAGTGTGTACGAAGTCGCCCGCCTTAAGCCCAGTAACTTGTGCCATCATCATCAGCAACAAAGCGTAGCTGGCTATATTGAACGGCACACCGAGGAAGGTGTCGGCTGAACGCTGATAGAGTTGCAACGACAACCGACCATCGGCCACATAAAATTGGAAGAGCAAGTGACAAGGGGGGAGGTTCATCTTGTCGAGGTCGGCCACGTTCCACGCCGACACAATCATGCGGCGCGAATTGGGTGTCTCTCTGATTTGACGCACCACCTCCTTGATTTGATCGATGTGTCCGCCGTTATAGTCGGGCCACGAGCGCCACTGGTAGCCGTAGATAGGACCTAAGTCGCCATTTTCATCGGCCCACTCATTCCAAATGCGCACCCCATTTTCTTGCAAATAGTGTACGTTGGTGTCGCCATTTAGGAACCAAAGCAGTTCGTGGATAATCGATTTTAGATGAAGTTTTTTGGTTGTAATCAACGGGAAACCCTCTTCGAGGTTAAAGCGCATTTGGTGGCCAAAGATGCTCTTTGTGCCCGTACCAGTGCGGTCGTCTTTCACCACGCCATCATCGATGATATGTTGTAATAAATCAAGATATTGTTTCATTCGTCACAAGTATTTAGGGGCAAATTTACAAATATCTGCTAACTTTGCGCACGTTAAACAAATATATATCCTTCTAATGACTCTCTCTATTATATGCGCGCTAACCGCAAACCAGGCCATAGGCAACAAGGGGCAACTGCTCTATTATCTACCTGCCGACTTGAAGCATTTTAAGAATCTCACCACTGGACACACCATTATCATGGGCCGCAAAACCTTTGAGTCATTGCCCAAAGGTGCCCTGCCCAATCGCCGCAATGTGGTGATTACGCGTCAAACCGATTATGCCGCTCCCAACATTGAGGTCTTTCATTCGCTCGAAGCAGCCCTACAAGCCTGTCAAACCGATGAGGAGGTCTACATCATTGGCGGTGAGAGCGTTTATGCCGAAGCTTTGCCGCTAGCGAAACGCCTCTGCTTGACGCACATCGATGCCGTGGCCGAGGAAGCCGACACCTTCTTCCCCGCCCTCAACTGGGAGGATTGGCAAGTGGAAAACAGCGAACACCACGAACCCGACGAGAAGAACTCCCTACCCTACGATTTTGTCAACTACCTGAGAAAATAAGTAAACATTCAGGAAAGAGGCAACAGAGACCTAGCTGCGAAATTGCCCCCAAAAACTTGGGGCGACGCCCCACAAAAAATTGTTGTCAATTTGTTGCTGAGATTGTGTATTAATCAGGAACAAATTCGTACATTTGCAAAATAAATTAACACTCATTCAATATTAAACATAAGAAACACTATGAAA
>CAVFOF010000220.1:0-2930 GCA_963623895.1 bacterium
GGGCGTGAGGGTAGCGAACACCCCGTCGGCCGTACGCGGAGTTTGGAAAAAGTACTGGAATGCAGTGTAATAAGCCAACACGGCTACAATACCTAACACTACCGTACCTACCAATCCCGCTGCTTTATGGCTGAACCATTTGCCGAACACTCCGAGCAGGAGGAACGAGAAGAATGGCAGCAAAAGGATAAGAATTGTATGATCCATTGTTTCTGTAGTTTAATGAGTTCTGACGGCGAAGGGCTTGGCTTTTGCTTGGCCGCTTTGGTGCGTCAAAAACTTTTCAACCATTTGTTTGTGTGTGAGTAATGTTACCACTTCATCTTTTCGAGTTCACCCACCTGAATGTTCTTAACCATTCGGTAGATGTTGATCATGATGGCTATGGCAATGGCACTTTCGGCAGCCGAGATGGCAATGGAGAAGAGTGCGAAGAAATAGCCTTCATACCCGTCGGGATAAAGCATACGGTTGAACACTGCAAAGTTGAGGTCGGTGGCGTTGAGCATGAGTTCCACCGATAGGAGTATAGCCAACGTGCTGCGGCGAGTCAAAAATCCGAAAACGCCTGCAAACATCATGATGGCTGAGATTATCAGAATATATTCAATCTGTATCATAATGTAATTACTGTTTTATCTGTTTCCCCGCCAGCTTATAAGCCTTGCGGCTCAATAAAGTTGCTAGGGAAAAACGGTTGTTAGCGTTTACGGGCAATTAACAGCGCACCTACGATGCAGGCTAACAACAGCACACTGACAGCTTCGAAGGGAAGCAAGTAGCCGTCTTCGCCGGAGGAGAGCATGTTTTGGCCAATTGATTCGATGGTGGTGACAACGTTGGCACTTTCGTTAGGAGCGGCTAACACAGCGGCTTTAAATTCGTGAGTCAGCACAATCCACGTAAAGACACCGAAGCCTGCAAGGCTCAAAATGAAGCCCCATGAGGCGTCCTTCAGCTTGCGCTTGAAGATTTCCTGGTCTTTCGCGCCTTCTGTCAACAAGATAGAGAACACGTAGAGCACGATGATGCCGCCAGCATAAACGATGACTTGTGCCGCACCGAGGAACGTGTAGCCCATCAAGAAGTACATACCCGCAGTGCCGAGCAGCACGAAGAACAGGTATGTGGCTGCACGCACAATGCTCTTGGTTAGCACGGTGGCTAGCGAGGAGAGCACCATTAGTACGGCCAGAATGACGAACATGATGTTTTGTGAATTCATTGTTTTCTTGAGAGTTTTTGAGTGAAAAGCCTTATCTCCTATTTTATATAAAGGAATAGAGCGTCATATAAAGGAGTAGAGCATCGAGCTTTCACTTGTCAACTGTTCTTTGATTTACTTTTCTTGAACGTGGCTTCCTTCGTGGTTGAGCACCTTGATGAGCTTTGAGCGGTCGAACACGGCGTTCTCGTAGCTTTGGTCGAAGGTGATGGCACCATGGGGGCAAGCTCGTGTGCAGAGCATGCAGAACATGCAGCAGCCCAAGTCGTATTCATACTTCACGAGGCGTTTTTTCTTTTTGCCGTCGGGAGTTTCATAGAATTCGCTGGACACTTTAATGCTGCCGTTGGGGCAAGCCATTTGGCAAAGTCCGCAACCCACACACTTATGCTCATTCTGCTCGTTGTGAGGCATTGTGAGCGAACCGCGGAAACGGTCGAACATTTGGTTCGTGGCGCGGTTTTCAGGGTATTGCTCGGTAATCTTCGGGGTGAAGAATTCGCGCATGGTTGTTTTCAAACCAGTGCCGAGGCTCTTCAAGCCGCTGACCACTCCGCCTATATAACTTTTTTCTTCCATGAGAAATGTTTAAAGCAATTTAAAGTGTATTCTTTGTGTTTAGAACGTCCATCCCATGGCTACGCAAAGAGCCATCAGAATGAGGTTTACCATGCTGAAGGGCACGAGATACTTCCACTCGAGCGAGAGAATTTGGTCAATTCTCAAACGGGGGAAGGTCCAACGCAACCACATGAGCAGGAACACTACGAAGAAGGTCTTACCAATGAACCATACTGCACCAGGAATGAAGTCCATCACTCCGTTGAAGCCCTCAAGCCCGTAGATGTGGAGCGGAGCCCAACCGCCAAGGAAGATCGTGGTGGCCATACCGGCACAGATGAAGAGGTTGAGGTATTCGGCCAAGTAGTAGTAGCCAAAGTGCATACCTGAGTATTCCGTGTGATAACCAGCGGTCAATTCGCTTTCGCATTCGGGAAGGTCGAACGGACCACGGTTACACTCGGCATTACCAGCCACGAGGTAGATGAGGAAAGCAATCACTGCGGGCAGGTGTCCGCGGCAAATGTTCCATCCGTTGACATACTGGTCGTTGCAGATTTCGCTGAACGACATTGTGCCCGTCAAGCAAATCATGGCAAGCATCGTCATGCCGATAGAGAGTTCGTAGCTAATGATTTGTGCACCGCTACGCATGGCACCAATCAGAGAGTACTTGTTGTTGCTACTCCAGCCGGCGAGCAGAATGCCCACTACGCCGATGGACGACATGGCAAGGAAGAAGAACACGCCAACGTTGAAGTCGATGATATGCGCACCCTTGTTCCAAGGCAAGCACGAGAAAGTGACCATTGAGGCTGTCACAACGAGGAAGGGAGCCAAGTTGTGCAGGAACAAGTCGCTCTGTCGCATACTGATAATCTCCTTGGTCAGCATTTTAAACACATCGCTGAACACTTGGAGCACGCCCCACTTACCCACGCGCATCGGACCGAGGCGGCACTGGAAGAAAGCGCAGATTTTGCGCTCCATGTAGATGAGGACGATGGCAAACACTGCATACAAGGTGATGATGGCCAACGCCACGAGGATGCTCTCCGTTAGGATTGCACCCCACTCGGCAAAGCCACAAGTGCCCGTAAGGAAAGTGTGGAGCCAGGTTGTTACTAATGAAAAATCGAACATT
>CAVFOF010000221.1:0-2912 GCA_963623895.1 bacterium
TTATCGTCTACTTTCGACACCACGAAGGAGGTGTTGAGCGCATAGGTGTAGCTAGGATTAGTGCCAGCTATCAAAAATTGCAAGGTGTAGTTGTCGCTACCCGAGGGATGCCCCACACTGAAGGGGAGACTGTGATAGATGCCCTCTGAGCGCACCTGAAACTGCGCATCGGGGCCTTCGATAGGACAACCTACCGAGCCGTCGGGCGTTTCGACCACATAAGCGGGAGGCATAACGCATTCTTTGAGCGGGGCTACCTTCAATAGTTTGCATTGCTGCTTCAGCACCCAAGCGGTAAGCCATTTATCTGCATCGAAATTGTAAAGTTCGATGTTGTGCCACTTGGCATTGCTACTAACAAGGGGATACATATTCCCCTTATAGGCTCGACAACCACTCTGCTTGACCGCCTTAGCATTGGCCACCTTTCGGAGCACGGGCTGATTGGCGGTAAGCACGGCGAAAGAGGAGGGAGTGAGCATGTGAAAACTAAACGATTGAGGCTGTGCACTTATCTTGGGACTGGAGAGGAAGGCAAAAAGAAGGATTAGCAAGGGAAGGGCTATTTTTAAGGAATTCTTCATTGTTGTCGTGTTTAGAGGATTAGTTATTGTGTGTGATGATAAGCATTTTCTCATCACTCATTGGGAACTTTGAGAAAAGAAGGAATGGTGCAAACATACATAATTTTGCTTTACTGAGGAGATATTTCTGCCGAATATTACGTAATTTTACGACAAAATAATCTATTATCACCCCGTTCTGCTATGCGATTTATTCAATCTCTTTCGTTATTTGCTCTCATGCTGCTCTTGGGCTCGTGCAACGGCAAGGCGAACAATCACCCTCTGAACAATGAGGAGAGAAACACACAATCCGTCCTACCCACGCCTATTGACACCACCTTACTGCACGAGTGGAAAGCGGGCAACGTGGTGAGTGAGGAGCAAGTGGCGGCTTATGGATGGGAGCGGTGTTTTACGATAGACACTATCAGCGAAAAGATATATTCGAGAATGAAGGGAAAATCCTATAAAGCAAACTGTACGCTCCCGCTCACCGAACTGCGCTATTTGCGCCTTCTTCATCGCAACGCTCAAGGCGATACGCAGCTTGGGGAAATGGTTTGCGCTAGGGAGATTGCTGAAGATTTAGTGGAGATTTTCAGAAATCTCTACGAGGCGCACTATCCTATTGAGCACATGGTGCTTATTGACGACTACGAGGCCGACGACGAACGCTCGATGGAAGCTAACAACACCTCGTGCTTCAACTTTCGGATGATTGCTAGCACTGGCCGGCCATCGAAGCACGGCAAGGGAATGGCGGTGGACGTGAATACACGCTACAATCCCTATGTGTGGCGCAAAAAGAGCGGAGAACTTGTAGTAAGTCCGAAATCGGGAAAGGCTTACACTGACCGAAAGAAAAAATTTAAATACAAAATCGACGAGAACGACCTTTGCTATAAAGAGTTCACAAAGCACGGTTTTACCTGGGGCGGAAGTTGGAAAAACCGAAAGGATTACCAACACTTCGAGAAGAAATAGCGCAGTACGCTCGTCGGCGGAAATGCCCCCTATCAAAGATATAATTACCAAGATAACGGAGCAACTAGGAATGTTTTAAGAAATTCACTAACTTCGCAACGTAATAAAAATGCACAATCCTTATGACCAACGATTCCGTAATACATATCAATACGGTGGACGAATACAACCGTCTGCTGGGTGTGGAAACGCTTAACCCCTTGGTAAGCGTAATTGACCTTTCAAAGTGCACGCCTATGCGCCACCAACGCCAAGTGTTTGGCTTTTATGCCATATACTTGAAAGAGGTGATGTGTGGCGACCTGATATACGGCCGCCAAACCTACGACTACCAGGAGGGCACGGTGGTGACAATTGCTCCAGGACAAGTGGTGGGGGTGGTGGATAATGGAGAAGTGTTTCAACCTAAAGGTTGGGCACTCGTTTTTCACCCCGACTTAATTCATGGCACGTCGCTAGGAAAGCACATTAAGGAATACAACTTCTTCTCGTACGAAGTGAACGAAGCCCTTCATCTTTCGGAGCGCGAGCGAGCTATTGTGGTGGATTGCCTTAACAAAATTCAGCAAGAAATTGAGCATAGCATCGACCGCCTGAGCAAACGGCTGATTGCGAAAAACATTGAGTTGCTGCTCGACTACTGCTTGCGCTTCTACGAGCGACAGTTTATCACTCGTGAAAACGTGAACAACGACATACTGATGCGTTTTGAGCAATTACTCGACAACTACTTCACTGGCAACAACGCCGCCAAGAATGGTCTGCCCACCGTGAAGCATTGCGCCACAGAGCTATGCCTTTCACCCAACTATTTTGGCGACCTCATCAAGAAGGAAACGGGACATACGGCACAAGAATATATTCAAAACAAAATTATTGAGCTAAGCAAAGAGCGCATACTCGACCCAACGTTCAGCATTAGCCAAGTGGCATACAATCTAGGTTTTCAATATGCGCAACACTTCAGCCGAATGTTTAAGCGTTCGGTAGGAATGACGCCGAATGAATACCGCAACAAGGTTGGCTAAGGCATTCGTTTCTAAGCAACGAAGTAAGAAAACAAAGGTTTCCACTTCGAAACAACAAAACAAAAAACACGAAAACAAATCTATATAAACTCTTGTATCAACCCAAAGTAACGGGGTAAAAAAAACCGAGGGAAAGCGAATAGCTTCCTCTCGGTATTTTTTTGAAAATCCTTTAAGAGCTAAAGGAGAAATCGTCCAGGTACTAGACCTTGATTTCTACTTCAACGCCGCAAGGCAACTCAAGCTTCATCAAAGCGTCAACAGTCTTAGCAGTTGAGCTGTAGATGTCGATGAGACGCTTGTAGGAAGAGATTTCGAACTGTTCGCGGCTCTT
>CAVFOF010000222.1:0-2842 GCA_963623895.1 bacterium
ATGTCTATGACATATTTGCACGATCTGCATTCTCGTTGGATATTTGTCTAAAAAAATCTAGTAGTTGCGGATTTTAGGTTCACTATATACGCATAAGTAACGAGTCAAAATAATCTTTATATTAACTCGCATTGGGGTAGTTAATATAAAGATTATTTTGACTCGTTACTTATACGGTGGAAATTATAGCCCCGCCCTTAAACACACTTTTCGAGTAGACTGGCTTCCATCGTCGTACACGCGGGTTTGGAGATAAACTCCCCTTTCCGTGGGCTTCTGGCTCAAGCGTTGTCCGCTAAACGAGTGCCATACCACCTCGCTGACGGCAGGTTCATCCTGACTAATCGACGACACAGCTACGATCTCTCCCTTCACATGTTTAAAGAGCCAATTGAGGCGTTCAGGAGTGTAGCTTTGCTCACATACGTTCTCGTGACTCCAGCCCTCCTCGATGTTAAACTTATATTCGGCCTCGTAATGGTCCATCTCTTCGAGGAAAGCTTCCACATTCGAAATCTTCATAATTCGGTCGGCCGTTCCCATCACGGTGAAGACTGGAGTTTGAGCCACAGCCTCGGCATTAAGTCCCGAAGGATTGCCTGCCACAGGCATAGCGGCAGCAAATAGGTTGGGATAACTCGAGAGCATGTTCCACGTGCCCGTACCTCCCATCGAGCCACCAAGGATGTAGACGCGGTTGGCATCGGCTGCCCCACGGTCAACATACGATTGCAGCAAACTAGCTATCACGTCGAGCGTTCCACCGATCCACGATTTGTCCTTCGGACACTGCGGCACGAGCAGGATAGCCTTGCGATTATTATCGGCAAACCACGAACTGATAGCCTCAACGCCAGGTTCTTGAAGCTGCGCCTCGTTGTCATCGCCCTTACTTGTGCCTCCATGCAGGTAAATCACGAGCGAAGCGTTTTCGCCAAACCCTGGGATAGTAGCCTTGCGATAGGGCAAGGTCATGGCATCCGTCACGAAAGCTTCCTTCGAAAAGTTTAATTCTTGTGCAAAAGCCCCGCCCCAGCAGAGCGTGCTCAGTAGGGCTAGGGCTAGGATAATTTTGTCCTTCATTATCTTCTATGTTTGGGAGTCTGACGCTGCTGTCCGCGCTTAGCGAGACGACTCATTATTTTTCGCTCCTGCTCATAGACCTTCTCGATTTGAGTTTGAGTGAGAAATTTGGAGTACTCCTTATAATACTTTTGGCGGATGGCAAGTATCTTTTCGCTCATGGCAAAGCGTTGTTTGATACGTTGCTCATTCTCTTGTTCGGAGGAACTTTGTTTATTGAGGCGTTGGCGAGGGCCTAATGCCCATACCTCCTTCTGACAGTCGCAGTAGGTCTTGACGAACCTCTCGGTCAGAGTTTCGCTAAAGGCTAGTTCACTGGCAATGTGCTTAGCTTGCACCTCAGCTAGTTGTTCGCGCGTCAAGCGTTGCTTCTGGCTCGTGCGCTGCGGTGTACTTTGTTGTGCAAATAGGGTAGCACAGGGAGCAATCAACAAGAAAGCCACCACAAAGATTCGGAATAGTTGTTTCATAAGTTTTATGATTTTTGAGGGGTTTGAAATCACTTATTCGCTGAGGAACACGTCCTCATGGTACACGCTAAGCAGATAAGCCTGATCATCGGCCGTAAGTTGGCTGAAAGCCTTGTCCACTTCGTTAAGAGAAGCTTTTCCAGCCTTAGGAGTGTTGAGATTGATGGCCAGCACCAAGGCCACCGATGCGGCCACGGCAATAGCTCCTCTCATCAACACCGCCCAGCGGCTGCGCCTAGGCTCAGCTATCGACGCACTTATCGGCTTGATGCGCTCGACCTGCGTTTCCTTGAACTCTCCCTTCACCTCATTCCAGATGTCCTCCTCTAGCTTCTCGAAGAAGTCATCGGGCGTGGTATAGGGCATTCGTTTTTTTATAGCGTCGAAGTCAAATTCATTGCTCATGATGGTAGCAAGTTTTAGTCGTTAGAGTTCATGTATTTTACTATTTTCTCCTTAGCCACGTGGTAGTTAGCCTTCACAGCCGAGGCGGTAGAGCCTATAGCCTCAGCGATTTCCTCATAGCTGAGCTCGTCGTAGTAGCGAAGGTTAAACGTGGCCTGCTGCTTTGTGGGCAATGCGAGGATAGCCTTTTGCAGCTTCACCGCCTCCAGGTCGGAGTAGTCCACGTAGTGGTCGGCTAAGAGCTGATTGGCCTCGTTGCTGTCGTCCTCAATGGAGACCACCTCTCGCCTGCGCCCCTCGATAAGTCGGAGAGCCTCGTTCGTAGCAATGCGGAATATCCAGCCTCGTAGCGAACTATCGTCCTTAAACGTGTCGAACGAGCGGAATATCCTGACGAAGGCCTCCTGAGCGGCATCTTGTGCATCTTCGTGCACCACCACCAAGCGACGTATGTGCCAATACACGGGCTGCTTGTACTTCCTCATCAAGAGCCAAAAGCCCATTTCCGATTTCTCACGGACGGCTCGAATGATGTCTTTATCTTCAATCATAATAGCGTAGCAGGTTTCGACCATCCGTCGCCCTCCTTCTGCTTACTTGGGCTGCACGAGGCTGATAGCAAAAGCACCCTAACAGTCCCTATTGACTTCCAGTCCTTACTTATTATATATGTTGTTGTTGTCATAACCATTTAATCTGATTATCAGAGCCCCCTTTTTAGGAGGCGTTACGACTATAAGACCTTTCGAAAAGACAAAAGTAAAATTGAGGGCTACATTTTTTCCTCCAAAAGCCTACGAAAAGGCAATGCGAGAGCCTCGGTACGTGGAATGGACTACAGAAAGGTTCTCCACGCTTGAGCCAGTAGAAATCTTATTTAACCC
>CAVFOF010000223.1:0-2827 GCA_963623895.1 bacterium
TACTCTTGCGCCGACGCGGGGACGCGTCGCCCCCAATTTTTTGATCAGTTGTTGCTCAGCTTATAACTTTGGTTCGCTACCTTCACCACATAGCAACCCTTGGTGGGGAGTGAAAGGATGAGGGAGGCAGCATGGGAGGTGTGGAGGAGTTGGCCATTGAGGGCAAACACCTGGATGAGCGTGGCTGTAGGGGAAGTGACTTTAAGCGTACCATTCTCTAAAGTAACCTCGGCTCTAGAGGCAGAGGTCTGAACGTTTTTCACCGCAGCCACCTCATTGCTTACCCACATTTGCCAACCCTTGCCGCTAGCCGAGAGGGTGTATCCATCGGGTGTGGTGGTGGGAGCAGCCGTGCCAATGCGCGTAATGAGCGTGCCGTGATGACCCACGGAGAGGCTCTCGTAGTAGGAACTGCGCTGTGTGACAGTGACGTCGCTCTGCGAATGTACGCCCACGGCCTTGCGAATAGCTATCATCTGGTTGATGGTTTCGCGGTCGGGACCAGCCCAATGCGGATAAAACACACAAGGCACACCAGGGGAAGAGAGAATGAAGGCGTAGGCCTGCTGAATGTTTCCAGTGTACTTGTTGCTATTGCGATAGGTGTCGTGATTGTCCACAAAGGTGACGGCATAGCGATTGTAGTTGTGATGGTGAATCATGCCCGCCGGTCGCCACGTGGTTTTGTCCTCAATCCACGACATGCGGCTGAAGTTGTTCTTGGCCAAACCGTTGTTGAGCGCATCATACTTTGAGGGGAAGTCGAAAGCCATGCTTTCCTTGCCGGTGGACTCTATCCAAGCAGCCACAGGGTCGTAGGAACTATCCCAATACTCGCCTACGGAGAGGTAGGGCGAGGTGGCTTGGTTGTAGATGCCTACATACTTGCCAGCGTAGCCCTTGCAGAAATCGTAGCGCCAACCGTCGTAGCCAAACTCGCCTTTAAGCCAATTGAGGTAGGCTGTAACGTCCTGCTGCACGTAGGGAGAGGTGTGGTCGAGGTCGCGTGCGCCGCTCCAGTTCTCGCCCGTGTCGGCTGCGCCCGTGGCTTTGCCATACCAAGAACCCGAACTTTTGTCGGTGTTCATCTCGTCGTTCTTACAGATGTGCTCGGCCGTGAGCTGATAGCTACCGTAAGAGCCGAAGTCGTCCTTCGTGAAATTGCCCCAATCGGTGTCGCCCGCACGATGATTCACCACGATGTCGGCTATCACCTTTACGTGGTTTTGGTGAAGGGTGGCGATAAGCGTTTTCAGATTGTCGGCCGTGCCCCAACAAGAGGTTTGATTATTCCACTGGCGTGGATGGTAGCCCACGTTGGTGCCGCCAACGGCTCCCCCACCCTCGGCACTTGCTGAAGGGGGCAGCCAAATGAGCGTAAAGTTTTTCCCAATCTCCTCGGCCTGTGCGGTGAGTTGCGTCCAGCCAGTCTGTTGCTGCGAGTTCCAATAGAAGCCTTGCAGCATCACGTCTTCGCTCTCGGCGGGGGCTTGAGCTAGGGCGGGAAGACTGAGAAGAGATAAAAGAAGGGTGGAAAGTTTATTCATAGGATTGTATCGTTCGGTGTAAGTTAGGAAAAGAGAAAAGGAGTTTAATGATTTTCATAAAGAGAATCGCTTAAACTCCTTTTATTAGTTTTTAAACTACTAGCAGTTACTCAACGGGAGTAATCTGGAAAGTTTGGTCGTAGAGGTCGATGGTTATCTTGTAGTTGCTTGCGCCGTTCTCAACAAGATGCCAAGAGTATTTGTCGCCACCGATAACGAATTTGCCGCTCGTAGACTCATCGTCCTTGGCTGGTGCACAAATGCAAGAGCCCTCGTTTGCCCAGTCGAAGTTGCCATCGACGAAGCCCGATTCGGGAGCAATCTTAAACCAGTGCCAGCCGCCATTGGCGGGAACAGTTACACTCCACACGCCATCCGACTCCTCGGTCAAGGGACGGCTCATGTCCGTGCCCCACACGCCGATGTAGTAGTAGCCACTTTCGAAAGCGGGACGGGCGGGCGTTACGTTCACCTCAAACTGATAGGGTTCGGAACTTACGCGAGTAGTTTTGGTTGAATCTATCCAGGCATAGGCACGGGCGTTGAGCGTCAAGGTGCGTGCCACGGGGCGTACACCGAAATAGCCCGTCACGAGTTCGGTAAGGTCGGAAGTGGAAACTTTGCCATTGAGATTAGTGGCGAGGGGCGTAGTGTTGCCCGTTGTGGGGTCGACGAAGTCGAATGAGATAGAGTCTACCTCGAAGCCCTCGTTGGGTTTGGTAACGTTCACCGTAGCGAAGGGAACGGTTTCGGTGGTGACACTGCCCAAATCGATGGCAGAAGCTGCGGTGGCCGTGATGCTCATGGTTTGAGCCTCTTCCTGCGGATTGCTTTGCGGTGCGCTCCAATCGGCGAAATCCTCGTTGCAGGAGGCTAAGCAGAGAACGGCTGCCAAAGTGAAGAATATTTTCTTAAACATAACTTTTTGCTTTTAAATGGGATGAAAGATTGTTATGCAGTTTGCTAGGAGGAGGGGCAAGGGAAAGTTTGCCCCTCTCTCACATACAAACTTGAGAATCTCTTGTTAAGAAGCACGCATTACTCCTTGATGAAGCGGAATGCGCCAGTGATGTCGTTGACAATGACGAGGTAGTTGGCGGCATCCTTGATGTAGATGTTCCAACCACCGCTCTTTGCGCCAATACCATAGAAGCCTGAGGTGCAACTAGGCGTTTCGGTATACTTGCTACCGATTTCTACAGCCCAGCTATTGGTTTGGAACTTCACTTCTGCGCCGGCAGGCAGGGTGATGTGGGTGTACCAATCGTGATTTTCCACGC
>CAVFOF010000224.1:0-2759 GCA_963623895.1 bacterium
GAGCTATAAGTTACTATAGCTTCTAGCGTTTCTTCTTGCGCCGACGCGGGGACGCGTCGCCCCCAATTTTTTGTTCCAATCTTGTTCAATTTTTTGCTCCAATAGCTTCTGCTATTCCTCCTCGCAGTCGCCCGTCAGGGCATCGGGGATGTTGCTCGAAGGCGAAAGCCCCTTCTTTTTCCATCCCTCCAGCTGACTTACGATGTTGCCGCGGCCCGTAGAGAGCTGCCCTTGCGCCTCGTCGTAGGTGCGCTGAAGCTGACTGATGCTGTTGCCTATCTTCACAAAGTTTAGAGCAAAGGTGGTAAATTTCTTATAGAGCTTTTCGGCCGAGGTGTAAATCTCCTTCACCGAGCGGCTCTGTAGCTCGCTCTGCCACAAGTTGTAGGCCAGCTGAAGAGCCATCAGCAGATTGGTGGGGTTGATTAAGATGACGCGCTGAGCGTAAGCCTCAGTGGGCAAACTAGGTTCGGCCGTGACGGCTGCCACGTAGGCCGCCTCGCCAGGGATGAACATCAGCACGTAGCCAATGCTGTCGGGCACGAGGCGGTCGTAGCTTTTGGCCGAAAGCTCCTTAATGTGTTGGCGCACACTGCGCACGTGCTCTCGCAGCAAGCGATCCTGCTCCACCGCATCGTCGGCCGCCACATAGTCGGTAAAAGCTTTGAGCGACACCTTCGAGTCGATGACGAGGTTGCGGTTTTCGGGCAGATGCACCACCACGTCGGGGATGGCCGTAGAGCCTTTACCATCAGCCAAATGCTGCTGCAAGGTGTAGTCGCGCCCCTCGGTCAGTCCCGAGGCCGAGAGAAGGTTGGCTAGCACGGCCTCGCCCCAGTTGCCTTGCAGCTTCGTGTTGCCCTTCAAGGCTTTCGCCAAATCCTCAGCCTCTCGCCCTAAGGTGGTAGTTTGCTCCACGAGAGCCTTGATGTAGCCATCGAGCGAAGCGTTGCCCTTCACAAACTGCGAGCGAAACTCCTCGATGTTGTGCCCTAGGGGCTTCAGCAAGGCCTCGAGCGAGTGAAGGTGCTGTGTGCGTAGCGAGTCGCTCTGCGTGCGTATCATCTCGGCCGAAGTGGCCTTAAACTCGGCACGCAAGGCCTGAGCCTGTTGGCGCATCGCCTCGGCCGCATGCTGCTTAGCCGCTTTCAGTTCGGCCTGGGCCGCAATGGCCGTCCGCTGACTGCGCAACGTGCCCACGGCGTAACCGGCCACGAAAGCCACTACCACGGCTAGAAGGGAGAGAATAATCGTCATACGTTGATTTTTTATGTTTAAATGGGGGGAGGCTATCCTAGAACAAGCTAGCCAGATAAGCTACCAAGGGGATGCTTACCACCGAGAGCAAGGTGGTGATAAAGAGTCCCTGCGTCATCACGCGCTCATCCTTGCCATACTGTAAGCAGAGCATGATGCCGTTGGTAGCCACAGGCATTGCGCTTAGCACCACGGCTACATCGCTCACTAAGGGATTTACTCCCATCAGTGCAAGCACGGCACCTACCATCAAGGGCAGCACCAAGAGGCGCAGCAGCGTCATGCCATAAACGAAGCGATTGCCGAGCATGTCGCGCACGGGGATGTGGCTGAGGCTCGACCCGATGATGAGCAGGGCGCAAGGCGTGGTAAGGTCGCCTAGTAGGTGAAACCATTGGCCCACGGGGGTAGGCATCTGAATGCGTGCCACGGCTATCACCACCGCAATGAGCGAGGCCACCACGCAGGGCGAGAGGATGAGTTTGGGGGAAAATGCACTCTTCGCTTTGCCACCATTGATAAACGATACGCCCACGGTGAACACGAGCAAGTTGAAGGGAATGTTGAGCACCGAGGCGCAGAACACGGCCTTCGGCCCAAACACGGCATCACACACGGGGTAGCCGATGAAGCTCACGTTGCCAAAAGCGAGCATAAAACTAAGCAATCCCTTGCGTGAAGGGTTCACCTTCCAAAGGTTGGGGATGAGATAAGCCATGCCGATAAGCACCACGTAGTTCACCACGGCCACCACGGCCAAGGCCAAGAGCTCAGAGTTTTCGAAAGCCAAGTCCTTTCCCATCACCGAGGCTAGGATGAGAGCTGGCATCGAGATGTTCATAATAAAGATGGAGAGTTTGCGGTCGAGCTCCGCAGCCCAAAGGTTGCGCTTGGCGGCAAACAAGCCCACTAGCACGATGCCGAATATCATCAGCATCTGCGTCACAATGTGTAGAATGTCCATGAATAGTTTAGTTTGTGTGTGCAAAGTTACATATTTTAGCAAAGCGAAGCAGCAATTAGCCTTAAGTTTAGTGGCACAGCAAAGGTAGTTAATCTCGTGAGGCTGAGGGGAGGGGTAACTATTCAGCAAATTGTTATAGACAACTGTAACAAATCAGGTGGGTGTAAGCGTAATTCAATACTTTAGCTACGCTTACACCCACCCCACCTTAATAGTTACCCTTCTGCTGAATTGTTACGAAAGGGGAGAAAAGTCTGGCCGAAACTATTAGGCGGGTAGTTAAAACTATTAGGCGGGTAGTGAAGCACTATTAGGGGGCTAGTTTTTACTATTCGGCGGTTAGTAAAAACGTATTCTTCGACGGGGGGGGTAAAGAAGCCTTAAACGATAATATGTAAGACGAAAAAGGAAAAATTGACCAACCGAAAACCGAGTTTTCGATTGCATAAAAATTGCATAAAGCGTTGAGATGGGCATAGAGAAAAAATATAAACTTTTATATAAACCAAATAGCCTATTTATCCCCCCTCCCATATAC
>CAVFOF010000225.1:0-2744 GCA_963623895.1 bacterium
GAGTAGTTGCAGGCTTTTTGCTTTCAGCTTCGATTATCGCTTTACACTCTTCGAGCGACAATTCACTAGCTCGTTCGTGATCCGCCTTAGGGATTTTATAGTTCTTACCCTTATAGGCAATGTAAGGTCCCCATCGGCCAGCGCGCACTTCAAGTTCGGGTTCTTCAGCAAACTGCTTTAGATGGCTTTGCTCCTCCTTTTGGCGTTTTTCCTTAACGAGTTCAATGGCTCGGTCAAGGTCAATGCTTAGGGGGTCTTCACCCTTGGGTATGGACACAAAGAGTTTGCCCAACTGCACGTAGGGGCCAAAACGTCCCACGTTAGCCTTCACCGTTTGGCTTTCAAATTCGCCTAAAGTGCGCGGCAATTTAAATAGCTCAAGTGCTTGCTCTAGGGTAAGAGTTTCAATGCTTTGTCCCTTGGCTAGATTAGCGAAAGTAGGCTTTTCTTCATCGCTCGACACACCCATCTGCACTACAGGGCCAAAGCGACCAATCTTCACGCTCACCATTTTACCGCTCACGGGGTCAACGCCCAATTCGCGTTCGCCCACTCGATGATCCGTTTTCTCGTTGAGAGTGCGCTCCACTTGCGGTTCAAATTCTTTATAGAAATCGCTGATGAGTTGAGTCCAATTTTCCTTTCCCTCAGCCACAGCATCGAAGTGTTTCTCCACATTGGCTGTGAAGTCGTAGTCCATGATTTCCGGGAAATACTGCAATAGGAAATCGTTTACCACCAAACCGATGTCGGTAGGTATGAGTTTACCTCGGTTAGCTCCCACTTTCTCGCTAAGCGTTGCTTGCTTAATCGTGTCGCCAGTGAGTTGTAGTTGGCAGAACGAGCGAGGAATGCCTTCTCCTTCCCCCCTCGCCACATATTCACGATTTTGGATGGTGGAAATGGTAGAAGCGTAGGTTGAAGGACGGCCAATGCCCAACTCATCCAATTTGTTCACCAACGAAGCCTCAGTGTAACGAGCGGGTTGCTGACTGAAACGTTGTTGTGCCAACACCTCCCGACGCTGCAACACTTGTCCTTCCGTCATCGGAGGAAGCAGTTTGCTTTCATCGACTTTTGCTGAGTTATTGCCCGTGTCCTCATCGCCTTGGCTCTCACGATATACACGCAAGAAACCATCAAAACGCACCACTTCGCCAGTAGCTTGGAAATGTTCCTGACTACCACTCACCGCAATGTTCACCGTGGTGCGTTCTAGCTGTGCATCAGCCATTTGACAGGCCAACGTACGCTTCCATATCAATTCATACAAGCGTTGCTCACGGCTGTCTCCCTCAATGGTTTGCCGATTCATGTCGGTAGGGCGAATAGCCTCGTGAGCCTCTTGTGCGCCCTTCGAGTGGGTGTGATAGATGCGACGCTTATGATAGCTGCTCCCCATGAGTTGCGTAAGTATAGGGCCGCAACTATTCAAGCAAAGTTCGGAAAGGTTCATTGAGTCAGTACGCATGTAGGTTATCAAACCGCTTTCGTACAAACTTTGAGCCACTCGCATCGTCACAGCCACGGGGAAGCCCAACTTTCGGGCAGCCTCTTGCTGCAAGGTGGAGGTGATAAATGGGGGAGCTGGGGTGCGAGTAGTGGGGCGAGTGGTGATGGTGTCGATAGTAAAGGTCGACTCCTTGCAATGCTCCAAGAAGGCTCTTGCCTCTGCCTCGGTGGCAAAGCGTTTGTTGAGTTCTGCACGCAACAAGGTCACCGTTCCGTCCTCGTTCGGCACTTCAAAAAGCGCCGTGATGCGATAAGACGTTTCTGGCTCAAACTTTTGGATTTCACGTTCACGCTCCACAATCAAGCGAACTGCCACGCTCTGCACACGACCAGCCGAAAGACTCGGACGCACCTTGCGCCACAACACGGGCGATAGCTTAAAGCCCACCAAGCGGTCGAGCACGCGGCGAGCCTGCTGAGCATCGACCAAGTTGAAATCGATGTGACGCGGATGTTCGATAGCCGAAAGAATAGCGGGTTTGGTAATTTCGTGAAACACGATGCGTCGTGTCTCCTTCGGGTCAAGCCCGAGCACCTCGGCCAAGTGCCAAGAGATTGCTTCTCCCTCGCGGTCTTCATCGGATGCGAGCCACACGGCCTCTGCCTTCTTAGCTTGAGCACGCAATTCGCTCACCACCTTTTTCTTCTCAGCCGGTATTTCATATTGTGGTTCAAAGGTGTTCAAGTCTACTCCGAAGTTTTTCTTTTTCAAGTCGCGGATATGGCCGTAGCTCGACATCACCTTATAGTCTGATCCCAAATATTTTTCGATAGTCTTTGCCTTGGCAGGAGACTCGACAATCACCAAGTTCTTTTGCGTCATGCTTAATTTCTACGTTTCTGAAGTGTGCAGTTTCATCGGGGTGGTAATTTATAGCCCCACCCTAGCCTTTGGAGCAATAGCTATCTGCCCTCGAGCGGTTAGTTGCCACCAATTTGCGTGCAAAGGTACGTTTATTTTTAAAATATTCCCACCGTCCCCACTTTTTTTCACTTCCGTGTCCCAATGTATGTGATATATGTAGCAAGCGCAAAGCGTGCTGAAACAGATTGCTTCAACACGCTTTGCGCTTTATTGGCTTCCTCTATAAAGGAGCAATTGATACGTCCTAAATTAACTGTTTAGGCTTTGCAGCATAGCCTCGGCCGCTTGTTCTTGGACTTCTCCCAAATCCATAAACTTCACGAGGGCTTTGCTTGCGGCTCGTGCCACGCTAGTTTGTGGTGTTTTC
>CAVFOF010000226.1:0-2683 GCA_963623895.1 bacterium
AGGATACATGCCTCTCACGCATGGTATACGGGTTCGATTCCCGTAGGCGCTACAAAAAAGGAACGTTGACTAACCAGCGTTCCTTTTCTTGTTTTTACTAGAGGAGAATGCAATGGAAACCTTACTCCTTATATGTAGGAGTAAAAAGAACACAAAATCTACCGAACGCACAACCACTAAGGCCATAGCCAACCACTTTTCATAACTAGTTATTCCGTTTTTAGCCAGAGTATGTCATTTAGACACCACTCTCTGTACCAAATCTCAACGATTTTGTGTAAGTTTGCAATAAGAAAAGGAGCAAACCCAAAGATACAAGCCTTTACTGCAAATCGCTAAGTACTTATCAAAACCAAGAAAGTTCCTCTTCCAACACATAGAACCACGTCCACACAGCGGATGATTTGATCTCTAGAAAAAGATTAATCACATGTCTTGTATACTACATATTGAAACAGCAACCAACGTTTGCTCGGTAGCTCTATCGCAAGATGGAACTTGCCTTTATGAAGAAATCAACGCCGAAGGCTTCTCGCACGCACAAGTGCTGGCTGGCTTCGTGAAAGAAACCATATCCTTTGCCGATAGCCACGCCATACCAATTGATGCCGTAGCGGTAAGCAAAGGCCCAGGTTCCTACACTGGTTTGCGCATCGGAGCGTCCGAAGCTAAGGGCATTGCCTACGGAAGAAACGCTAAGCTACTTTCCGTGCCAACACTAAAATGTCTCACCGTACCCATTCTATTGAAAGAGGAACTGCCCGAAGACGCTTTGCTCTGCCCCATGATAGACGCCCGCCGAATGGAAGTGTATTGCGCTGTCTACGATAGAGCTCTGAAAGAGGTCAACCCAACACAAGCTTTAATTATAGAGGAGAATTCCTTTCAATCCCTTCTAGAGAAGCATCCCATCTACTTCATGGGCAATGGTGCCGATAAGTGCATCCACACTATCAAGCACCATAATGCACATTTCATAGAGGGCATCGTTCCGAAAGCTAAAAACATGATTCCACTAGCCGAAATGGCACTGGCACGAAACGAAATAGAGGACGTGGCCTATTTCGAACCTTTCTATCTGAAAGAGTTCGTGGCCACCCAAAGCAAAAAGCTCCTATAAACCTCCCTCACTTGTTACAACTGACTACATGCAACCAAATATAACCTCAACCGATAAAAAAATAGAATATAACTCCACACGCGACAAACTTAAGCTTCCTGAATACGGACGACTAGTGCAAGACATGGTGGATTACGCACTAACTATAACCGATAAAGAGGAGCGACAAAATTATGCAGAAGCCATCATCGAAGTGATGAAGGGATTTTCACCCAAGATGAAGGATGTAGACGATTTCCGCCACAAACTATGGGATCACTTGGCATATATGGCCAACTACGAACTAGACATCGACTACCCCTTCGAGGTAAAACATATTGACACAATCAATAAGCACCCCGAAAAGCTATCCTACCCCAAAGGGTTCATCAGATTTCGACACTATGGCAGACTGATAGAAAAAGCTATGAGCGACCTTAGCTCTATGGAAGATGCCGACGAAAAGGAAAGACTTGTTCGACTAGTGGCGAACCGCATGAAACGCAACCTAGCAGACTGGAAAGGGGATGGCATAGAGGATAGCAAAGTAGCTCGCGACATAGCATTCTACACCGACGGGAAAGTAGAACCCGACTTTTCACAACCTGGAAAAGAACTGATGCAAATCGGCGAAAACCGATTTCGTACACGTAAAAATAAAGGGCTATTCTAACAAAGCCAGAACAACACCCCGCTACTACTAAAGGGAACATACCCACCCTCTAGAAAAACCACCATCTAAAGACAATAGTACACCACTTATATATACATTAATATGAGCACGTTTATTATTGAAGGAGGCCACCGATTGAAAGGTGAAATCACACCGCAAGGAGCTAAAAACGAGGCACTGCAAGTGATTTGTGCCACCCTATTAACTTCGGAAGAAGTACGCATCCAGAACATTCCAAACATTCTAGATGTAAACAACCTCATTGCCCTTCTCGAACTAATGGGAGTGAGCACTCATTGGCATGGAAAGGGCGACTGCTCCTTCTGCGCAACGAATATCAACCTCGACTATCTCAACAGCAATGAGTTCCTTGAACGATGCTCACGACTTCGTGGGTCCGTACTGCTTATAGGCCCTCTAGTAGCCCGATTTGGACTAGCTACAATAGCCAAGCCAGGAGGCGACAAAATTGGAAGGCGCAGACTAGACACGCACTTCTATGGACTACAAAAATTGGGAGCTCGATTCTTCTATGACGAAGAATTGGGCACTTACCACATCGAAGCGCAAAAACTGAAGGGGACTTATATGTTGCTAGATGAAGCCTCCATCACAGGCACCGCCAACATCATCATGTCGGCAGTGCTTGCCAAAGGCACTACCACCATCTACAACGCTGCCTGCGAACCCTACATTCAACAATTGTGTCACCTACTTAACCAAATGGGGGCACGCATCTCGGGGATCGCTTCAAATCTTATCACCATCGTTGGGGTAGATAGCCTACACGGCACAACGCATCGTATCTTGCCCGACATGATTGAAATAGGATCATTCATCGGCATAGGAGCCATGGTAGGCGATGGATTAATTATTCGACAAGCAGGGGTAAAACAGCTAGGCATCATTCC
>CAVFOF010000227.1:0-2681 GCA_963623895.1 bacterium
CGCGCGTAAAATCATCCCAAGAACTGCAAAGCCTCACGTCTGCTAATATAAGGTTGTATATAATAGTCATTAGTAGCTACGAGCCACAACGACTTTGCAAGTGGCGGGTTTTCCGCTGACCATATCGACACCAGGGTTCGACTGGTCTATGCCGTAAGGCACGCAGCGAATGGTGGCCTGCGTATCGGCCTTAATCTGTGCTTCGGTCTCTTCAGTACCATCCCAAGGGCAGATAAAGAAGCCGCCATTCTTCACGCGCGATTTGAACTCTTCGTAGTTGTCACACTCAAAGGTGTTGTCGTCCAAACGCTTTTTGGCTTTGGCGAAGATGTTCTTCTGAATTTCTTCAAGCAGTGTCTTTACATATTCTTCGATGCCCTCAAACGGACGGGTATTCTTCTCGAGCGTATCGCGGCGCATCACCTCGATAGTGCCGTTTTGTAGGTCATTCTTACCCATCACGAGGCGCACGGGCACACCCTTAAGCTCGTAGTCGGCAAACTTAAAGCCAGGTCGCTTGTTGTCAGCATTGTCATACTTCACGCGGATGCCCATCTTACGCAGCTGCTTGGAGAGTTCTCCCAATTTTTCATCGAACTGAGCGAGTTCAGTATCACCTTTATATATAGGTACGATGACCACTTGAATGGGGGCGAGATGAGGAGGGAGTACCAAGCCGTTGTCGTCGGAGTGGGTCATGATGAGCGCACCCATCAAGCGGGTACTTACCCCCCAAGAGGTGGCCCAAGCGTAATCGAGTTGGTTTTCCTTATTGACGAACTGCACGTTGAAGGCTCGTCCAAAGTTCTGACCCAAGAAGTGGCTTGTTCCGCTTTGCAGAGCCTTGCCATCTTGCATCATGGCTTCGATGGTATAGGTGTCGAGTGCACCAGCAAAACGCTCCGTGGCACTCTTCACACCGCGCACTACGGGCACGGCCATCACCTCTTCGGCAAAGTCGGCATACACGTGGAGCATTTGCTTGGCACGCGCTTCAGCCTCCTCTTTAGTGGCGTGAGCCGTGTGGCCCTCCTGCCATAGAAACTCGGATGTGCGGAGAAACAAGCGGGTGCGCATTTCCCAGCGCATCACGTTACACCACTGGTTGCAACAGAGAGGCAAGTCGCGCCATGAGTGAATCCACTTGCGGTAGGTGTTCCAGATGGTGGTCTCCGAGGTCGGACGAATGATGAGTTCTTCCTCGAGTTTGGCAGCGGGGTCTACTACCACGCCGTCCTCCTTTTCGTTGGCTTTGAGGCGATAGTGGGTCACCACAGCACACTCCTTGGCGAAGCCCTCTACGTGCTCAGCTTCTTTCGAGAGGAAGCTCTTGGGGATAAGCATAGGGAAGTAAACGTTCTGCACGCCAGTCTCCTTGAAGCGAGCGTCAAGTTCTTGTTGTATTTTCTCCCAGATGGCATATCCATAGGGCTTAATAATCATACATCCACGAACGTCCGATTGCTCAGCCAAATCGGCCTTCACCACGAGTTCGTTATACCAACGCGAGTAGTCCACACTACGCTTGGTTAGGTCTTTTAATTCTTTTGCCATTAGTTTGCTAGCTATTTATTTTGGCTCTTATAGCCCTTTTCTAGAAAGGGGTGTGACCAAAACATCAACTGTTTATTATACTTATTTTGCGCAAAAGTACAAATAAAACGGCAAAAATAGCCTATACGTCTTGTAATTTGTGTTGTTTCGTCACTTTCCACTTTCATTTACTTGGTTTATTGAAAGCCAAGCACTAACTTTGCCACCGAAAATTCTCAACTATTTACAAACGAATATGAAAAGTACAAAATTATCGATTATTGCTTTAAGTGCCGCTTTGTTGCTGAGTAGCTGCGGTGGTATGACAAACACTGCTAAAGGCGGTTTGATTGGTGGCACAAGCGGTGGTGCCTTAGGTGCCCTCGTAGGCCAACTCATTGGTAAGGGCAAGGGCGCAGCCATTGGTGCAGCAGTTGGTGCAGCCGTTGGCACAGGTGCTGGTGTAATCATTGGTAACAAGATGGATAAGGCCAAGAAGGCTGCTGAGGCTGCCAACGCTAAGGCCGAGGTTATCGAGAACTCTGATGGCACACAATACGTAAAGGCCACCTTCGATAGCGGCTTGCTTTTCAACACGGGTTCATACACTTTGAGCACTTCTGCAAAGAGTGCCATCACGAAGTTCGTCACTCAGCTCAAAGAGTCGGATAGCACTTACGAATTGGCCATCTGCGGTTTCACCGACAACGAAGGTTGGAAGAACTGCACCACCGAGCAGAGCAAGCAGAAGAACATCGACTTGTCACAAAATCGTGCCAACGCTGTGAAGGCTCAAATCATCAGTGCTTCTTATCCCGAAGCTCGCTTGGTAAGCGTAAAGGGTTATGGCGAAGAGAACCCCGTAGCCGACAACAGCACAATTGAAGGCAAGAAGGAGAACCGCCGTGTTGAAGTGTACATTCTCCCCAGCAAGGACATGATTGAAGCTGCCAACGCTTCTTCAAGCAAGTAATATCGGGCTTTCGAGCCACACAACTTTATAATTAAGGGTCACTCACTGCATAAGTGGGTGGCCCTTATTATATATAATAGTTACAGCGAGGTTTGCATGGCTCTGCAAAACGAATCGAACTAACGTAAGCATCCCATACAAGCCGTATTGTATACTTCCCCATAACGTACGAATT
>CAVFOF010000228.1:0-2680 GCA_963623895.1 bacterium
CAGCTTACGCTTCCAACGCAGCCAACTTCGAAGATACTGAAGCCGTAGTGAAGAAAGTGCACGAAGACTTCGGCTCCATCGACATTCTCGTCAACAACGCTGGTATCACTAAGGACGGCCTCATGCTCCGCATGACCGAGCAGCAGTGGGACGCAGTGATTTCCGTAAACCTTAAGTCGGCTTTCAACTTCATCCACGCTTGCACCCCCATCATGATGCGCCAGCGCAAGGGGTCTATCATCAACATGGCTTCGGTAGTAGGCGTTCACGGCAATGCTGGCCAAAGCAACTACGCTGCCTCAAAGGCTGGCCTCATCGCCTTGGCCAAAAGTGTGGCTCAGGAGATGGGTAGCCGCGGCATCCGTGCCAACGCCATCGCTCCTGGCTTCATCGAAACAGCTATGACCGCTCAGCTCAGCGAAGAAGTGCGCAAAGAGTGGATGAAGGCCATCCCCTTGCGTCGTGGCGGTAAGCCCGAGGACATCGCCGACGTGGCCACTTTCCTCGCCTCCGACATGTCGAGCTACGTTAGCGGACAGGTTATTCAGGTTGACGGTGGCATGAACATGTAATAGCCCAACCAACTCACGCACGCTACCAAGTGCGTAATAGGGGGTTAAGTGTGCAAACACCAAGCACACTTAACCCCCTAATTTATTCCTTCACCACGGAAAAGAAACCGAATGAAAGTAATCTACGAAGACAATCACGTCATTATCGTAAACAAAGCAGCGGGCGAGATTGTGCAAGGCGACAAAACGGGCGACCGCACCCTGGCCGATGAGGTGAAAGCCTATATTAAGGAAAAGTATAACAAGCCGGGCGAAGTGTTCTTAGGCGTGGTGCATCGTCTCGACCGCCCCGTGAGCGGCGTGGTGGTGTTTGCCCGCACGAGCAAGGCTCTCACTAGGCTCAACGAAATGTTCCGAGTGGGCGGAAAGGTGCGGAAGACCTACCACGCCATTGTTGGCAACGCTCCCGCTGAGCCGCAAGGCACGCTCACCCATTGGCTGACGCGAAACGAGAAGCAGAACAAGGCTTACGCTCACCGCAGCGAAGTGGCGGGCAGCAAAAAAGCTGTGCTCGACTATCGGCTGCTCGCCTCGTCCGACCGCTACCACCTGCTTGAGGTGAACCTTCACACGGGACGACATCACCAAATTCGCTGTCAGTTAGCTGCTATGCACTGCGTGATAAAGGGTGATCTGAAATATGGAGCACCACGCTCCAATCCCGACGGCTCCATCTGCCTGCACGCTCACCACATCGAGTTTGAACACCCCGTGAGCCACCAGCTCATCTCCGTCGATGCGCCCTACCCCGAAGCCTTGAAACTTTGGCAAGTTTTTTCTACGCCCAACGAGGAAAAGTAACTAATTTTGCAGCAACTAAAGAAAGGATTGATAAAAACGCATTTATGAAAATAGCCATAATCAACGCCATGCACAAGGAGCATGAGCAACTCGTGGCCTTGCTCGACGAAGCCACCACTCACACCGACGGACATCTCACCTTCGTGGAAGGCAAATTCCACGGTCAAGAAATGGTGCTGATGGAAAGCGGCATCGGAAAAGTGAATGCTGCCATCGGAGCCGTAGAACTCATTCGCCGCTATACGCCCGACGCACTTATCAACACGGGGGTAGCCGGAGGAATCGACAATTGTCTAAAGGTGATGGACGTGGTAGTAGGTCAACGCGTGGCCTACCACGACGTGGACTGCGGCCCAGAGTCTGAGTTAGGCCAAGTGCAAGGCCTTCCCCACTTTTTCGCTGGCGACGAAAAGTTGCTAAAGGCAGCACAAGAAATTAAGTCGACAGAGACGACGCTTCACTGTGGACTCATCTGTAGCGGCGACCAATTTATCACCAACAAAGAGCAACTCGCCCACATCAAGTCGCGCTACGCCGACGGACTAGCCGTCGACATGGAGAGCGGAGCCTTGGCTCAAGTGTGCTACCTCTACGGCGTGCCCTTCCTCAGTTTCCGCATCATTAGCGACACCCCGGGGGCTGAAAACCACTTCGACCAATATCTCAACTTTTGGGACACCATGGCCAACCGCTCCTTTGGCGTGACGAAAGCCCTACTTGAAAACATCACGAAAATCAACTAATATGGAAAAGATAGCCAGTTTCACCATCGACCACACCCGCTTGAACCGCGGCATCTACGTGTCGCGCAAGGACAAGGTGGGTAGCGAGATTATCACAAGTTTCGACATCCGCATGAAGCTGCCCAACCGCGAACCCGTGCTTGGCCAAGGAGCCATCCACACCATCGAGCATTTGGCAGCTACCTACTTGCGCAACCATCCTCAGTGGAAAGAGCGCATCGTCTACTGGGGACCGATGGGCTGCCTCACGGGCAATTATTTCATCGTGTGGGGCGACCTCACAAGCCGCGATATTCTGCCCTTGATGAAAGAAACGTTTGAGTTTATCGCCAACTACTACGACGAAGTGCCGGGAACCACCGAGCGCGACTGCGGCACCTACTTGCTTCACGACCTACCCATGGCTCGCTACGAAGCGAGAAAATACCTCGATGAGGTGCTCAACTGCGCCACCGAGGAAAACCTTAACTACCCCGAATAAAGTGCCATAGCAACAAATTGAAAGCAAAAAATTGAGCAAAAATTGGGGGCGACGCGTCCTCGCGTCGGCTTGGGGAAGAAACG
>CAVFOF010000229.1:0-2664 GCA_963623895.1 bacterium
CGTCTGAGCAGCTTATTTGGTTAGACCTCGGACACAGGGTTATGCATGTGTCCCTTTTTCTATCGTAAAATAAGAAAATGACTGACGCAAAAAGGCGAAACAAACCGCAGTTTGATGATAACCAAAGACGATTTGAAAAGGTATATTAAAAGAGGCAAACGATCCTCATTTACCACCTCTTCAATGCTAACACATGCCTTACTTCATTTCCGACACATCGCCCTCCACCACCTCAAAAAGTTTGTAGTCACGCTGCGTAGTGGCAAGTATCTGGTCTAGGTGACCACGTTGGGTGTCGGTGATAAAAATCTGACCGAACTCTTGTCCACTCACATAATCAATGATGCGCTTCACTCTATTGGAGTCGAGTTTGTCGAACACGTCGTCTAGCAGGAGAATCGGAGTGCGCTGCTCTCCTCTACCCTTAAGAAACACAAACTGCGAAAGTTTCATGGCTATAAAGAAGGTCTTTTGCTGCCCCTGAGAGGCTTCACGTTTCACGGCAAAACCATTCAAAGTAAGTTCTAAATCGTCCTTGTGCACCCCATGCAAGGTGTAGCCCACTATCCGCTCCTTGGTACGCCAATCATGTAACAACGGCCGCAAATCGCCTCTTTCGCCATGGCTCTGATAGCTAATGGCAGCTTGTTCTTCCTCTCTGCCGCTCAAGCGTTGATAAAGTTGATGGAAGATGGGCAAGAACTCTGCAACAAAGCGTTTACGCTCCTCGTAAATCAGTTGCGCACTCTCAGCCATCATCTCCTCCAACACGTCCAATACAGCCCCATCTGGCTCATACTCTTGCTTCAATAGCGCATTGCGCTGCTTTAGCGCCCTATCATATTGGGAAAGAACCTCTAAATAGGACGGACAATACTGCACAATGGCCGTGTCCATAAACTTTCTTCGCTCCTCACTTCCACCTAGCAGCAAAGCTGCATCCGAAGGGGCAATCATCACTAGCGGAATGTGTCCCACATGTTCCGAAATACGCTTCACGTCCTTCCCATCGACATTCAAACGTTTGCGGCAACCTTTTTTCAAGGCACAGCATACATGCTGACGAACACCCATTTCCATCTCATACTGACCCTCAATGAGAAAGTAGTCTGACTCGTGCTGAATATTCTGCCCATCTTGCACACTAGCAAAGCCGCGACAAAATGAGAGATAGTAAATAGCATCAAGCACGTTCGACTTGCCCATACCATTTGCTCCGACAAAGCAGTTCACGTTGGACGAGAAGGCTAAATCGGCTAGCGACAAGTTGCGATAATTGGTTAGAGTGAGATGGTTTAATATCATGAGTGTGGATTGAAATGCATGCAAAGGTAAGGTTTAAGCCCTTTCTAAGCAACGAGAAGAAGGTAAATATCAGTGAAATGCAAAAAATACAAGCGATTACTTTCTTAACTAACTAAAATGTTGTAAATTTGCGCTGCAATTTTCGGAAATAAAGAAACTAAATATTATGAGCCAACAAACAGAAAAACAAGCTCTCGATGTGAACGACACTCTCGCAAAGTCGGAAGCGTTCTTCATCAAGTACAAGAAACAAGTAATCACAGCCATCGTAGCCGTTGTGATCATTGTAGGTGGTAGCTTCGCCTACATCTATGGCTATTCAAAGCCCCGTGAAGAGAAAGCTCAAGAGTGCTTGGGCATCGTGATGCAACAGTACATCATGACCCAAGACTATGAGCACGCACTTAAAGGCGAAGGCAAGACCATCGGCTTGGCAAAAATTGCTGACAAGTATAGCTCAACCGACGCTGGAAACGTAGCTAAATACCTAGCTGGTGTATGCAACTATCAGCTTGGCAAGACCAAAGAAGCCATCAAGTACCTCGATGGATTTAGCACACAGGGCGATGAGACCGTTTCGGCACAAGCCCTCTCCGTATTGGCCAACGCCTACGCTAGCGACAAACAACTCGACAAGGCCGTTAACACCTTTAAGAAGGCAGCTAAAACCACCGACGTGCCCGCCCTTTGCTCAGAATATTTGTTCGATGCAGCCCTCATCCTTGAAAGCCAAAACAAGAAAGACGACGCACTGAAGCTTTACCAAGACATCAAGGCCAACTATCCCTCCGCCCCCCTCTGTCAACGTCAACAGCAGAACAACGTAGTGCTTGACGCTGTAATCGACAAATACATCGAACGCTTGTCGAAATAAAAAGCCAAACAAACTACCTATAATATATAGATTAAGGTATACGAGGAAGCATAAAGTGTAAACGTAACGCAATTGCACCAAGCATTACAACGCTAGCCGCAATGAGCCAACATTACACTTTATGCTTTTCTTATTAAGCCCCCACACAATAACACAACGCCATGTCCTCAAACAACTTCTCATACACCGCCGACCAAACAATCCCCGTGCCCGACGCTAGCGAAATGCGCTTCGGCATCATCGTGACCGAATGGAACAATCACATCACCGACAAGCTACTACAAGGAACCATCAGCGAATTAGGCAAAAACGGAGTGGCCGAACCGAACATCACCGTAAAAAGAGTACCTGGTAGCTTCGAACTAGTATACGCAGCCTCCCAGTTGGCCAAATTTGGTCACGTCAATGGCATCATCATCATCGGCTGTGTTGTCCGTGGCGACACCCCCCACTTCGACTACATCTGCCAAGGAGTAACGCAAGGC
>CAVFOF010000230.1:0-2575 GCA_963623895.1 bacterium
AAGAGAACGTTGGCAAAAAGAGTCAACCTGCCCCCATCATCGCTGCAAAACCCGCACCAGCCGACCATCTATTAGAAGGTCGAGGGGTATTGGAAATCGTGCCCGAAGGCTTCGGTTTTCTACGCTCTTCCGACTACAACTACCTCCCTTCACCCGATGATATCTACGTGTCGCCCGTGCAAATTCGACAATTCGGACTGAAACCTGGCGATGTGGTGGAAGGTAAGGTGAAAATACCCCGTGAGGGCGAGAAGTTCTTCGCCCTAATGGACATTGACAAAATCAACGGGCTACTCCCCTCTGAGGTGCGCGACCGCATCTCTTTCGAACACCTTGTTCCCCTATTCCCAGAGGAGAAATTCAGCCTTTGTTCTGGCGCAAACGATAGTACCTCTTCGCGCATCGTCGACCTTTTCACCCCCATTGGTAAAGGTCAACGTGCGCTTATCGTGGCACAGCCCAAAACGGGTAAAACCATGCTGATGAAGGACATTGCCAACTCCATCGCTCGCAATCATCCCGACACCTACCTCATGATGCTACTCATCGATGAGCGCCCAGAGGAAGTAACCGACATGATGCGTACTGTGAAGGCTGAGGTGATAGCCTCAACCTTCGACGAGCCCGCTTCACGTCACGTGAAAATCGCAGGCATCGTGCTCGACAAAGCCAAACGTATGGTGGAATGCGGCCACGACGTGGTCATCTTCCTCGACTCAATCACTCGCTTGGCGCGTGCCTACAACACGGTAGCTCCCACCTCAGGCAAGATACTTTCGGGTGGTGTGGATGCCAACGCACTACAAAAGCCCAAACGCTTCTTCGGTGCCGCTCGAAACATTGAGGGAGGAGGTTCGCTCACAATCATAGCTACCGCTCTGATTGATACGGGATCGAAGATGGACGAAGTTATCTTCGAAGAATTTAAGGGTACTGGCAACATGGAGTTGCAGCTTGATCGTGCCTTGGCTAACAAGCGTATCTTCCCCGCCGTAAACATCCTTGCTTCGTCCACCCGACGCGACGACTTGCTACAAGACGAGATTACAAGAAAGCGTATGTGGATTCTGCGTAACTACATTTCAGACATGAACCCCATGGAGGCCATGGTGGACGTGAAGAAACGATTGGAGAACACGCGAGACAACACTGAATTTATAGCCTCGATGAACAGCTAAGCCCTACTGGGGAGGGAGAAAATAGAAATTTTCCCTCCCCTATTCTTTACACACCTTGTTACTATTAAACCTATGATTCAAACAAACCGCTTGCAAGCCCTCGACGTGATGAGAGGTCTCACGATGGCTACCATGATTTTAGTGAACAGCCCAGGCAGTTGGAGCTACGTGTATGCCCCACTCCGCCATTCAGCATGGAACGGCCTAACGCCTACCGACCTTGTGTTTCCATTCTTCATGTTCGTGATGGGTGTGTCGATGAGTTTCTCATTGAAAAAGTATAACCATCAGTTTTCTGCTCCTCTTCTTCGGAAACTATTGAAACGCACAATTGTGCTTTTCTTGCTAGGAATGTCGCTCTCCGTGGTTTCGCTTGTATTGGAACGACTCTTTAATTATAGTCCAAACCAAGGTCTTATCCCCTGGGCAGACATACGTATTCTAGGAGTGCTGCAACGTTTTGCACTAACGTATTTCTTCGGGGCTTTATTGGTGGTTAAAATACCTCGTTGCCGCACCCTGCTCATAGTGAGTGCAGGCATACTCCTTTTGTATCACGTCATACTATCCTTAGGTAATGGCTTCGACTTGTGTGAGGAGAACGTAATAGCCGTGGTCGACCGCTACTTATGGGGAAGCTCGCATATGTACGTAGAATGGCTTCCCGATGGTTCAACCATCCCCTTCGACCCAGAAGGACTGCTTAGCGCATTACCAGGTATCGCCCATGTGGCACTAGGATACGTGGGCGGAGAAATCATCCGTTCGAAGGCTTCCTTAATTGAAAAAACGGCTCAACTTTCCATTATGGGCACCACATTGCTATTTGCTGGCTACTTGCTTTCCTATGGTTGCCCCATCAACAAGGCCGTGTGGAGTCTCACCTTCGTGCTGACCACTTGTGGTTCGGCTGCTTTGCTCCTCGCACTGTTTGTGTGGATTATTGACGTTCGGGGAGATAAGAAGTGGATTACGCCCTTCCAAGCATTCGGTTGCAACCCGCTATTCATCTATCTGTTGGCCGAATATCTGGATATAGTCCTTTGGCAATGCGGCATTCATCAACAGATATTTGAACTGATTACCTCCGTCATTCCCAACGACTACATCGCCTCCTTACTTTATGGGATACTCTACGTATCGCTCAATGGCCTTATTGCCTACTACCTATTCAAACGAAAGATCTACATAAAGATATAAAAGGGAGGGGACTTTGCATCCACCGAAAAAAGAACTCATTGAGAAAGAGAAACAGACGAAACTCCCCACTGAAGCGTTAACGTTTCAGCGGGGAGTTTCGCTTTTTATACCTTGATAACTGCCTAATAGTTGGTTAGAAACACAGTAAGCATCCCATACAAGCCGTATTGTATACTTCCCCATAACGTACGAATTTT
>CAVFOF010000231.1:0-2494 GCA_963623895.1 bacterium
ACCAGAGCATGATCAACATGATTGGCTGCACGGAGATTTCCAACAACCTCTTCTCACAAATCATCGTCCACCTCAACGGTAAGACTTCTACTCGCCTCAACGGCCGCAAGTTCAAGGATATTGCCGACCTCTATGCCGCAGGCACTTCTTGGCACGACTACAACCTCTGGGACCGCAACACGCTCTACCTGAAACTCTACCTCTACTACGAGGTAGCAGGCTTCAAGCCCGACTTCTGTCGTGAGCTCTTCCGCGCTCTACGTCGCAACCCGCTCAACCACAGCACAGGTTCGCAAGCTAACCCCACGCCCGCTAGCGAGGACTTCCTTAAGTTTGCCCTCACCTGCTGCGAGGTTACGGGCGACGACCTCAGCGAATTCTTCGAAGCATACGGTTTCTTCGTTCCCTTCGAAACGCGCATGATTGGCGACTATGCAAACTACTGGACAGAGAACACGCAAGAGATGATTGACGCTGCCAAGGCTAAGATGCACACCTACGCTAAGCCTAAGGGCAACATCCTCTTCATCGAGAACCACATCAAGCACGAGCCAGCCATCGACCACGACGGCAACTACCTCTACAATGCCGACGGCACGCAAGTGCTCCGCACCGACTACAACGACGAGGATGCAGTGGGCAAGTGCGGCGACATCGGTTCTTACTCCGACTACACTCCTGGCCACTATGCGAGCGGCTACACCTACTCGCAGACAGATAACACCATCACGATGAGCGGCGAGGGAGCTGTGGGCTACAAGGTCTACGACTCGGACGGCAACTTGCTCTACTTCTCTAACCTCAACACGTTCACGCTGCCTACAAGCGTCGTAACGGCTCTCGAGGGCAAGACGATGGTATTGAAGGCGGCTCAACCCGACGGCACGGACGTAACGCTGCCTAGCGCAGACGCCAATGTCTACGAACTGAAGGTTTACCACGCCGACGCATTGACCGCTGACAAGAGCAACACCGTCTACACCGACGGCACGGAGGCTACACTGCCCACGCTCGAAGGCAATGCCTTGGCCTTCATTCAGCCCATCGCTTCGCAAGCTATGGCTCGCAACGGGGTGACCACAAAGGCTGTGACTACCGCCGACCTGCCCACAACCTTGCTGCAAGCTACTAACATGGTGGACGCTACCGACGCTTCTAACCCCACGGCCTACAACGTGGTGATTACCGACAAGCTCGACTTCTACACACCTAGCAATTTCACCGCTACCACCTTGAGCTACGCTCGCACGAACACGGCTGGCTGGAACAGCGTTTGCTTGCCCTTCGCCACCTCGGCTTCCGACTTCGGCACGGCCGCTAAGCAAGAGCAACTCACTCAGCTCACCACGAATGCCGCCTCTGGCGAAGCTACGCTCCACTTCGAGCCTACCACTGGCGAGGTGGCCGCTGGCGTACCCTGCCTCGTTTACTGCCCTGAGGACGTGACCGAATGGAGCATCACGAAGAGCAATGCGCAAGTGGTGGCTGAAACTCAGAACGTGAGTGCTACCGATGTGACGATGCAAGGTTCGTTTGTCAACGCCACTATCGGCGAGGGCAAATACAAACTCAACGCTGACGGCACGGCCTTCGGCATCACCTCTTCGAAGGGTAAGGTGACGGCTTTCCGTAGCTACTTGAACGTGCCCACTACATCTGAGGCCGCTCCTCGCCTCTTCCTCGTGGAACACGGCGATGGCAGCATCACGGCTATCAACAACGCCGCCGCTTCAGCAAAAGCTGCCGCCATCTACGACTTACAAGGCCGACGCGTGCAAAGCCCCGTTAAGGGTCAGCTCTACATCGTGAACGGACGCAAGGCCATTGCGAAATAACATCTTCCTTAGCGAGTGGCTCCTAAGACGCCACACTCCTAGTGGAACGAACGGAGCCACTCGCCAAGCATTTCAACCCTACGTAATTAACTGAAAAGTATATGATAAAAAAAGCATATCAAACGCCCACGAGCCAACTTCTCCTGCTCCACTTTGAAGGCATGCTAGCAGCTAGCGACCGCATCAAAGTGAACAGGGACATCAACGTGGACGACTCCGAAAAGAGTGCCGCCCGAGAATTTGAAGGGTCAGCCATTTGGGGCACATACTTTAAGGGAGAAGAATAAACGATTTAAAGGGACACAACCATAACCCTATGTCCCGATTTAGCCCCTACTACTAGCAGGTGGCAAGATTTAGATTGGAGATTAGGCAAGATAAGCAACCATAGTAAAAAGCAACTACAGCGGCTTAAAATGGCTCATACGCCTCCAATCAAACCATTCCCCATGCTCCACTTAGAGCGAGCTTTGAGTAAGACGCAAAAAAATGCAGATGCTTTTGATAGAGCATCTGCATTTTTTGTTGATTATAATAATGTAAAAGCAGAAATATATGGTTTAATCTGCTTGCGTTTCCGCTTGCGCCGACGCGGGGAAGAAAATCTAGAAGATATGTTGCTATATAGCATGCTGATCTATCACTAGTAGCTGGCTGGT
>CAVFOF010000232.1:0-2474 GCA_963623895.1 bacterium
TATCAACGCTGCTGTAGAAGCTATCAACTCTGCACTCGCTACCTTCAAGGCTAGCATCTCACTTCCCGAAGCTGGTAAGATCTACACCATCCGTTCTGCTTCTAAGAAGATCGTTCCCGAAGCTAGCAAGACTGGTCAAGGTTACCTCGGTGCGCTCTACCGCGCTATCGTTTACTCTGCCGACAACAACGCTAGCAAGAGTGCTTCTTCTATCCGCTTCTTCCGTCTGAACGGTTCTGACGACATCGCCGCTTCTGACGAAACTACTCCTTCACTTCCCGCTAACGAGGGTGACCTCGTTAACTTGAAGGACTCTGTTCAGGTTGACCAAGACGCTCGCGTTCTTTGGAAGGCTGAATCTTCTGAAAACGGTCAGATCGTATTCCGCAACCTTGGTACAGGTATGTATCTCGCCGCTGCTGATGGTAGCATCTTCCAGAGCGTAGAGTCTGCTGCTCTCAACGTAGAGGGTATCGCTGCCAAAACCTTCCGCTTCAATGCAGGTGAGGACGCTAATGGTACTATCCAGTACATGAACACTAAGGGTGCTACTGGCACTGTAGTAACTTGGAAGGACGCTACTGACGAAAACTCTAACTGGTTCATCGAAGAAGTTAACAAGCAAGCTGCTGACCTCTATAGCTTCTGCGTAAACGACCGCAAGGTTGGTCAGTTCTACATCGGTACATTCCCTGTGCCCGTAGAAGGCTCTGACGCTACGCTCTTCGACGTTGTAGGTGTAGACGTTGACAACAACAAGCTCGTACTTGCTCAAGTTGACGAAGTTGCTGCTGGTACTGCCTTCATCTATCGCGTAGACGGTGTACAACACGCCGATGCTGACAACACTTCTACTGTAGGTCTTTGCCAGTTCGCTTTGACTTTCGATGCAGGTAACTTCACCGAGGTAGAATATGTAATGACTCCTGTAAACGCTGAAGGTGCTGCTCTCAGTGGTACTATTGCTGCTAACGACACAATCGCTGCTCCTCACGCTTACTTGAATAATGGCACTGTAACTGCCGTAACTGGCACTAACAAAGTTGTTATTGGTGCTAACTCTGGTTACTTCAACTATGTAGCTGCTACTACTGTGGCTGGCGACGCTGAGCTCGACCTCTCTAAGAATGCTACCGAGGCTCTCACTGGCGTTACTGATGCTAACGTTACCGTATTGCCCTCAGTAGTTGATGTTTACACTGTAAGCGGTGCACTTGTTCGCAAGGGTGTGAAGGCTGCTAACGCTGCCAAGAACCTCCCCGCAGGTGTTTACGTAATCGGTGGTCAGAAGGTGCTTGTAAAGTAATTGAGTAATCAGTTACAATAGCTATACTAAATGAAGGTGCGCTCCCGCATAGGGGCGCACCTTTTTCGTTAAGTCTCAACACAAGATGAGTACAAAATGAGCACAAGATGAACACAATATTGGGGGCGACGCATCCCCGCATCGGCGCAAGAAGAAACTCAAGTAGAGAGAAGTTTAAAAGATAGCTTTCTACTAGCGTTGCTACTAACGTTTCTACTTGCGCCGATGCGGGGACGCGTCGCCCCCAATCTGTTGCTCAATCTGTTCTCAATTTGTTGCTCAATTCGTGTCGAGAAATGAAAAATGCAGTGGGTGAAAGAACTTTATCTGCCAAAAAATGAGTAACTTTGCTCACTATTGTGTGTGAAGAGCGATAAAGGCCACCGAGACCGCCTCTCGCCCTTGCACAAACCTCACAATGATAACCACTCAAAACCCCAATATGGAAGAAACAGAAAACAAAGCCGCTGCCAGCTATAGCGCCAGTAACATCCAAGTGCTCGAAGGCTTGGAAGCCGTGCGCAAGCGTCCAGCCATGTACATTGGCGACATCAGTGAAAAAGGTCTTCATCACCTTGTCTATGAAACCGTAGACAACTCCATTGATGAGGCCCTCGCAGGCTATTGCACCCACATTGAAGTGACCATCTGCACCGACAACTCCATTATCGTGCAAGACAATGGTCGAGGCATTCCCGTGGATATGCACCCCAAAGAGCACCGCTCAGCCCTCGAAGTGGTCATGACCGTGCTCCACGCTGGTGGTAAGTTCGATAAAGGCTCCTACAAGGTTTCTGGCGGCTTACACGGCGTAGGCGTGAGCTGTGTGAACGCCCTTTCTACCAAAATGGTGAGTGAAGTGTACCGCAATGGCAAAGTCTATCGTCAGGAATACGCTAAAGGCCATCCCCAATCCCCTGTGGCCGTGGTGGGCGAAACCGAGTTGCGAGGCACCCGTCAGCACTTTTGGCCCGATGCTTCCATCTTCACAACCACCGTCTACAAATACGAAATTCTAGCCAACCGCATGCGTGAGTTGGCCTATCTCAACGCTGGCATCACTATCACGCTCACCGACCAACGTCCCGACGAAGAGGGCAACATCCGCACCGATGTGTTCCACTCCGACCTTGGCTTGCGTGAGTTTGTGCGCTACATCGACTCCTCC
>CAVFOF010000233.1:0-2435 GCA_963623895.1 bacterium
AGATCGAGTTTTTCAAACTTTGTGCGTAATATTGCACTTGCTTGTTGACTCTTTAGATACAAAAACGTTAACAATTTTGTAGCAAAAATTTAACAAAATGCTTTGCGCATTGCCAATCATGTGGTAATTTTGCAGCACAACAATTTGAACCCACGTATATGGATTTTTTTTATTTTGGAATAATTTTATTCCTCTTTATCTTAGCGACGTTCGACTTGTCAGTAGGTGTAGCCAACGATGCGGTAAACTTTCTTAGTCCGGCAGTTGGTGCTAAAGTGTCAAAGTTTCGAACCATCCTAATTGTCGCAGCAATCGGAATTTTTGTTGGTGCTAGCACGTCTAGCGGAATGATGGACATTGCGCGCCATGGAGTGTTCAATCCTCATTACTACACCCTTGATGATGTGATGTGCATCTTCCTTGGAGTTGCGGCCACCGACGTTATTTTGTTGGACATTTTCAACACCCTCGGTATGCCCACCTCCACCACGGTTTCTATGGTGTTTGGTCTTCTAGGTGGTAGCACAGCCTTGGCCTTTTCAAAGATTCTAAGTTACGGATATACCTACGCCGAGCTTATCAACACGGACAAAGCGTTGAGCGTGATTATCGGTATTTTCCTTTCGGTAGCTATTGCCTTTGTTTTCGGTTTGATTGTCATGTGGATTGCCCGCGTGGTATTCACCTTTCACTATAAGAAACACCTCCGCTATAGTATCGCACTTTTCGGCGGTTTAAGCATCACTTCCATCTTTTATTTTCTGCTTGTAAGCGGTCTGCGAACAAGCCTTGTTCTATCCTATATTGGATGGACGCCAGAGTGGATAGATCAAAACAAACTGAACATTCTTTTGGTCTGTTTCGTGGTGTTTACTGTGCTGATTGAGACTCTTCACCTATTGAAGGTAAACATCTTCCGCATTGTCGTATTGTTTGGGACTTTTGCCTTAGCCATGGCCTTTGCGGGTAACGACTTAGTGAACTTTATTGGTACTCCACTAGCTGGTTTAGAGGCTTTTCTCGACTTCACCCATAATGGTGAAACAGCCACCCCCACCAATTATGTAGTTGACGTTTTAGCGGGCGAGAGTCAGTTGCCTTTCAAGCATCTCTTCCTCATTGGTGCTGGCGTGATTATGACTGTCGCCATTTTCACCTCAAAGAAAGCCCACAAGGTGGTAGAAACCACCGTTAACCTCTCGCGCCAAGACGAAGGCGAAGAGGTGTTCTCCTCTTCTCGATTAGCTCGTCGCACAGTTCGCGCCGTACTTAACACGACAAACACCATTTCGAAATTCGTGCCCAAATTCGTTTCGAATTGGATTAACACTCGCTTCGATCAAGAAGGGACTACCCTTGAGGAGGGAGCCGCTTTTGACCAAGTGAGAGCTGCGGTCAATCTTGTGCTAGCAGGTCTGCTTATTGTGGTAGGTACCTCGCTGCAATTGCCGCTTTCCACCACCTACGTGGCCTTTATGGTGGCTATGGGTTCATCATTGGCCGATAGAGCTTGGGGTCGCGAAACAGCCGTCTACCGCATTACGGGTGTAATCACTGTGATTGGCGGTTGGTTCATCACCGCTGGCGCAGCATTCATCCTTAGCTTCTTCATCGCAACAGTCAACCATTGGGGAGGCTTCATTGCCATGATTCTCGTGATGTGTGTGGTTGCAGCCGTGGTGATTAACAACAATCGTAAGTTTAAGCAGAAGCGCGAACAAGACAATGTCGACACCTTATCCCGCCAATTGGTGCGTAGCCACGACAAGGCAGAAACCTGGAAATTGTTGGTGGAGCACGTGCGCCGTACACAAACAGACATGCTTGAATCCACCCGCACAACCTTCCGCAACATTACGCAAGGCTTGATGTATGAAAACATTCGTGCTCTGCGTACGGCATCGCACGACATTGAGAACCAAAAGAGCACGTGGAAACGCTATCGACGTAAGGAGATATTGGGTATGCGAAAGATTGACTACATGGTGGCTGTAGAGAAAAACACGTGGTTTCACTTGGGTTGTAATAACACCACGCAAATCCTTTATGGCCTAAAGCGTATGCTTGAGCCTTGTGTGGAACATGTGGATAACAACTTCAACCCCTTACCCCAAGACTACATCGATGAGTTTCTACCCATCTGCAACAGCGTAGACCAATTTCTAGAAGGAGCCGAGCGCATGATTAGTTCGGGTGACTTTAAGGACGTAGAAGCCCTATTGGTGGAAGGCAATGCTATTAAGAGCCGTATCTCACAAGTTCGCCACACCCAGCAAGATCGCATTCAACGGGAAGATTCAAACATCAAGATTGCCTTGCTCTATCTTTCTACCCTGCAGGAGACACAGGAGTTGATGGCCGCAGCCCGCCACATTCTGCGTGCTAGCAAACGCTTCCAAACACAATAGATTTACTTTGTGTAGTGGTAACTATTC
>CAVFOF010000234.1:0-2411 GCA_963623895.1 bacterium
GGATAGTAGAAGCCGGCCACGTTGTTGCTCTTACCAAACACGAGGTATTGCGTCTTTTGCGTGTCGGTGAGGGTGATGGGGAAGTAAGTACCAGTGAGCTCGGAGGTGGCAGAGGCTTCGTCGGAGGTGATGTGGAGCGTGGCTGTAGTGGCGGCTGAGGTCTCGTCTACGAGCAAGAGACCCGTGGCAGCGGGCAGCGTAGCAACCTCGCTGAGGTTGAACATCGTTTTGGCTTCGTTGAGGGCAGCGGTGTAGGCCTTTACGTTGCTATCGCTAGAGATGGTAGCGTTGAAGGGCAAGTAGGCGGTGGTGTAGCTCTTGCCCTCGAGGGCGTTGAGCGATACCTCTACGTCGGTGGCGGGAACGATGTACCAGAGAGAAGCATTATTTGCATTGCTCGAATAAGCCCAGTTTACCACCTGCGTGCCATCGCCGCCATTAGAGTGGAGATTGTTGTAGTTGCTATCCTTGTTGGTTTGCTCACCGATGGCGAAAAGCCCCGTTAGGTTAGCCGAAGTGATGATGAATTTACCTGCGCTAGCCTCGTCTACCAATGAGAAGCGTCGACCAGCACCGCTAGAACGTCCAGGATTGGTGGAGATAGTCTTGCCATTCACCCAAAGGAGGCGTTGGCCTGAGCTATTAGTAGTAATCTTCACAACGTTGTCTACGTTCTTCTCCGTGCCGCTCTTTTTGTAGAGGTAGAGGTTCGTGCCGCTCACTTCGGGCGTGAGGTACATGGTCGTGCCAGCAGTAGTTTGCTTTTGAGCATTGACAAAACGATAGTAACCGTCGGCCACGGTGGTATATTTAGCGTAGAGGCTCTTTGCCGTTGCGTAGTTGCTCTTGTTGGTGCAGGCCGTGTTCATGCTCGTCTTGTCTGCATCGCTGGGGTAGCCCACGGCGTTGGTCAATACATTGGCTTGCATGCTCTGCCAACTGGTGTTCAAGGCTGTGTAGCTGGACCAGTTTGCATTTTGAGCAGCTTCAATCAAGTCTTTTGCACTGACGGCAACGATGGCATTGCCAGCGTCGGTTTTGGCACCAGTCTCAGTGTTGGCCGCCCAGCTGATGAGGAGTTTGGAGTCGGCCTGGTTCAGGAAGTAGAGGCTGCCCTTCTCGGAGGTAAGCATAAACCCATTTTCCGGCTGATTGCCGAGGTAGTCGTAAGCATAGAAGGTTGAACCCTCGTCAGCGAGCGTGGCATACTGCTTGCTGTTGGAAGAAGTGTTGCGCTCGGCCTTTACGTATTTCTGCTTGCTGCGGTTGTAAATCTTGAAACCGTTTTCAGCGTCGCCGATGAACGCCCACTGAGCCGTTTCGGGGAACTCGTCCATGCCTCCCGTATAGGCTGAAGTAGTGATGGTGGTGCCGTCGTCAGCGAGGTTCCAATAGTACTTGCTGTTCGTTGTGCTTCTCGAGGTGAGAGCCTGCCAAGAGGCTTCGGTGATATTGTCCACCGAAGCTACGTAAGTGAAGAGCGTGGTGGGGGCTGCTGCTTCCTCGAAGAACATGAAGGCGGAACCGTTGTCAGATGTAGCATTACTACTATTCCAAAGGGCAAAATAAGTTCGGTTGTTCCAGTAATTGTTTCCCGAACTTGCCATACGGAAGCAGTAGCCATTGGTGAAATTGCTACTAGCTGCCTTAAAGAACTTCGTAGTGGCCGATGCCGTGTTGGCCTCGTCGGCTGTGTACATTTTGGCTCGCGCACTGGCTTCGCTGCCCGTCATGCCGAGCACCTTGGTCACGCCCGATGCCTTGTTGTAGAAAGTGTAGCCGTTGGTATCATCACCTACCAAGCACCACAGACCGTTGTCGGTAAGGTCTTTCATTTCAATGTTAGACTTCAAGTTTCCGGAGTCATCCACGTAGCTGCTTCCCGTGGAAATCCAGAAAGTGGAGTTGCAGCGAAGGCGGTACCAATGCGTGTCTTCGGCCCAGTCGCTGTCGCCAGGCGCAGTGGATGTTTGAAACACAACCTGAGCCTTGCCCGTCAGCCCCGTTAGGGACAACAGAAGGGCAAAAAGAAAGAGTAACTTTTTTCTCATAGGGTTAATTATTAGGATATTGAATAGTGTTCCGATCTATGAACGGCTACCCACCGATAAGTCCGTTAGTATGGCAACAAATGTAAATATTTTTCGGGGGGGGGTAAAATTTATCCTAATAAATATGGAAAAAGACCCTGATTTTCCGCTTGGTAAGTACTTTTATGCTGGTTAGAGAGTACAAAAAAAGCCCTCCTTGCATGAAATTGCGTTCATGCAAGGAGGGTTCGCTCAATAGTTAGGACATGCGCTCCGATTGCTACGGAAAAGAACAACATTGCTTGCTACTTCATTTCCCATCCGTCGATAGTCCCCGTTTCGGAGGAGAAATTGCAGCCAATGAGGTGGATGGTTCTCGTG
>CAVFOF010000235.1:0-2401 GCA_963623895.1 bacterium
AAGCGTTGTGGCAGTAAGATAACAAACGAGTCCGTAGGGCAAGATACAAACAAAGGAGTAGCGCATGTACTACTCCTTCGTTATTCTTTTGCCAAAGAGAAATCACTTTTCCAAGTCACACGGCATTTCCTATTCCTTCATGTCTTCCACCTTGCGGTAGAACATATAGACTTTTGAAGTGTCGTCCTTAGAAATATTTTAGATCACTTACTTGTGATAAATTGCAGTCCTACCCGATTGGTCAAAAACACGGATTGACGAAAGGACAAACCACAATTTTGAAAATGCATATTTTTTGCATAAAAAATGTACTCTTTTAGTTGAATGTAGACGAACACACACTACCAGAAAGTTTACTTTTACTTTTGCTGTTGCTTGCACAAATTGCTTGCACTCGCACTGATTATCAATTGTTTCAAGAGTGTAAGCAATACTTGATTTTGCTTGCACTTCTCCCTCACTTGCTTGCACAAACAATGCACGTTGCTTACACTGCATAATTATGCAATGTTTATGCAAGCCAATAGCTCCAAAAGTTTATATTTTTTTTCTACATCTCAGCTGTCATCATGTAAGCATAGTGACGATGGTGTAAGTAGAATTTTAGTGCTGCTTACACTGTTGAAACAATTAATAATCAGTGCGAGTGCAAGCAATTTGTGCAAGTGACAGTAAAAACGTTTGTAAAGTCTATGGGAGGGGAGAAATGGGCGAAATGGTTTATATACGAGTTTATATTTTTCTTCTAAACATCCCTCCTCGCTTTATGCAATTTTTATGCAGTCGAAAACGAGGCTTTCAATTGGTCAATTTCTCCTTTTTTGCCTAAAAATATCACCACTCAAAGTTATGATTTAAGCCCCCTTGTAGAGACCGATTTTCTAGCCGCCTAATCGTAAAAACTAGCCGCCTACTAGTGCTACACTAATCGCCTAATCGTAAAAACTAACCGCCTAATAATTTTTCTTAGCTGGCCGATAGCTTTCGCTCAGTATATAGTTTGTTGTTGCCGATTAGGGGGAGGCTAGTAGGCGTTTGAGCCTCAAAAAAAGTGGGGGATTTATCTCGAACCATTCATTTTAGCTTTCACAAAGCCAAGCAATTGAAAAAATAACACTACCTTTGCACACAAAGTACGGAACCCTCCCCTCCGAGCAATCCCGTTAGCATAAACACACAACTAATATAATGGAATATAATTTCAGAGACATTGAGCAAAAGTGGCAAAAAACGTGGGCCACGGAGAAAACCTATCGCGTAGACATCGATAAGGAGAAGAAGAAATTCTATGTCCTCAACATGTTTCCCTACCCCTCGGGCGCAGGTCTGCATGTGGGTCACCCCTTAGGCTACATCGCCTCCGATATCTATGCCCGCTACAAGCGTTCGTGCGGCTACAACGTGCTCAACCCCATGGGTTACGACGCCTATGGTTTGCCTGCTGAACAATATGCCATTCAAACAGGACAGCACCCCGCTATCACCACCGAAACCAATATTAAGCGTTATCGCGAACAGCTCGACAAGATAGGCTTCTCGTTCGACTGGGATCGCGAGGTGCGCACCTGCAACCCCGACTATTATCACTGGACACAGTGGGCCTTCCAGCAAATGTTCAACCACTTCTACTGCAAGAAGTGTGAAAAGGCACAGCCCATTGAGAAACTCATTGAGCACTTCGAACAAAAAGGATCGGCCGAGCTCGACCACGTAGCACAAAGCGAAGAGTTGCACTTTACGGCCGAGGAGTGGAAGCAGATGAGCGAGGTAGAGAAGCAACAAGTGCTGATGAACTACCGCATCGCCTATTTGGGCGAAACGATGGTGAACTGGTGTCCCAAACTCGGCACCGTGCTGGCCAATGATGAGGTGGTTGATGGTGTGAGCGAACGTGGAGGCTACCCCGTGGTTCAGAAAAAGATGAAGCAATGGTGCTTGCGCGTGTCGGCTTATGCTCAACGCTTGCTCGACGGCCTTGACACCATTGACTGGACCGACTCGTTGAAAGAAACGCAGCGCAACTGGATTGGCCGTAGCGAGGGTACGGAGATGCAATTCGCCGTAAAAGATAGCGACTTGAAGTTTACTATCTTCACCACCCGTGCCGACACTATCTTCGGCGTAACCTTCATGGTGCTAGCTCCCGAAAGCGAACTCGTGGCGCAGCTCACTACTGCCGAGCAGAAGGCCGAGGTGGAAGCCTACCTCGATGCCACCAAGAAGCGCACGGAGCGTGAGCGCATTGCCGACCGTCGCGTAACGGGTGTGTTCACTGGTTCGTATGCCATCAATCCCTTCACGGGCGACGAAATTCCCGTGTGGGTGAGCGACTACGTGCTTGCTGGTTACGGCACGGGAGCCATCATGGCCGTACCCGCCCACGACTCGCGCGACTACGCCT
>CAVFOF010000236.1:0-2377 GCA_963623895.1 bacterium
GAAGGGTGCTTCTTATATAATAAGGAGGTGATGATGGCATTCAGACCCACTGACTTACCTTGACCCGTGGCGCCAGCTACGAGAAGGTGAGGCATTTTGGCCAAGTCGACCATAAAAACCTCGTTGGTGATAGTCTTGCCAAGGGCGATGGGCAGTTCGAAGGTGGAGTCTTGAAACTTTTTCGTGTTGATGATGCTCTCCATCGAAACGATGCGCGGACTCTTGTTGGGCACCTCGATGCCGATGGTGCCTTTGCCTGGTATGGGGGCGATGATGCGGATGCCGAGGGCGGCTAGCGAGAGGGCGATGTCGTCCTCCAAATTTCGAATCTTATTGATGCGCACACCTGGAGCGGGGGTCACCTCGTAGAGGGTGATGGTGGGGCCGATGGTGGCCTTGATGCTGCTGATTTCCACACCGAAGTTGCGCAGCACGTTGATAATGCGATCCTTGTTGGCGTTCTGCTCCTCCATGTCGATAGCGGGGCCGCTCTCCTCGTAGCGCTTGAGCAGGGTGATCGCGGGGAATTTGTAGTACGGCAAGTCCTTGCGAGGGTCGTAGGGTTCCATAGCCATGAGTTCCTCTAGAGTGGGGCGGTTGGCCTTGTCGTTTTCCACGCTCTTTTCGATGTTGAGCTTTGTGTCGTTCGGCTCTTCGAGGTAGGGGGTGGGGGCAGCTTCAGCGGGTTTCGCCTCGCTTTCCTCTTTCGCAGAGGGAGCGGGGAAGGAACTCGTAACTTCGGGGTTGAGCTCAATCGACACTGCGTTGCTCAGGTCTTCCTCGGGTTGTGTGGCAATAGATTGTTCGATCGACTCTTCCGCTTCATCTGCTGGGTACCCAAGGTAGTCGTCCTCTGCAGTGGTCGACTCAGCGGTAGCAGCATTGGGTTGCTCCGTTTCTTCAGGTTCTTCCTTTTCTTCGTAAGTCTCTTCTTCCTCCTCTTCAGTAGCTTGCTTTTGCGGTAGCTTGCTCTTGATGTAGTCTTGCGGATGCATCATTTTGCGTACCACGTTGATGGTCTCGCTGAAAAGGTACATGCAGTAGAGCACGGCCGTGGCAATGACCACAATCCAAGCCCCCGAGGCTCCGAGATTGTCGCTCAGCAGACTCTTTACGTAGTCGCCGTGAAGGCCGCCTAGCTTGAAGCTAAAAAAGTTCATGGCGCGGTCGGGCAGCAAGTCGTCGATGAGCGAGAAGAACACCGAGCCCCATATCATGACGATGGAGAAATTGAGAAACCATTTCCACAACCTCACGCTGTAGGCTTGCATCAGTTTCACACCCACCAACAGAGTGAAGATGGGGATGAAGAGCGAAAAGATGCCGAAGCAATTGTTCATGAAATAGTACGACAGACGGGCTCCGAGTTTGCCGCCGTAGTTGTGGGCAATGAGGAGCGTGTCGTTCTGAATGTCGGTTTGGTCGAGTTTTCCCGTAAAAATGTTCGACACAAAACTGATAAGTATGAAAATGCTCACGCCCAATAGAATGAGACCCACCACAAAGCGCACGTTGTCGGCATTAGCTAGCGTCTGTAGTGCCTCCTTTAGGTTGTCATTCTTATATCTTTTCCACCAACTCACGGGCTCAGGAATCGTTCCGGGGTTGCGCTTAGGTGCGGTGGCTTTTCTTGGTGTAGTTTTCTTTGCCATACTTTATTCGGTGTAGAATTTTATCAATCGTTCGAGGGCTCGCTGACACACTTTGCAGAAGGCGTCACACTCGTTGGTCTTCATTCGGCAGTCCTGGTAGGCGCGATACACGCCTTTCGACATGTAGCCGCCACCCTCGTAAACGCCTATTTTGTTGAGCTGCTTAGCGTTGGGCGCAGTGGGTATGGCCGTGTGCTTGGGTAGTAAGTCTTGCCACTTTTGGTCGAAATGAGCCAGTGTGGTGATGTTTTGTTCCCATGGCTCGGTGCTGGGTGAGTAGAAGTTCTCATACTGGTCGTCGTAGTAGTATTCGTCGGCCAATCCGGCAAAACTGTGTCCAAATTCATGCACCACTACGGGCTCAAAAGCCTTGTGGTGAGCCGTGGTGAGCGTGTAGGCATTGTAGATGCCGCCTCCGCCGTAGGTGTCGGTGTTGGCCAAGATGATGAGGTGCTCATAGGGGATGTTGGCCAAGAGATTGTGGAGGTCGCGCTGATGGAGCGTGGTGAGGTAGCGGTCGGAGTAGAACGTGCTGAAGTGGGAACTCAGAGCCGTGTTGCGCCAAAGCCCCTTGAGCGGCACGCTCACGTCGCTGTCTTTCGAGGTAGCCGCCACAGCCACAAAGTTGAAGCGGTCGCTTAGGTGCTTAAAGGGCTCGTGGCTTAGGATGGAGTTGACCGCCTTCTCGGCATCGGCGTAGAAGAGGTCGGCTTGCTCGGCCGTGT
>CAVFOF010000237.1:0-2323 GCA_963623895.1 bacterium
CGCAAGTAGCATCAACCCACAAATTGGGGGCGACGCGTCCCCGCGTCGGCGCAAGAAGCAGCGCAAAAAAAGAGAAACTCTAGAAGCTATAGTGATAATTACTACTGCTTCTAGAGTTTCATCGTTTTCTAGCGATTTATTTTATCTCTGAGAGTCACTCCGCTTAAATTGTTGAGGGAGTTTTTGCCCTTGAGGTTTATCTTGTTTGATTTAGGATGGGGGCAAGGATTGTGGTAGGCATGTCCTTTCTAAGCAATTCTCTTTCGCTTTCGAATTTTCCCGTAGTAGTGCTGCCCTTCGTGCTGTAGGTTTCGCGGAATGCTAAATCGTCATCGTAGGTGAATACGCGCAGTAAGGGAAGATTATAGGTGTTTTCTGCGTAATCTTGCAAACTATAGGCTTTTAACGGGTTACTTGCTTCTTTTTTTCTGTAAAGCAGCATACATACTCCATCTTTCAAATTGACAGATACGCTGCATTCATTGCTTGTCTCTTCGAACCTGATGTTCTTGTATTCGCCGTTATTATCTTTGGCGAAGATTTTTGAGTTGGAATACCAATTTTTTAGTGCTAGATAGTATAGCTTTTTGAGTTGCATATTGCTAATTCGTAGCAGAGGAGATTTTTGATCGTTGTAGTCGTATTTGTTGTTTAAGCAAGCGTTCATGATGTGTACCAGAAGGAGTTTTCTCATTCCATCTGATAATTGAACGCCTTCATCACCGCCATTGTCTTTCGGGTCGCAAAGGAAATAGGCTGATCCTTGTTCTCCTCCTTCTATGTCGAGGGATGATGTGTTGGCCTCTTTAAAACAGAATTGGAAGCCATCGAAGCTTTTTGAAGCCGTGGTGTAGTCGCCAAACGCAAAGTAGCTGGGAGCGGCTTTCTGTTTATTATTGACAGTTATGATTGTGCCTGCCTCGTCGTCTTTGTGTAATCTCGAAACGAGTATGTCTCGAAGGTTGTTTTTGGCTTGGCGATTCGTGAAGGAGTTGTAGGGGTCTTTGTCTTTGCCCGAGGTGCCATCAAGCTCAGCTCCTGTTTTTCCGCGAACGATGAACTGATATTCTGCACGTCTGTTTCCATTGGGGGTTGCTCCTTCTTGATCTTTTTTGTCGGAGTCGATGAAGTCGCTGGTAGAACCGCCAGTTTCAAAATCGCCAAAATCAAATCTTTTTCCCTTGTTTAGCCATGCCGTTTGGGGGGTGCAGTAGTCGAACAGTTTGCTGTTGTTCGTTTTGGCCATGTGCATATTGTATACTCTATAGTCGCCATCGCCCCACCAAATGGTGTTGTAGCCGTAGTAGAAGGCGTCCATTTCAGGGAATTTGTTGACAAAGCCTTCCTTTAAGGGGTAGTTTTCAAATTCGTCTGTAAACGCATTATATGAATCTTCCAAATTTCCTTTTTTCAGGGCATTGACATAGTTCTTGTTTGCTACATGTCCGTTCTTCCAAAATTCGCAGAAGTCCCACATATAGCTAATGGTGCGAATGTCCTCAACACTAATGTTCTCATTGGTTACACCGCAGAAAGAGGTGAATTTATCGCCGATTACGCTAGGATTGGCCATTGCCATGAGAAGGTTGAAGAAGTTGGGGATGTTCTTGATGCCTTCTGCTTGTTTTGTGCAGAGTTTGGTGGGCAGAATCATGGGGTTGCTCTTCGAACCTTTATTTACATAGTTGTTATCGGTCATTTGGAATGTGCACCAGTAAGACGATTTCTCGCTCTTATTGCATGGACTCACACATACCCAGTAGATCCAATTGTTTGTGTTGTCGGCATTTGTACCCATGTATTCTGCTACGACATCGCCAAGTTGGTAGTAGAATGCTTTGTCTGAAGCATTGTCGCCGATGGCCGAGGCGGGCACAAACTGTATTTGCTCAAGCGTGGGCAGTTGCTTCACGTCAACGTCGAGCGTGGCAAAGAGCGTGGCTTCGTTTTTTAGGTTGAATTTCAGTGTGCCGATGCCCTCCTTCGTCCACGTATCGTTGACGGCATTGTCGGTGATTGTGCCCGCAATGAGGCTCTTATAGATGCGGTAGGCTTCGTTGGCATCCGAGGCCACCACGTAGCGCACGTGGGGGTTGGCTTCGTTGGCTGTGCCGATAGTGGGGGTGGCGGTGAAGGTTTCTGTGTCCCAATTGTCGGGTAGGGAGTCGAGGCTGGCCACGCCTCCGAGCAGGCAGGTCAGTGCTTCTTGCTTGTCGTAGTAAGCTTCTGTCTTGTTTTCTCCATTTCCATTTCCGCCGTCATCGTCAAGGTCTGTGTCCTTACAAGCTGAGAACGTTAGGCTTAATCCCGTTAGCATTAAGCC
>CAVFOF010000238.1:0-2268 GCA_963623895.1 bacterium
TTTCTGTTTCAGACACTTTGCTTTTTTATTTTGTTATTAGGTTGCGGATTTTAGGGGAGTAGAAAGGAAGCCTTCGAAGAGCATAAAATAGGGTAAACAATGACGAAAATAAAGAACTCTGGTAGATTATCCTAGTCAGGCACAGCCCTCATCTCAAGAGAAGAACTACACTATATTAAAAGGAGTGCTCAATCTCGATGAATAGAAATGCGGCTTAATGAGCGAAAAAGATTAGGGAAAAATGAGCACAATGTTTACTTTTCACTTTTCACCCTCATTTTTTTCGCCTTTCGTTTTGCGCTTATATTGATTTATGGTAATTTTGCTACGCATTTAACAAAGCAACGAATTAACCCACATTAAAACACAATCGATATGACTATTGAAACTTGCGATTTTAAAGGCAAGAAGGTGATTGTACGTGTAGACTTTAACGTACCCCTCGACGAGAACGGCAAAATTACCGACGACACCCGTATCCGCGGCGCACTCCCCACATTGAAGAAGGTGCTAGCCGATGGCGGTTCGCTCATCATCATGAGCCACATGGGTAAGCCCAAAGGTAAAGTGAACGCTAAGTTCTCGCTCGGACAAATCGTAGATGCCGTTAGCGAAAAGCTCGGCGTGAAGGTGCAGTTTGCTCCCGACTGCGCAAAGGCTCAAGAGGCTGCTGCCACTCTGCAACCTGGCGACGTGCTCTTGCTTGAAAACCTTCGTTTCTATCCTGAAGAAGAAGGAAAGCCCGTTGGCATCGACAAGGAAAACCCCAAATACAACGACGCTAAGGCCGAAATGAAGACTCGTCAAAAGGATTTTGCCAAGACCTTGGCTTCCTATGCTGACATCTACGTAAACGATGCTTTCGGTACAGCTCACCGCAAACATGCCTCTACCGCTGTCATCGCTGACAACTTCGACGCTGACCACAAGATGCTTGGCTACTTGATGGAGAAGGAAGTGACTGCCGTAGATAACGTGCTGAGCAACATCAAGCACCCCTTCACTGCCATCATGGGTGGCTCGAAGGTTTCTACTAAAATTGGGATCATCGAGAACTTACTCGGCAAGGTGGATAACCTTATCCTTTGTGGCGGTATGACTTACACCTTCGCTAAGGCTCAGGGCGGCAAGATTGGTGTTTCAATCTGCGAGGACGACAAGCTCGACGTAGCTCTTGACGTAATCAAGAAGGCTGAGGAGAACGGCGTGAACCTCGTGCTAGGCACCGACTGCATCGCTGGTGACGAATTCAAGAACGACTGCAACACTCAAGTATGCCCCGCCAACGATATCCCCGAAGGCTGGGAAGGCTTAGATGCAGGTCCTGAAACGCGTAAAGCATTTGCTGAGGTTATCGAAAGTGCCAAGACCATTCTGTGGAACGGCCCTGCTGGCGTATTCGAGTTTGACAACTTCGCAGGCGGTTCTAAGGCTATTGCCGAAGCTATCGCAAAGGCCACTGAAAACGGTGCCTTCTCGCTCATCGGTGGTGGCGACTCTGTAGCTTGCATCAACAAGTTTGGCATGGCTGACAAGGTATCCTACATTTCTACTGGTGGTGGTGCTTTGCTCGAAGCCATCGAAGGCAAGGTCCTTCCTGGCATCGCTGCCATCAAGGGCTAATTGCGAAATAGGCTACACCTAGCGTGTGAGGATGTAAGGATGTAATAATCGCCTTCTTACATTCTCACTTTTTTGATTTTTATCACACGGCATCATCCATCCTCTTCCTAATGAAAAGCCTTGCATTAGCACTCATCACCCCTCTGCTGCTCGCTCTCATGCTGCACTCATGCATAGACAAGAAAAGCGCAGCCTCAGCCTTCAACTTTGGCACAGAGCAATACGACTCAACCGCACTGCATCTGGCACTTGTACCCAACAAAGATTGTCTCCCCATCTACTATGCTGAACGAGTGGGCATCTACGACTCGCTCGGACTTAAACTGCAAATCGCAACCTACTTCTCACAAATGGATTGCGACACCACACTGATGGGCAAGGTGGTCGATGGCGGATGGGCCGACCCCGTGCGCATCGACCATTATGGGAAGAAGATGAACGGACTGGAAGTGATGTGGAAAGGCACTAACCGATGGGCCATCTATGTCTGTGAACAGCTACGCATACGGGAGGTGAAAGCATTGGAGGGAAGAACCGTGGGAGTAGCTCGATCCTCAGCCGAAACTAGCTTCCTCAACAAAATGCTCAAAGCTAACAAGTGTAATAGCGACAAGGTATACCGGCCACTCATCAACGACCTACGCC
>CAVFOF010000239.1:0-2246 GCA_963623895.1 bacterium
AGCAAAAGTGTATGTAAACTTTATAGTAGGGAGAATGGTCTGATTTCAACTAAAAAAATTCGTACGTTATGGGGAAGTATACAATACGGCTTGTATGGGATGCTTACCTTAAGAACATAGCTTGTCTTATTCCGAAGCTAGGTATGCCACCAAACTCTGACGACGTAACAATATATCCTTATCAAGTAGCGAAAGCACCGACTCGTCACCGTTGCAACGCTCAAGCACATCGCACAACCTATCGAATAGTGGAGCCTTTGAGAAACCATTGCAAGTGGTGTAAAAAAGATCTTCCCGACGCAGATTGCTCACTCCCCAAAACACAAGGAATTTGTTGAGATTAAAACTTGCTGGATGGTCGTGTACATAATCTACCACAAAATCTAAAAACAAGGAATGAAGCAACGAGGGACGGGTAGCACACGATTGTAGGTAAGAGTAGAGTAAAGTCTTCACACGATGCAAGCTGACGTCCTTCCCCCGATAACGTAAATAACGATACACAACCCATCCATAACAGTTATGAAAGGCTGTGTGTAAGTTCTCTGGACTAATTCCCCGATTTGCCATCAGAACATATGCCAATCCAGGTCGTGTATGCGACATTTCTTCATAGTGCATTATCATCGCAGCGCAAGGTATGTAGCTTTCTAAAAGTCGATAATAACACTTTCGTCCAACTCTATCATTATCTTGCATTGAAGATAATAGGCGATGCATAATCACGAAACATTTCACCGCTATATCCTCGGCCTCTTTTATCGAAATTGCTAACTTTGCCATGTCGTAAACCACCCAAAACAAAGCCGCATGCGCCCAGTCATCATCTAACAAATGGCAATAGCTTAATGCCTCGTCAAGGGCTTTTTGCCATTTTCCCCTACGGCGTAATTCCATTACTTGATTGTACGACATACTTTTATTTCAACTAATTTCTACTACGAAGATACAAAACAAAAATCAACTAGCAAAACGAACAACGATATATTCATCAAATTGCAACCAAAGAAAATGACAAAGAAGACAAGAAAACTTTTCAAAGGAATAACACTTACACTAGTTTTGTTCATCATGCTTACACTTGGTGGCTCTTGGTATTTGCTTGACTATGCCCTTAAGCCTAGTGACCGTTCACGCAATGAGAACCTCGCTTGGCACGACATTGATTCCCTCTATTCAGGGATGGTTGCTTGGCGTGATTCCCTAGTGCAGAAGTCCGCCTTACGTGATACAATTATAGTAGCGAACGATGGGGCAAAATTGCATGCTTGGTATGTGAAAGCAGCCAAGCCTACTTCAAAAATAGCATTGTTAGTACATGGTTATACCGATTGCGGAATCAGAATGATGCCCTTAGGGCGTATGTATCTTAACGATTTAAAAATGAATATTTTAGTACCAGACCTTCGCAATGCTGGGCGTAGTGAGGGCGACCACTTTCAAATGGGCTGGTTCGACCGTTTGGACGTGAAAGAATGGGTAAAAATGGCCCCTCGTTTGTTCTCTGATACAGTCGACATTGTTGTACATGGAGTATCCATGGGGGCCGCAACCATAATGATGCTCTCAGGCGACCCAGATGTGCCTAAGAGCGTAAAACTATATGTTGAAGATTGTGGGTATACATCTGTATACGATGAATACAAAAAGGAACTGAAAGGTAGATTCGGACTTCCAACTTTTCCTATTATTCCTACCGCCTCTGCCTTGTGTCAACTACGCTATGGTTGGAACTTCTACGAGACCTCTGCGCTCAACCAAGTAAAGAAATGCAGACAGCCCATGCTCTTTATTCACGGCACAGCCGACGATTTCGTACCTACTAACATGGTCTACTCGCTTTTCCAAGCAAAGCCTTCCCCCAAGGCTATTTGGCTTGCCACCGATGCACAACACGCACGAAGCTATCAGAAGTACCCCAAGGAGTATACAAAACAGGTTCAATTATTCTTGAAAAAGTATGGTTTTTTATAAAGAACAACCATTCGTAAGCCCCTTACGATGCTACACAAAACATCCCGTTCGACTATTTACAAGAAAAAAGGATGCGAAAACACAGTAGTTTAAGGTAAAAAACGTAACTTTGCAACTAGAATAAGATGCGATTGGATAGCTACAGTATTTAAACCTTGGCTACGCTATCCACACATAGTCAATATTCCCCAAACAAACTTTTTTTATAAACATAAATATTCTCATGGAAAAAAGCGCATTACAAATTGCCCGTGCAGCTTATCAACCTAAGC
>CAVFOF010000240.1:0-2136 GCA_963623895.1 bacterium
GGCGGCCTCAGCCTCACGCAGTTGTTGCTGCACCTGAGTGTAGCTTTCGAAGAGAGAGGCATCGGCTGCCCCTTCAGGCGTGGTTAGTTGCTCTTCTATTTTAGCTTTTTCTTCTTCTAGTCGGCTCACCTCCTTTTCGCAGCGTTCCACCTCTTTTTCGAGTTTACGTCGTTGCTTAGCTTGCTCCTTTCTTTCTTCATAAGATTGTTTTCCTTCGGAGGGGGCACTGTCTGCAGATGCATTTCCTGAAGACTTGGCGGTACCTGCTGAAGGAGACCCTGCGGTGTGGAGCTCGTCAAGCGACTCTAGTTCCTTCTTCTGCAAGAAATCGTAGATGCAACCTAGGTGCTCACGCACGTTACCTCCTCCGAACTCATAGACCTTCGATACAAGGCCGTTGAGGAAGTCGCGGTCGTGGCTTACGATGATGACGGTGCCATCAAAGGCAAGCACGGCCTCTTTGAGCACGTCCTTTGTGCGCATATCGAGGTGGTTGGTCGGCTCATCGAGGATTAGGAAGTTGACAGGTTCAAGCAGCAGTTTGATCATGGCCAGTCGGGAGCGTTCACCGCCAGAGAGCACCTTTACCTTCTTGTCTGAGGCTTCTCCGCCAAACATAAAGGCTCCGAGGATGTCGCATATTTTGAGACGTATGTCGCCCTTGGCCACCCAGTTGATGGTGTCAAAAACGGTTTGCTCGCCATCCAACAATTGCGCTTGGTTTTGAGCATAATAACCAATCTTCACGTTGTGACCCACCTTCAGCGTACCTGTGTAGGGAATTTCGTCCATGATACACTTCACTAAGGTCGACTTACCTTCACCGTTTTTGCCGACAAAGGCCACCTTCTCTCCTCGCTTGATTGTGAGGTTGACATCGTGGAACACGCAGTGCGAACCATAATCTTTGCGCAAGTCATCGCAAATAATGGGATAGTCGCCCGAACGGGAACAAGGGGGAAACTTTAGATGGAGGGTGGCATTGTCCACCTCATCTACCTCAATAGGCACAATCTTTTCGAGTTGCTTAATGCGACTTTGCACCTGTACAGCCTTCGTGGGCTTATAGCGGAACCGCTCTATGAAGTACTTGATGTCAGCGATTTCCTTCTGTTGGTTTTCGTAGGCTCGCAGTTGTTGTTCACGGCGTTCCTTACGCAGCTTCACAAACTCGTCATAGTTCACCTTATAGTCAGTAATCTTGCCGCATGCTATTTCAAGTGTGCGGTTGGTCACGTTGTTGATAAAGGCTTTATCGTGGCTTACTAGCACCACGGCACTAGCCGACCGCTGCAAGAATTTCTCGAGCCAGCGGATGCTCTCAATGTCGAGGTGGTTGGTAGGCTCATCGAGCAGCAACACGTCGGGGCGACGCAATAACAGTTTGGCAAGCTCTATGCGCATGCGCCATCCTCCTGAGAACTCGCTAGTAGGGCGATGAAAGTCGGTTGTGGCAAATCCCAAGCCCTGCAAAGTGCGCTCTAGTTCGGCGTGATAGTTCATGCCGCCCATCATCTGAAAACGTTCGCTCTCGTGGGTGAAGCGTTCCACAAGCTGCATGTATTCCTCGCTTTCATAGTCGGTTCGCTCAGCCAGTTGGTCGTTGAGCTGCTGCACCAAGGCTTGCAGTTCACTGATGTGTTCAAAGGCCTTTTCGGCTTCCTCCATCACGGTGTGCTCGTCGCTCAACACCATCACCTGTGGCAGGTAGCCAATGGTGATGTCATTTTGCACGGCCACCACGCCCGAGGTGGGTTCGGCTTGCCCTGAAAGTATTTTTAGTAAGGTTGACTTTCCAGCTCCGTTCTTGCCTACAAGGGCAATGCGATCCTTCTTATTGACAACGAAGGATACGTCGGTAAACAAGGGTCGGGCGCTAAACTCAACCGATAAATGTTCTACTGAAATCATAGTTTAAACAAGAAGGTGCGCAAATGCGCTTGTTGAGTGGTGAAGGGATGAGCAGTCGAACACTTTCTCCCTCTCAGCAATTGCGCATTGCACACCTATATTATACCTTAAATTAGCAGAATTAAGTGTGTTATTAAAATGCAAGTCGTTGGATAACAATAAGTTGGCCAGCGCTTGCACGTGTCGAAAAATTCACTTATCTTAGTGGTGAAATTAAAAACGATA
>CAVFOF010000241.1:0-2111 GCA_963623895.1 bacterium
GAACAAAACTATCAGAAATACGATGTTCTATCTTGTTTATTGGGCGTAGTAGCCGAAGTTGATTCCTTGCCTAATAATTGGGATAGCGATAGTTATGTCGCTGAGCCTACCATTGGAGAGGTGGTTGATGCTGCTCAACCCTATGTGCGCTATGTAGCCACTAGCAGTGCTGAAGAGGCATATCGTGAATATCGCAGCATGATTGCTGCGGGGGTTGATGGTATGGTGCAAAATGAAAAGTGGGAGCAGTCGGGAGTAGGCACGTTGGAGTTTACGACGCAAAATGCATCCGACGTTTATGCCACGCTCGATGTCAACGTTAAGCAATTGCCTCACCTCACGCAGATACGCTTTGTGCCCGCTTCGGCTTTGGGAAATAATGACAACCCAGACAAAGTGCCTTATTATCAATTTGGCGATGTCATTCAGCAGATGGTGGGCGACAAGGTTACCTATTGGGTGTGTGTGCGTCCTTGCGACTACGCTGGCGGACAGAAAAAGAGTCATTGGTGCAGTTTTCAACTCGTTCCTAAAGGAAAAGCTAATTCGAATTATAAGGTCATTAACGATAACATCTTACTTCCGACCAAGCTTTGTTCGTCAGAAGGAGATGGCTTGCGCATGACGCAAAACTTTTTCAATGTGTTGCGAGTGATATGCTCCCCTCAGCTCTACAATCGTGAGGAGGAGAAAAATCCAGCTGGTATTGATAAAATCAGTTACAAAACTTTTGGTTATAAGCAGGCGAAGGGTCTTTGGCGTATGTGGGATGAGTTAGGCATATGGAAGCTAATTCCCAATGCGGGTTTTAGTGGCAAACGCAACTTAAGCAATCCCTATAATCTGCTTTCCCACGATGAGCCAGAGTTGTCGGCCTATTATCATGGTTATAAAACAGCTTATTTCAAAAAGTATGACTACGGCGTATACAAAGTAAAACTTAAGGTAGACCCTAAGGCGTCAGGTGCTCCTTTGTTTAATGTAAGCACCCCTTCTTTGCTAGAAATACATGAAAACCTCGCATATGATTTTTCTGTGGCAGAGAACAAAGCTACAGATTATGAATATATTGTGAAATATAGAACAGGGGCAGAACTCGAGAATTCTTGGGGAAATGATGATGCTTCTACCACGAGTTTTGAGGATCGTTATGCCAAAAACAAGATTCGCAATATTCTTGTTTCTCGAAATCGTTTTAACTGGAAGCCTAGCGATAAGGTTACGGGGCAAGAAGAGCCGCATTTACCATTCTATTCTTTTGGTGATGCCCTAACAAAGTCTGTTGCTCATCAAGGTTATCAAATTTGCATAAAAGAGGCCTACGATGACTACTTATCTAAAGACGATGAGTTTAAGCATAAGGCATTATTCTTATGCTTTGGCAACGATTATGGCTTGTTCGCTCAAGAGGCCAAATTATCAGAAGATTGTAAGGCTTTGGTGCTTTATTATTTTGCTCAGGCTATAGCTTCTTATAATGGAATAGATATTCCCGAAGTAACTCCAACAGAGGAAGACGATGACGCGGTAGTAAAACAAAAGAAAACATATAAATTGACTTTAGATGGCATTTATACATCGTTTCAAAATTATGGAAAAATAGGAGAATACTTGCTCTCCTACTTGGATTTATCCACTAAAACGATTACCGTAATCGCTAAATTCGGAGACGAGTATTATGAACTAAAGTATCATTACAATTCAGGACAATATGAACTTTCAACCCCTGATTTATCAGGCAATATTGATTTGAGAGCTTTAAGGATTTGTTCCTACAACGATGAATATAGTTACCAAGAAAGCTATAGTTATGACGATGCTCAGACAAATTTCAACGATGATATAGACCGACGTAGTATGCGAGCTATATTAAAACGAACTCTTACCAATTTCTTGGAAAAATACGTGGTGAGTGCGGAGTAGTAAAAATACTAAAGAAACGGGTGGTCAGGCTAGTTCCTTGCTTGGCCACTCATTCTTTTTTTGCTGTTCTCATTCCGAAATCGACTAGTATGGTAAACTTGGTTTCTGAATTTTATAGAATGTAGAAATTCCGATTATAAAGAATGATGAAAGTGGCGAAGACTTGGCAGTGATATCAACGCTTATTC
>CAVFOF010000242.1:0-2108 GCA_963623895.1 bacterium
GGTATATATTTGCTGTGAAAACTGCCGTATCTTTGCATCGTCAAACGGAAAGAATGGCGAATTAACTTTAGAATAATAAAACAAAAAGACACAAAGATATGAGCAAGATTTATCAATCGCTGACAGAACTCGTGGGCAACACGCCGTTGCTCGAAGTAAGTAACGTAGAAAAGGCATTGGGCTTGAAAGCTCGCCTACTTGTAAAAATTGAAGCCTTCAACCCTGGCGGTAGTGTTAAAGACCGTGTGGCTTATGCCATGATTACCGACGCCGAAGAGCGCGGTGCGCTGAAGCCTGGCGGCATAATCATTGAGCCTACTAGCGGCAACACGGGTATTGGCCTTGCTTGGGTGGCGGCTGTTAAGGGCTACCCCATCATTCTCACCATGCCCGAAACGATGAGTCTCGAGCGTCGCAACTTGCTGAAGGCTTTGGGGGCAGAACTCGTGCTTACTCCGGGTTCGGAAGGTATGAAGGGAGCGATTAAGCGTGCGTTGGAGTTGCAAGAGCAACATCCAGGTAGCTTCATTCCCCAACAATTTGAAAATGCAGCCAACCCCGCTGCACACACACGCACCACGGCCGAAGAAATTTGGCGTGACACGGATGGTAAGGTCGATATCTTCGTAGCGGGTGTGGGCACGGGCGGCACACTAAGCGGCACCTCTCGCGGCCTCAAAAGCCACAACCCAGAAATCAAGGCGATTGCCGTAGAACCTGCCACAAGTGCGGTGTTGGAGGGCAACCCTTCGGGAGCGCATAAAATACAAGGCATTGGTGCTGGTTTTGTACCTAAGAATTTCAGCTATGAGGCTGCTGACGAAATTCTTCCTATTGCTGACAACGATGCTATTCGCGCCTCTCGCCTTTTAGCTAAACAAGAAGGCTTATTGGTGGGCATCTCCTCAGGCGCAGCCTTCCATGCAGCCTTGGAGCAAGCCAAGAAGCCAGAAAATGAAGGAAAAACTATTGTAGCTCTGCTCCCAGATACGGGCGAACGCTATCTCTCTACAGTGCTTTACGCCTTCGAAGAATATCCAGTTTAATGTATATAATTTCAGACAATCAGTCACTTACTAGCGATGCGCTGACCCACTACCTAGTGGGTCAGCCTTTGGCGCATGCTAAGGCCAAGGAGCAGTTGGCGGAGCTATTGCAGAAACATTCCGATGCGGTGGTGGTGTTGGACTTCTCCTTGTTCGACTTCACTACGCCCGAGAATTTGCTCATCTTCTTGCGCCGCTTTCCTCATGCCTGTTGGCTGTTGCTTTCGGCAGAGTTTGCCGAGAATTTGGTGCGTATGTTTTCGGCCGAATTGCAAGTAAGTTTCTTGACTAAGGATTGCACTCGTGAGGAGTTCTTGCAAGCAGCCTATCGCCTGCAACAGGGTGTGCGCACTATTTGTTCGGCTGTGGCCGATGTGCTGAGTCAGTCGGCTGGCAGTTCACTGAGAGAGGCTCATCTTACGCAAAGTGAAACGGAGATTCTCAAACTCATTGCCGAGGGGCTGAGCGCAAAAGCCATTGCGGAGCGTCGCAATTCGTCGGTGCATACTATTGTGACGCATAAGAAGAATATTTTCCGAAAATTGGGGGTTTCTACGGCCTACGAGGCTGCTCGTTACGCTATGCGGGCGGGGATTACTGATCCTGTGGAGTATTATATTTAGGTAGTAGTTTGCGATTTTTGATTAGGGGAGGAGAAGGATTAAAATAGTTTTTTTACTTGAGTTCCTTCTTGCACCGACGCGGGGGGGGCGTCGCGCCCAATTTGTTGTTTGGGAATAAAAAAAACCTTCGTTTCGGTGAGAAACGAAGGCTAAACCTTTTACCTTATGAACCCAAACGGCTAATCACAATAGATAGATTGTATAAAGGATTAGGCCAGTTTGTTGATGTGTGTCATCACACCGCTCTTAATGTTAGCGGCTTTGTTCTTATGGATGATGTTATTCTTTGCAAGCTTATCCAACATCTTCTGAACTTTCGGCAGAAGTTCTGTGGCAGCTGCTTTGTCAGTCGTAGCGCGGAGCTTACGTACTGCATTACGCATTGTCTTAGCGTAATATCTGTTGTGCAGTCTGCGAGACGCCGTCTGACGAATTCTTT
>CAVFOF010000243.1:0-2055 GCA_963623895.1 bacterium
TTATCACAAAATTGGGGGCGACGCGTCCCCGCGTCGGCGCAAGTGGAAACTCCCTTTTTTTGAGAGAATTTCTAGCTTTGTTTCTTTCTAGCATTGTTTCCCTCTAGCGTCTCTTCCCCAAGCCGACGCGGGGACGCGTCGCCCCCAATTTTGGGGTTATTTTCGTTGCTAGCATGCCAATTAGTCTTTCTGCCCCATTCTAGCGTAAAACTCGTCGAGCGTTTCGTTTTCGAGTTTGAGCTTTTGCTTTAGTCGGTAGCGATAGACTGTTATGGTGCGAGGGTTCACGTTGAGAGATTGGGCTATTTGCGTCGAGTTCAGACCGAGATAGATGAGCAAACAGGTGATGAACTCTTTGCGGTTGAGGTCGGGGGCGGTATCTCTGATAGTTTTTACAAAATTGGGATAGTATTTTTCGAAGAGCACTTCAAACTTCCGCATGCCCGTTTCGGTGCTGAGCGTATCGATGTATTTCAGCATTTCAGCCTGTCGGTTGATTTGGCTTTTGGCTAATTCCAGTTGCTGCGTCACGTTGTCAAGCTCCTGCTTTTGCTCGCTCATGGCCTGCATTATTTTCTGCTTTTCGTGGCTATGCTTGCGTCGGCGGCGGATTAGAATGAAGATGAACACGAAGATGGCTGCTGCAAATAGGGCATTGATTGAGAGGTGTATCCATCGTTTCATCAGCCCTTGTTGCCTTGCGTCCTCTAGCTCCCTTTGCTCGGCCAGGACTTTCTTTTGCACCATGTCTTTCACCAAGCGTTGCATCACCTCTCTCGAATGGAATGTCTCGTCCTCTAGTTGTTTGTCGGCAGTGTAGCGAGCCACCATTTCGGCGTTTTTCGTGCGCAAGTAGTGGGTGATGGCAAAGTTGGTTGCTCGGCGAGCCAAGATGGGCGGATTGGTGGCATGCTCGTAGTGGTACATGGAGTCGAGCATGGCTTCACATAGCGGGTCGTTGCCTATTTGCTCGTAGGCTCGTGCCAAGTAGTGGTAGGCTCTCGATCGGAACGCAACGGAATGTTTCACCACTTTTTGCATCATGCTGATGGCTCGCTGCAGGTCGTTGCGTTGGTTTAAGTTGATAAGGTAGGCCGCATACGAAAAGTCCACTTCATATTGTATATTGTCGTAGGGCATCTTCTTCGATAGCTCATTAGCCTTTTTCCACCAATTCAGACATTCCTTGTTGTTCTTAATCGTGAACCAAGCGTTCGACTTGCATAGATAAGCCTTTGCGGCAATTACGGGGTCTCTTCTAGTGCTTTGTTCCAACAGGTTAATGGCGTCGTCGGCAACTTTATTGGCTAGGTCGGGCATTTGGATTTCGTGGTAGATGCACGAGAGCACGTTGCAAGCGTTGATGTAGGAGATGGTATCTTTGGTGCTTTTGGCATAGCTGGTAGCCTCGTTCGAAAGGTTGATAGCATCAATCACCTGACTCCGTTTCATGTAGACGGCACTGAGCCTAGCTAGCACCAACTGCGAGCCAGAGGCATCATTACACAATTTGGACTTTTCGATGGCCTTCTTACACCAACGGATTACGTCATCCTGTCGTTCGGAATTATTGTAGCAGATGGCGGAGGCGTAGGAGTAGTCGCGGAATTCTCGTTCGGCCTCTAGGTTGCGCTTATTGCAATCGTCCTCTTGTTCTGTCTCTTTAAGCCCTTTGAGTGGCATTTTCAAAGCTCTCAAGATGAGGCTTTCGGCTTCGGTTTGACCTTTATCTGAGAAAAAGGTGGCGTAGGCTTGCAGGGTGTGTAGGTCGCGCCAGCAGTAGTTTTTCACTACTTGGGTGGGGTGCGCATGCATTTGGTTGAATGCTTCTAGACACTCATCGTTTTTTGAGGCGGATTTATAGCAGTCGAAGAGGTGCTGCATCGCATCGATTACGATGGGTTGCAGTTTGAGCTGAGTGAGGGTGTCGGGGGAGTCAATCGCTAGACAGCGTTTAAATAAGGCAATGGCTTCCTCGTTTTTACCAGCGAGCTGTTTTTGTTGGGCTTGCTTGAAGCACGTTTGCAGACTGTCGTGTAGCACAAATCGCTCGCT
>CAVFOF010000244.1:0-2043 GCA_963623895.1 bacterium
CGCATTGTGAAAGTAGAAAACTTCTTCGGCACTACCAACCGTAAGCAGAAAGATCCTTACAAATACATTGCTGAAGAAAAAGAAGAAGAACTTTTTAATCAGGAAGAAGAGGCATGAGCGAAGAATTGAAACCTACAGCTACACCCAGCGCAGAGGCTACACAACCCGCCGCTGCTCCCACTGCCGCAGCACCTGCTACAGCTCCTGCCGCTGCTAAACCTGCCGCTACAGCCGCAGCAGCTAAGCCCGCCGTGAAGCCCGCTCCCCGCATGGTAGCCCCAGCTAAGCCCGCTATAAACGAACTGAAGCCCAAGGAAATTAGCCCCGCCGAACTCTTTGCAGAAATGAAACGTCTGCACGATGAGGAAGGCATGGACTTCTTGCTCAACCTTGTGGGCGAGGACTGGATGGACGATGGCATTGGCGTGGTTTATCAGCTCGAGAACACCGAGAACAAGAAGCAAGCTTGCGTAAAATGCGTATGCACCGACCGCGAGAATGCAATGATTCCCTCAGTAAGCAGTTTGTGGGACATAGCCAACATCTACGAACGTGAGGTGTACGACTACTTTGGCATTATCTTTACGAACCATCCCGACATGCGCCGCATCTTTATGCGCGAGGATTGGGTGGGCTACCCCATGCGTAAAGACAATAAGCCCGAGGAGGACAACCCCTTCGACCCACAACACATGACCAATGAGCCACTAGCCGACACTACCACCGAGTATGAACTACACGAGGATGGCAGCGTAAGCAAAGTGGAACACGTGATTTTCCAACCAGAAGATTACGTGGTAAACATCGGTCCGCAGCACCCTTCAACCCACGGTGTGCTCCACTTCCGTGTGGCACTCGAGGGCGAAATCATCAAGAAAGTCGACCCCGTGTTGGGCTACATTCACCGCGGTGTAGAGAAAATCAGCGAAAGCATGACCTACCCCCAAACCTTGGCCTTGACCGACCGTTTGGACTACCTGGGAGCCATGCAAAACCGTCACGCCCTGTGCATGTGTATTGAGCAAGCTATGGGAGTGGAGGTGAGCGACCGCGTGCAAGTGATTCGTACCATTATGGACGAGTTGCAACGTATCGACTCACACATCCTCTTCTTCGGTTGCCTTTGCCAAGACCTCGGTGCCACCACCGCCTTCCTTTATGCCTTCCGCGACCGCGAGAAGATTCTCGACATCTTCGAGGAAACCTGCGGCGGACGCCTCATCTTGAACTACAACACCATTGGCGGCGTAACCTACGACATCCACCCCAACTTCCAAAAGCGTGTGAAGGAGTTTATCACCATAATGCGCAAGAACATTCAGGAATATCACGACATCTTCACGGGTAACGTTATCTTCCAGAACCGTTCTAAGGGTGTGGGCGTGCTCACCAAAGAGCAAGTGATCTCGTTTGGCTGCACTGGCGGCACAGGTCGTGCCTCAGGTTGGCACAACGACTTGCGCAAGCTTCGCCCCTATGCTGCCTACGACCGCGTAGAGTTCAACGAAGTGGTACGCACCGAAGGCGACTCGTTTGCCCGCTACATGATTCGTCTCGACGAAATCAAAGAAAGCTTGAACATCATTGAGCAACTCATCGACAACATTCCCGAAGGCAACTATCAAGAAAAGATGAAGCCTATCATCAAGCTCCCCGTGGGCACATTCTACAGCGAAGTAGAGGGCAGCCGCGGACGCATGGGCGTGTTTATCGAAAGCAAAGGCGACAAGTCGCCCTACCGCTTGCACTATCGCTCAACAGGCCTCCCCTTGGTGGCCGTGATGGACACTGCTTGCAGCGGCAACATGCTGGCCGACTTAATCACCATTGGCGGTACGGTGGACTACGTAGTGCCTGATATCGACCGATAAATCCACAAAAAGTTTCATAAGCTAACACTCGCACACGCATATATACAATAAAGGAGTGAAACTAAAGCCACTCATTATTTATGCACAATGCGAGTAAAGCTCGTAAACTCAGATAAGAAACAAAATGTTCGATTTTTCATTAGTAACAACCTGGCTCCACACTTTCCTTACG
>CAVFOF010000245.1:0-2015 GCA_963623895.1 bacterium
TCGACCCCGAGGATGATGCCGCCACTGTTAATTGGGGCACTGGTTATCGCATGCCGACTCAAGAAGAATTCGAAGAATTGGTCAACAAATGTACCTGGAATTGGGATTCTGCCCACAACGGTTACTTAGTAGCAGGCTCCAATGGCAATAGCATCTTCCTCCCGGCCTCGGGCTTTCACCACGGGAGCGACCTCAACCTTCTGGGCTCGAACGGCTTCTACTGGTCGAGTACGCTCTTCGCTAGCGACCGCAACATCGCGTACGACCTCGAATTATACAGTGACTACCGCAGCGTCTACGTCAACTACCGTTACTTTGGTTTCCCCGTTCGTCCCGTCGCAGAACCCTAAGATGTGCGTATGCACATCTCTAGAGCGATTAATCGCTCTTCTTGCGTCGAAGACGCACTTAAAACTTAAAATTCTTCCTTACCTCAGAACTACAAGAAGAAACGCAAGAGGAAAAGGTAAAAAACAAAAGCGCCGAAGGCGCTCGAAATTTTTTTAAAAAAACGCATATCAATATGTCAATAAGTGAGATATTGCAATCAATGGCCAAGGCACAGCAGGAGAAAGCCATTCTGCTTGTGCGCGAAGGCTTGTTTTGGAGAGCTTATGAGCAAGGGGCTTTCGCCTTGTGTAAGTATGTGCATCCGTTTAAGGTGACATCGCGTTTTTATAAGGGTTTGGGTCAGTGGCTATGTTATGTAGGATTTCCTGACACGGCCTTGCAGAAATGGACCAGCAAGCGAACCGTAACGAAACAGAGCGACAAACTCCTCCGTTTACAACTGACGGAGGCCGAGCAAAAAGATGTGATAGCCTCCTTTAGCGAATGGAAAGAGCAGCAGGTGGGTGCAACGAGGGCTAACGAACCCCAACATAACACCTATGCGAGCGCTGGTCACTCTGTTTCGCAACCGATGAGGCGGCAGCTGAGCGTGGAGCAAGAGGTGATGTTGCGCCTAAGAACCTTCCCACTAGAGCGCTCCTCGCCCCTCGACTGCATGAACTTTGTAGCAGAGCTGAAGAGTCTGCTGCAAGACTAATGTCCTCATAACCATTGCCAACAACAAAAATGACCTCAAAATTGGGGTGACGCAGCAACAAATTGGGGGGCGATGCGTCCCTGCGTCGCCCCAATTTGTTGGTTATTTTGACTCGTTGCTCATCAAATTGAGAAGAAGATGTTACCACCATCCCCCCAAAAGTCCCCAGCTCCAGAGGAAGCCCCCAACGCTCCTGTGAGCAAGAAGCTAACCAAGCTCTACACCGACCAGTCGGTGTATGTGCGTTCCTACACGCTGCTGAAGGAACTGACCGTGTGTTATAGCCGCATCCCTCGCGACTTGCGCTACACGGTAGGGTCGCGCATGCTCGAAGCCATGACCAGCGAGGTGATGAACGTGGCTTATGCCTTCAAATCGACGAAAGGGAAAAGTCAGTATATCCATGAGGCCATGCTGCGGCTAGAGGATGTGAAGATTTGCTTGCGCCTGTTGAAGGACGTGAACGCCATCAGCACGAAATTCTTCGTTCACACCCTTCCGTTTACCGCTGGTGTGACTTCGGAGCTATCTACGGGGGATAAAACGAAACGTGTAAATGTGGAGTGAGAGGGTAATCGGCGAAAGGGTTGATATACAAGGGATTGGGGAGGAAGGATGGGAATGGGAGGGAAAAACGAAACGTTACATTGGGTTTACATTGGCTTTACGTTTGGGGACGATTTGAACGGTGGTTGAAGGGGTTGCTTTACATTGAGGTTGTGAATGGGGCGAAATAGGGTGTGGGAGGAGGGAAATGGGGGGGCTTGGTGGGTATATGGTGGGGTTATTGGTGGGTAGATGATGTGGTTGTTGGTGGGGTGACGGTGGATTGATTGGTGGGTTGATGAAGGTGCCTGGTGGTGTTCCTCGTCGCTCATGGGCGCGATGGTTTGGGGCTGTGAGGGGTTTTGCCGGATTGGGGTGGATGAGAGTGCCAGAGGGGCGGAAAAGGGGCTAAATGGGGTGT
>CAVFOF010000246.1:0-5081 GCA_963623895.1 bacterium
TTATTCGACAAGCAGGAGTAAAACAGCTAGGCATCATTCCTGAAGCCTTCCGAAGACTGGGCATAAAACTCTACATAAAGGGGGACGATATCCTCATTCCTACCCAAAAACACTACCAAATAGAGTCGTTTATTGATGGTTCATTCATGACGTTGGCCGATGCTCCATGGCCAGGCTTAACCCCCGACCTCATCAGTGTGTTGCTAGTTGTAGCAACGCAAGCAAAGGGCACCGTCTTGTTCCACCAAAAGATGTTTGAAAGCCGATTATTCTTCGTGGACAAACTCATCGACATGGGGGCACAAATCATTTTATGCGACCCCCACAGAGCCGTTGTCGTAGGCCATAACCATAAGATTAAGCTTCGCGGGAAACGCATGACATCGCCCGACATTCGAGCAGGCATAGCCTTGCTTATAGCTGCTCTTAGCGCAGAAGGTACGAGTGAAATCAACAACGTGGAACAAATTGATAGAGGCTACGAACGGATTGAGGAACGCCTAAACAAACTCGGCGCAAACATCAAACGAATAGATTAAAGACACACGCAATCCACCCCACTAATGATTCACGAGAACGAGGTTTTTAACATAGGATTTATAAGCAAGCATAGAGGACTACGAGGCGAAGTGGAACTCTGCTTCACCGATGACTGTTTTGACACTGGAACGGCCGACTATTTTGTCCTAGACATGGATGGTATCCTTGTGCCATTCTTCTGGGAAGAATACCGATTTAAGAATGACGAGACAGCCATACTAAAGTTTTGCGATGTGGACAAAGAGGAACAGGCTCGCAAATTGGTTGGCCATCGAGTCTTCTACCCAAAGAAACACCTAGCCCAACCATCTACAGAGAATAAAGCAACGCTATCGTCCTACAAAGCTCTTACTGGATTTAAAGTCTTCAACCAAGAGAACGAAGAACTTGGAACTATTGCATATGTGGACGATTCGTCAAGTAATATTCTATTATCAATAGACACGATGGAAGGACAAGAACTTCTATTTCCCTTTCACAACGACTTCTTGCTTGACTTCGATTTACAAGAAAGAAGCATTAGGCTCTTTATACCAGAAGAACTGCTCAACCTCAACAATTAATGGATTGTAAAAAAACAATCCGCACCTTACCGAATTAAATAAAATCGTATGAGAAAAATAGCCATACTAGGCTCTACGGGCTCAATTGGAACACAGGCTTTAGATGTTATCAGTCAGCATCCAGACCTCTTTGAAGCACGCATTCTCACCGCAGGGAACAATGCAGACTTGCTCATTCAGCAAGCCCAATGCTTCAACCCTGATGCCGTAGTTATTGCCAATGAGGATAAGTATGCTTACGTCAAAGAATCGCTACAGAACTTACCCATAAAAGTATATGCAGGAGTTGAAGCATTGTGCCAAGTGGTGGAGAGCGATGAGGTAGATATTGTGCTTACTGCTATGGTAGGCTTCGCTGGATTACGGCCAACCATCGCAGCTATCAAAGCCCACAAAACCATAGCATTGGCAAACAAGGAGACACTAGTTGTGGCGGGAAATATCATCCGCAACCTATGTCTAGAGAACAAAGTTTCAATTCTCCCCGTTGATAGCGAGCATTCTGCCATCTTCCAATGCTTGAATGGCGAAGGGAACAACGCTATACGACGTATCTTGCTTACCGCTTCAGGTGGTCCTTTCCGTAAATTTTCCTTAGAGGAAATGAAGCATGTTACGGCAGCTCAAGCTCTGCAACACCCCAATTGGAAAATGGGAGAAAAGATAACTATCGACTCAGCAACAATGCTTAATAAGGGGTTTGAAATGATAGAAGCACACTGGTTGTATGGCGTTCCGTCAACCGACATACAAGTAGTGGTACACCCCGAGAGCATCATTCATTCGGCCGTGGAATTCGAGGATGGTGCCGTTATCGCTCAAATGGGGACACCCGATATGCGCCTACCCATACAGTATGCGTTTAGCTATCCACAACGTATAAAGTTGAATACGGAAGCACTCGACCTATTTAAATTAGGAAGCCTTCATTTTGAGCAACCAGACTTTGAGCGCTTTCCCTGTCTGCAATTGGCCTATGAGGCCATAAAAAGAGGTGGTAACATGCCATGCACCCTCAATGCAGCTGGCGAAGTAACAAACGAAGCATTCAGAAAAGGTAGAATAAAATACCACCAAATTGCTGACCTCATCGAGAAAGCCATGCAAGTGACTAGCTTCATCGAGCACCCAACGCTAGATGACTTATTTAAGACGGATACGCACGTTCGAATACAGACTGCAAACCACATTTAAGTATTCCCGCTTAATTAACCAAAGTAAAAGTAATTAACCACCCATTTTAAGACACCAAAGCCGTGGAAGTATTTTTCATACGAGCACTACAGCTCATCCTTTGTTTCTCCATACTCATTGTACTCCATGAAGGCGGACATTTCTTCTTCGCCAAACTATTCAAGATAAGAGTAGAAAAATTTTGTTTATTCTTTGACCCTTGGTTCACTCCTCTTAAGTTTAAACCCAAACATAGTGACACAACCTATTGTCTTGGTTGGCTTCCATTGGGAGGCTATGTAAAGATAGCTGGCATGATTGACGAATCGATGGACAAGGAACAAATGCGTCAACCTGTGAAGCCCTGGGAGTTTCGTGCTAAACCAGCTTGGCAACGTTTGTTTGTCATGATTGGCGGTGTGTTGGTGAATTTCATTCTAGCCTTTATTATCTATTCTGCTGTATTGTTCACTTGGGGGGAGACCTATATTCCCATGAAGAATATTACCCATGGCTTTAAGTATAATGAACAAGCTCAACAACTCGGTTTCAGAGACGGGGACATACCATTGAAAACTGAGCGACAGACGTTCGAAAAATTTGATGGAAACGTTTATCGAGATATTAGTGAAGCCCATAGCGTAAGCGTTCTACGCAACAACAAAGAGGTTACGATTGCCCTTCCTGGCAACCTTAACATGCTAGAAATGATAAAGCAACAGCCCCGCTTCTTAGAACCGCTAATTCCCTCATTGGTAGATAGTGTAGTGCCCAAAAGTCCTGCAGCAAAAGCGGGCGTTATGAAGGGTGATAAAGTGCTAGGTTTCAATGGCAAGAGCCTCATGACTGTAAACGATTTCAACGTGATTCGCGGCACAATGGACGACGTACTACAATCAGCTACAAAGGCCGACAGTGCCCGATTACGCAAGGCATCTTTGGTAGTTGAACACGCCAATCACACGACTGATACATTAGCATTAATGCTTAACACTGATTACACATTGGGCATTACTTGGCACAACCCGATGGTGAACGAATATCAGTCGGTCACTCGCAATTTTGGTCTAATTGAAAGCGTTCCCGCAGGCATCACTCATGGTTGGAAAGTGCTAGTAGGCTATGTTGATGACCTTAAGTATCTATTCACCTCTGATGGTGCCAAGAGCGTTGGTTCATTTGGGGCGATCGGGAGCTTGTTTCCTACCTCATGGGACTGGTATCGCTTCTGGGAACTAACAGCCTTTATCTCACTAATGTTGGCCTTCATGAATATACTTCCCATCCCTGCACTAGATGGCGGCCATGTGCTCTTTTTGCTCTTCGAGGTAATCACTCGTCGCAAGCCAAGCGACAAGTTTATGGAATGCGCACAAACTATAGGTATGACCCTATTGCTTCTACTCATGGCTTACGCTATCTTTAATGATTTCAGAAACTTTTTATTCTAAGTTTCTGCGACTTTCAGTTCCGACATAGAACGAAAATAATCAGCTACTTTACATAGTCGAGTAGGAGGTAAACACTAATCATAGTTGTTTATCTCCTACTTTCGTGTTTACCGACCTTCTGGAAATAAGAGCGAACCGCTCAACCTTAGGCTTGTTGCTTAAAGTCGGGCGGCTTAATTATTGTCCAATGATTCTTTAAGGTAGTGTTTCACAGAGTGTGTCTGCATCAAGTTTGCTTTAGGAGTTAAGTAAGTGAGCAAAATCCGTGTTGATTTCGATGCTTCGGACATGTCCGGTGGATTGGTATTATTGAACAACATGCGTACATCTATTGCTTGGAAAATAGGACAACTCATTCCTGATGTCCGCAAGCAGGAATTCATCCATCACACATATCCAGAAATGGTGAGCCAGCGCGTTGGCCAAATCCTTTGCGGCTATGAGGATGCCAACGATTGCAATCAGTTACGCGGTGACAGTGCTCTGAAGATGTCCGTCGGCCGCAAGCCGTCGGATGCCGACCTCTCGTCACAGCCCACGATGACACGCTTGGAAAATAACGTCGGAATCAAGACGCTTTACAAGATAGGCCAACTGTTTGTTGACGAGTATATACGCTCTTTTGCCAAGGCTCCGAAGCATGTCGTTATAGATGCCGACGACACCAACGCCAACACTTACGGCGCACAGCAACTCTCGCTTTTCAACAACTACTATGGCGAGTATTGCTATATGCCCCTGCTGCTTTTCGACGGGAATACTGGACGGCTTATACTTCCCCTGCTGAGACACCTGGGCGCAGGAATAAATCGCTAAGCGTAGCCCGCATTATGCGGCGGGTAATAGAGTACCTGCATGCACATTGGCCGAATACCGTGTTTGAACTTCGCGGCGACAGTCACTTCGCAAGCCATGAGTTCATGGACTGGGCTTACAACAAGTGGTATGTGCGTTACCTTACGGGACTTTCTGGCAACAGCGTGCTGCTCTCCATGGTTGACAAGCAGAAACGTCGTGCGGAGAACGACTACCGCAAGGCACAGAAAGCGGAGGACGAAAGATATAGGGAGATTGCCAAACAGGGAGTTTGCGGAGCCGTGCGTGAATGCATTGCCATCAGAAGATACTACAAGCTGGACTATAAGGCTTCGTCATGGAAATACGAACAGCGCGTCATTGCCAAGATAGAAGTTAGCGCGGAAGGAACCAACATACGCTTCGTAGTTACCAAGAACAAGAACAACTCTGCAAAAAACATCTATAGCCGCTACTGCGGACGCGGCGAGATGGAACTGTGGATAAAAGACTTGAAGTACTTCAGGGCAGACCGCATGTCATGCAATTCCTATCGTGC
>CAVFOF010000247.1:0-2662 GCA_963623895.1 bacterium
CCTTATTATATATATAGGCAGTAACGCCCTGGCAGAAGTCATCTACCGATGCTTCCGCCTTCAGTTTCTCTCGAATGTATTCCGAGATGAGCATCATGGCGTATCGCCCATTCTTCATATTGGGATTGAGATGATGAGGGGTCTTGCTCGTGCTGCCGTCAATCACTGCAATGAAATCATCGGTTACTACCAGTCCATCCTCGCAAGCCTCTTGGCTCTTCTTGCCTATTATATTGCTCTCTATTATCTTCATTGTCAATACCTTTAATCATTAATAGCCTCAAAGATAATGTTTTTTATCGAAACTAAGAGTATCATTTAAGGAAGTTTTTGAAAAAGCCTTGCCATTCTCAATTATTTCCACTATCTTTGCCCAATATTAGTAGCACTCGATAAAACGAAGAAGACATGGAGTACTTTGGCAAACCTTGCTACGACCCAGACAACCACCCATTGCAGCAGATTCGCTTGAACCCTCAGTTGAAGCAGAACCCAGGCTGGTAAAAAGAAGGCAAGGAATATAACTGAAAATAGCAAGAAGCCTAAGGAAAGTTTTCCTTAGACCTAGATAAAAGTTCCGTTCCGTACAACGGAACGTGCATTCCAAAGTACGGAACGTACATTCCGTTGTTCGGAATGGCCGTTCCGAAGTTTGGAACGGAACTTTCAATTAACTCCACAAACAATTTCTCCTATGAATAAAGTATTATTAACCCTAGTCTTCGGACTTCTTTCCCTCTCGATGGCAGCACATGCTTAAGAGTAGCATGCTGCCTTTTTTCTGTTTTATTATTATCCTTATTACATTTTACATTATAAGGTAAAGCGATAGCCCACAGAGATTGTGATAGCCTTATTCTTTACCTCATCATCCTCCTTGCTGGCATGACTCAGGCCGAAATGGTAGCGGGCATCAAGGATAACATTCATATATTCGTATGAAACACCGACAGGAATAGACCACTCGATGCTCTTGCCTGGGAAATCTACAGACTCCATAGGCTTGGATTCCTGATAGGTAGTAGAGCCATTCTTGTCCTTCTTTACCTCAGCCACCTCGCCTTCGATTTTTCCACTCAAGAAAAAGCCAACCTGCAAACCTGCCGTTACCGCAAAGCCGTCAAAGAGATAGCCTTTTACGGTAAGGGGCACATTGATGTAATGCAAATTGGCATGATTGTCGTGATAGCCTGAATAGGTCTTAATTCCATTCTCTTCCTTTTCCAAGGTCATGAAATCCGCATAGCGATAACCCTGCTGACTATAGTAAGCACCCACACCAACAGCCAAATCCTTAGATGCTCGGTATTCCACATCAATACCACCCATAAAACCCGCCTTGCTCTTAGACTTCAACTCATTGCCATCATTGAGCACGCTATTACCACTCATATTGGCAATGCACACACCGATACGTGGTATCACCGAGAACTTACCCACAAGGCTTTCTTGTGCCTTCGCCATACAGCAAGTTAGCATCAACAGCATAGCTATTAAAAAGTTTCTTTTCGTTATCTTCTTCATTTCTGTCTTATTTTATACCTTATTATATATATAAACATCTTATAAACGAGAAAGCAAGGCGAATATTGCACGCTATTCCAGCTTAAACCTTGCCACAAGTGGCAAATGGTCGCTGTAACCGCCCAGATACCTTGGACCTAAATAGGTGCGATATGGCTTCTTGCCGCCATACTTTTCGTCATCCTCTAGCAAGAAAGGCTTGTCGCCAACAACGCATTCCGTCTTTTTCGCCGCCATAGAAGGACTGCAAAGCATCTGGTCAATGCTTCTCCATTCCCCATGCCAGCGATAGGTACCCTCTGCTCCATGCGTGCCCTTAGCCTCTGCCGATATATTAATAAGATGATGCTCATAAAGAAGTTTAAGGGCTGGTGAATCGTGATAGTCGTTGAAATCGCCTGCTATCACAATCTTGGCGTCAGACTGCAACGCATAGATAGAATCTACCGACGCAGCCAACCGTTGAGCCACATGCAAGCGATAAGGTCGTGACGCCTGTTCGCCCCCTCGCCTACTAGGCGCATGAATCACAAAGATATGCAATGTGTCTCCCGAAATAACCTTACCAGAGACATAGAGTATATCACGAGTGGGGCGCATTTCTGGAAGAGGCGTGATACGTAGGGGATAAGATCGCAGCAACTGGAATGACAATGGCTGGTACATCAATGCCACATCTATGCCTCGCTCATCGGGCGAGCTAGTCATCACATATTCATATCCAGCACCTCGAAGAAGAGAACGCTTCGTTAAGTCAAACATCACGCTATCATTCTCCACCTCGCACATCGCAACAAAATCTGGGAGCAGAGGAGATGACTGACTGGGATTATCGGGAAATCCATCAATTGCCCCTTGCGCAATGATTTCCTGCCCCAGATGATTCAGCTTCGCCCAGTAGCGATTAGGTGTCCAATGATAATTGCCTTCGGGTAGGAACTCCAAGTCGTTTTTTAGCGAATCATGACGTGTATCGAAGAGGTTTTCACAGTTCAACTCCATAAAAGTGAGCAAACTTGATAGGATAAGCGTTAAAAACATAGCCAATAATTTTGTTAAGTCAATGATTTGATGTATCTTTGCAGTCAGTTTTACGTTGGTCCCATAGTTTAACGGATAGAACGGAGGTTTCCTAAAC